>JAISNI010000043.1 GCA_031276295.1 Treponema sp.
GTCCTCGTCCGTGTCAGGCTGGACGCTTCTGTCCACATCTTCTGGAAAAATAACGCCTTGCGCACCAAAGAAATTAAGACTATTTTCGACGATTGATGCTCCGCCTGTCCCCCTGCCGGCGGGGGGACATTTCTACTGAATTATATAGGGGATATTTTCACTGATTTTTAACACTAGCGGCGAAGCCGCTTTACATAATTTTACAGAAAATTTTGGTTTGGTATGTCGCATAACTGGCGGATATCCGGAAGAGCTTCCGGGTTCATAAACGCCGGAAAGGGTTCCTGCCCGCCCTGGTTTCCCTTTTCCGCCGGGAGTACACAGCGGTTCAGGCCCTGGACGGCCTCTCCTTTTCGCTGAGGAAGGGGGAGGCCGCCGCCTTTATCGGCCCCAACGGGGCGGGCAAATCCACGGCTATCAAGATCATGAGCGGCATCCTGGTTCCCGATTCGGGGGAATGCAGGGTCATGGGGATGATCCCCTGGAAGAGCCGCCGGAGCTATGTGGGCCGTATCGGGGTGGTTTTTGGCCAGCGGACTCAGCTCTGGTGGGACGTGCCGGTGCAGGATTCCCTGGATCTGCTGCGGGATATCTACCGGATTGACGAAAAAGCCTACCGGCGGAGCCTGGAGGAGCTGGCGGGGCTTCTGGAACTGGGGCCCCTCCTGGCAAGCCCCCTGCGGCAGCTCAGCCTGGGGCAGCGGATGCGCTGCGAGATTGCCGCCTCCCTTGTCCACCAGCCGGAAGTCCTGTTCCTGGACGAGCCTACCATCGGCCTTGATGCCGTGTCAAAACTGACTGTCCGCCGGATCATCGCCCGGCTGAACCGGGACAGGGGGCTTACGGTGATCCTTACCTCCCACGACATGGACGATATTGAAGCCCTCACGGAGCGGATACTCCTTATCGGCAAAGGGAAACTCCTCTACGATGGAGCCCTGGGCCGTCTGAGGGAGCGCTACGACCCTCTGCGGCGCCTGGAGATAAGTTTCGAGGCCGGGGAGATTCCCCCGGAGCCTCCCGGAACCTGGCTGCTCTCCCAAAAGGAATCCCACGCGGTCTGGGAGCTGGATACCAGGAAGATCAGCGTTTCCGCAGCCCTCAGAGCCCTGGGGGAAAGCCTTACCGTAAGGGACATGAGCGCCGGGAGTCGGCCGGTGGAAGAGATTATCGCCTCCCTGTACCAGGATCACCAGGACTGACACTTAGCGCCTCAAGTTACGCCCGGATCTGTTGACATGATTAAATTTTATTATTATCATGGTATTACTAGGATATATCCTGGAATCTTTTGTAGGAGATAGCAAAGATGAAAAAGATACCACTCTCATGGATGGTCATTGCGGCGGCTCTCATTTTCCAGATCCCGCTTTTTGCCAAAGGCCAGGGTGAAACCCGGCCGGCAGCGCAGGAAAAGCACCTCATTGTGGCCCTCAACCCGGACTATATAAGCTTTGATCCCGGCATAGCCTACGAGCCCTATGCAGGATGGGTTATAAGCAACAGCTATGATACGCTATACCGGTATGAGGGAAGTACCACGAACTTTGTTCCCAGCCTTGCGGAAAGTTATTCCGTTTCCGCCGATGGTCTGACCTATACCTATAAGTTAAAAAAGGACATTAAGTTCAATTCCGGAAACCCCCTCACTTCGGAAGACATACTCTGGAGTAACCAGCGGAACATCAATCTGAAAGGCAACGGCGCGTTTCATGCAAAGGGTATCGTAAGTATCGAAGCCCCTGACCCCTATACCATCGTGTATCATTTGAAGGAAGTGGATCCCACCTTTCACGTTAAATTGAACCGGACCTTTTTTTCGCCCCTGGACAAAAAAACTCTTCTCCAGCAGGGGGCTACTAACGCGCCCGATGCCAGCACTGCCGATAAAGCCAAAATATGGCTGGATACCCATTCCGCCGGCACCGGCCCTTATCAGCTTCAGTCTTATATACCGAACAACGAGGTAGTCCTGGTCAGAAACCCCAATTATTGGAGGAGCGCGCCTTACTACGACAAAATAACCCTTAAAACGATACCCGATCCCAATTCCCAGGTTATGGCCCTTCAGCGGGGGGATGTGGATATTGCCTTTAACACCGGGCCTGAACAGATAAAGAGCTTGCAGGGCGTAAAGAATATCGAAATTGTGGATGCTCCTGACTTCCGGTTTAATTTTCTCCTCCTTAACCGGGATCCGGCTATCGGCGGGCCTTTGGCTAACCCCAAAGTTGCAAAAGCGGTCAATTTGGCTATAGATTACAAGGGGCTTCAGACCATAGCCGGCCCCGCCTTCGTAGTCCTCCAGGGGCCTTTCTCTATTGGCCTTCCCGGTTCTTTGCCTCCCAGAGACGTGAGCTCCTTTCCGAAAGTCGAGGCGGCGAAAGCCCTTCTTAAAGAAGCGGGTTATCCTAACGGGTTTAGCGTCAAATTCTATGTCCCCACGGTTAATCAGGCGGGCTTGGACTTTGTTACTTTGGCCCAGAAAATCCAGAATGATCTTGCCGCCGTGGGCATTAAAACGGAACTGGTTCCGGAGCCTTCAAATGTTTCCCTCGATTCCTACCGGAACGGCAAACAGTCTTTAGCGCTCTGGCACTGGGGGCCGGACTATCAGGACAATATCAGCAACCTATCCTTCCTCCCGGGAAATACCGTCGGCCTCAGGGCAAACTGGAAGGCCGAGGCCAATCCTGCTCTGGCGGATCTGGGAAAGAAAACTTCCCTGGAGCTGGACGAATCGGTTCGTAACGAGAACTATAAAAAGATCATTGCTCTTTTGGAAGAAGACAGCCCCTTTGTACCGCTGCTCCAGCATGCCAGCCAGTATGCAATCCGGGCAGGCCTTAAAGGTGCCGATTACGCCATCCGCCGGGTTGAATTAGGGCGCGTATCGGAATAAGTTGGAAAAGCTCAAGAAAAGGAGAAACATGGGTGTTGCGCTACCTTGTTAGAAGATTTCTTTTGCTCTGTTTTCTGATGATAGGTATATCGCTCGTGGTGTTTCTCCTTTCCCATGCGGTACCCAGCGATCCGGTGGTAGCCAATCTGAGCGACAGAAATTTGGGCGATCCTGAAATGGTGGCGGCGTTCCGGGCTAAATGGGGTTTGGATCAGCCCCTTTATAAACAATACCTTACGTATCTTAAAAACCTTCTCCGCTTTGATTTGGGCGTTTCTATCCGGACTCAACAGCCTGTGGCGGAAGATTTAGCCCGGTATTTCCCTGCCACCATAGAGCTGGCGATAGTCGGCATGATATTTGCTGTTTTTTTTGGGCTGCTTTTTGGAATAATTTCCGTCGTTAAGCGGGATACTCTTACGGAGCAAGTTATCCGGGGCGTGTCTATCTTTGGAGTTTCTGTCCCTTCTTTTTGGATGGCCATGATCCTCCTCTTTGTATTTTACCTTCTCCTGGGGATTGCCCCCAGGCCCGGGCGTATTTCTACCAGGCTCAGCGCTCCCTTGCACCGGACAGGTTTTTTTCTTATTGATTCTCTCATCCAGGGCGATATGAGGCTTCTCGTTGACAGCCTTAGGCATCTTGTTCTCCCCGGTATCTGCCAGGGTATGTTTACCATGGGGCTTATCACCAGGACTATCCGTTCAAGCCTTTTAGAAGTGATGTCCCAGGATTACATCCGTACAGCCTTGGCAAAAGGTCTTTCCCGCAGGGATATTCTCTTAAAGCATGCCCTGGGCAATGCTCTTCTCCCGGTAGTAACCGTCATCGGCATGAGCTTTAGCGGCCTTTTGGGCGGCATGATCCTGGTAGAAACCATATTCGCCTGGCCGGGTATAGGCCAATACGCCTATCAATCCACCCAAAGCCTTGATTTCCCCGCCATTGTGGGGGTGTCCCTTTTAATCGCCTTAAACCATGTCATTATCAACCTGGCGGTCGATCTCCTCTACGGCCTTTTGGATCCCAGGGTACGGTACCGCTGATGTCATTGGTATATTCCCTGCGCAAGAACCGCCTTTTTATGATAGGTTTTGTGGTCTGCGCTTTTTGGGTGATTATTGCCCTTGTCGCGCCGTTTATTGTCCCATACGATCCTTTGGCGCAGAACATGGAAGAGCGGTTCTGCTCTCCCAGCCTTACGCATTTTTTCGGCACCGATCATCTGGGACGGGATATATTAAGCCGCCTTCTTATGGGATCCAGGACTTCCTTAAGCGCCAGTCTTTTGACCATTGTTTTTGCATCCCTGGTAGGGGTGATCTACGGCGGCGTTGCCGGGTATGCCGGCGGCGCTGTGGACGAAGTGATGATGCGTTTTGCGGAATTGGTACAGGCCTTCCCCACTATCATTCTCGCCATGGTGATTTCTGCGGCTTTGGGGCCAAGCCTCTTCCATACCCTTTTGGCTATGATTATCGTATGGTGGCCTAATTTCGCCAGGCTTATGCGCAGCGCCGTAATCCAGATCCGTTCCAGCGAATATATCGAAGCCGCTAATTCCATGGGCTCTTCAAAAACCAGGATTTTCTTTAGGGACATACTCCCCAACAGCATCAGTTCAATCTTGGTGATGGCCACTGTGGATTTCGGCAGCTCTATTCTCCTTTTTTCGGGCTTAAGCTTTTTGGGCCTCGGTTCCCCGCCTCCTGCTCCCGAATGGGGCGCCATGGTTTCCGACGGCGCAAGCTATATCTCTTCTTGGTGGATGGGCCTTTTCCCCGGGCTCGCCCTTCTTACCCTTTCTATGAGCGCCAATTTTATCGGCGACGGCATGCGGGATTATCTTGACCCCAGGCTCCGTAAAGAAGTGAAGTAAAAATGAGAGCTGTTCAGAAACTTCAGTTTCTGAACAACCACCGCTTAAAAATTAATTCCCCGCGCCAGGGTGATGGCAGGCGGCGGAATGCCCCGGCCCGCCCTCAATCTCTTTTAGTTCCGGTTCTTCATTAATGCACTTTTCTGTACAAAGAGGGCAGCGGGTATGGAACCTGCACCCTGGGGGCGGATCGATGGGCGACGGAACATCGCCGCTTAAAATTATCCGTTCCGAAAAAGATCCCGGAATGGCCGAGAGCAAGGCCTTGGTATAATAATGTTTCGGCCTCAAAAAAATGTCGTCATGGGAGCCTGTTTCTACCAGCTTTCCCAGATACATAACCCCGACCCTGTCGCTTATATGGTGCACGATGCTGAGGTTATGGGAAATAAAAAGGTAGGTCAGGGAAAATTCTTTCTGCAAATCCGCAAGCAGGTTGATAACCTGGGCCTGTATAGAAACATCCAGAGAAGAAACAGCCTCATCGCAGATGATAAATTGGGGATTCAGTGTTAAAGCCCTGGCAATCCCTACGCGCTGTTTTTGGCCGCCCGAAAGTTCATGGGGGAACCGGGAAAGATGGTACGCCGAAAGCCCTACTTTCTCTATAAGATAATTAACCCTATCGCGCATTTCTTCGGCGGTACCGTAACAATGAATCCTGAAGGGCTCAAGGAGTATGTCGGTTATAGTCTGCCTGGGGTTCATGGCGGCGCCGGGATCCTGAAAAATGAATTGCATTTTTTTCCTTTCTTCTTTCATCCTGGCTGCTCCAAGGGCCGCAAGATTCTGGCCGTCAAAAACGACAGACCCCTCCGTGAGGGGATACATGGCGATAAGGGCCCGGCCCAAGGTGCTTTTTCCGCAGCCCGATTCGCCCACAAGTCCGAAGGTTTCGCCTTGGTAAATGTCCAGGTCTATGCCGTCTACCGCTTTTACTTCACGCTTTCTAAGGCTGAGGCGGTTTTCCCGCAGGGGAAAGTAGACTTTTAAATTCCTTGCTTTTACCAGGGTCTGGTTCGGCTGGGCATCAGATTTCATAAAGTGTGCTCCGTTCTTCCTGAAGCCGCTCTTTCCAGAAAAAGCAGCGGACTTTTCTGCTGTCCCCGGCCAGTTCCGGCGCTTCACGGCGGCATTTTTCGGCGGCATATCCGCATCTCGGCGCAAAAGCGCAGCCCTTTGGCAAATCGAAAGGATTCGGTACCATGCCCTTAATGGCAAAAAGCCTATCCTGTTTCCGTTCCAAAAGGGGAATGGAATAGAGCAGGACTTCGGAATAAGGGTGCAGGGGCTTTTTGAAAAGATCTTCAACTCCGGCAATTTCAACAATTTGGCCGGCGTACATCACCGCGACCCTGCCGCACATTTCGCGGATAACCCCCATGTCATGGGTGATAAGCAACACTGCGGCGCCGGTTTCCTGGCGCAGTTTTTTTATGAGATCCAGAATCTGGGCCTGTATGGTAACATCCAGGGCCGTGGTCGGTTCATCGGCAATAAGAAGCTTTGGCTGGCAGGCCAGAGCCATAGCAATCATCACCCTCTGGCGCATGCCTCCTGAAAGCTGATGGGGAAAATCCTTCACCCTTGTATTTGCTGAAGGAATGCCTGTCAGCGTCATAAGTTCCAGGGTGCGCTCCCGGGCTTCTTTTTTCGTCATCCCTTTGTGAAGGATAAGGGACTCCATGATCTGCTTGCCGCAGTTATGAATGGGGTTGAGAGAAGTCATGGGTTCCTGAAAGATCATGGCAATTTCATTGCCCCTTATGCGGCGTATCTCCGGATCGCTCATGGCCAGAATATCCCGGCCCAGAAATTCCACTTTGCCTTCGACTTTCCCCGGCGGGCTTTGAACCAGCTGCATAAGGGTCATGGCAGTTACTGTTTTGCCGCTCCCGCTTTCACCCACAAGGCCCAGGCTTTCGCCTTTTTCCATGGTGAGAAACAGATCCCTTACCGCATGGAGCTGCCCTTCCCGTGTCCTGAAATGAACGTTAAGCTTATTTACAGAAAGAAATTCTTCCAACGTGTATCTCCCGGGCGCTGGGCCTTAGAATTGAAATAACAATGGCACCTTATCCTACTAATATTATGTGATTAGTTGTATTATGTCAATAAGCTCAAAATGGTATTCTCACGTGCGACGATATATGCCGGGACGGACTACACGGCAGGCTTCAAAATACCGGGTATACTGAAGAATAAGCAAAATCTGCCGGTTCCATGACTAGCGGCATTGCTACACTTCGTATATGATAGACTGAGTCATTTATAGGGGTAAGACATGGCGGATTATAGCGTTTATTTAAATCGCTGGGCAAAGGCCCGGAAACTCATGGAAAAAGCGGGGATTGGTTCTCTGCTCCTGGTTCCCACAACGGCTCTTTTTTATTTAACTGCCCAGAAAGGGCAGATCAACGACAGGCTCAGCTGTTTTCTCTTAACAGCTTCAGAGGCTTTTTTTATCTGCCCGGGTTTCGAAAAACCCAGGGTCAATAAAGACCTTCTTTTAAACTCCCAGTCTTTTGTGCATAGTGATGGGGATGATTCCTGCAAAATGCTCGCGGATCTTATCGCCGAAAAAGGCGGCTCGGGGCTTACGGCGGTGGACACTCGTATTTGGGGCGGCTTCCTGCTTTCCCTGCAGCAAAGGCTGCCCAAACAGGGCTGGGTTGATGCCGCACAGATAATAACGCCCCTGCGTATGCAAAAAGATGAAGAAGAATACTGTCTTTTAAAAGAAGCCCAGCGCCGGGCGGGTCTGGGCCTTGCGGAATTCTACAAATGGGGTCTGGAAGGCCGCAGCGAAAAAGAAGCGGCCCTTAAATTTACGGAATTTTTGACCCAGGCAGGACTAGAAAAATCTGACTGGGGGCCCATTGTGGCATCCGGCCCCCACAGCGCTATACCTCACTGGAGCGCGGGTGACCGGGTGATACAAAAAGGTGATGCCGTGGTTCTAGACTTTGGCGGCGTGTATTACGGGTACCAGGCTGATATGACCAGGACTCCTTTTATTGGTAAGGCCAGTGAAGAATTTAAAGAAATCCACGCCGTTGTGCTGGCAGCCAACGAAGCCGCCTTTAAGGCGGTTAAAGCCGGCGCCCCCTGTGAAAGCGTGGACGCCGCCGCCAGGGCGGTAATAACAAAGGCGGGTTACGGAGCCTTCTTTACCCACCGCCTGGGCCACGGCATAGGTCTGGACGAACACGAAGATCCCTATATGGTGGCAGGGAACAAGCAGCCCCTGGCGCCAGGGATGAGTTTTTCTGATGAGCCGGGCATTTACCTGCCCGAAAAATTCGGCATCCGCATTGAAGACATACTCTTTCTTAAAGAGAAAGAGCCGGAACGGCTGACGGATTTTCATCATGATTTGACGGAATTGGATTAAGAAGCGTTTTTCACTGCAAGAGGGGGTTTTTATGAGCATCAAACTTTTTTGGGAAGATACCTACAGTGCCCGCAACGATGCAAGGGTTACGTCCGTAGAAGGGGACGTGATTACTGTGGACAGAACCGTGGCCTTTGCCTTTCCCGGAGGCCAGGTATTTGATACCGGGACCATAGGGGGCAAGCCCATTGTAGATGCCCGTTACGACAAGGAAAAGCTGGAAGTTTATTACACCCTTCCCCGGGACCACGGTTTAAAAACCGGCGATACCGTGACGGTAGAAATCGGCTGGGATAGGCGCTACGCTTTGATGAAGCTTCATTTTATCGCGGAACTGGCCCTGGTGGTTTTGTGTAACCACTACGGCAGGCATAAGCTGTACCGGGCCGACATACTCCCCGAAAAGGCCGTGCTGGGCTTTGAATGGGAAATCGACATTGCCGAAGCCTTTCCTTTGCTGGAGACAAAACTTAAAGAACTGATTGCTCAGGATATTTCTATCATAAGCAATTGGGAAGACAAGGCCGCCGAAAAACGTTACTGGGAAATTCCCGGTTTGGCTAAAGTTCCCTGCGGTGGTACCCATCTTAAAAAAACCGGCGAAATTGGCGGCTTTAGCTTAAAAAAGACATCCCCCGGATCGGGCAAAGCGGAATTTGAGCTGTACCTGGTTTCATAAAACAGGAATACCAGGATGATTTCCGGCCTCGGGCGCTGCCGGCCCTTCCTGCCTTTGCCCGGCATCCCCCTGTTCAAACCCTATCTGGGCATCTTCAGGCTGCGCTTTATCGCGGGGATGCAGTACCGGGCGGCAGCCTGGGCCGGGGTGGCTACTCAGTTTTTCTGGGGCGGTATGGAGCTGCTCATTTACGCCGCCTTTTACCGGTCCTCCGGCGCCGATCCGGGAACGGGGCCGGCGGCTTTCCCCTTCGGGCAGCTTGCCGACCTCATCTGGCTGCGCTAGCAGCCTGTTGCACTTGTGGATTTTTGTATATTCATGCAAAAAAATCCCGATTATCGGGGCTGCTTATGCAGTTTGCAAGGTATAAAAATTCACATTCGTGAATTTTTATACAATTTTGCGCTGAAGCGCAACAAACTGCTAGATTTTCCTGGCCCTGGTGATGCTCTGGATCCAGGATGGGGAGCTTCTGACCATGGTGGAGAAGGGAGACGCGGCCTACGAATTCTGCCGGCCCCTCAGCCTCTATGCCTTCTGGTTCGCTAGGCTTTGCCATGCCTGGGGATGCAGTGTTTCTGGCTTGCCCTTCTTGGGGCAGACGGAATCCTGGGTTTCTGGATCATACGGAAACGGATCCTTTTCCAGGGGGGATAGCATCCTGCCGCGCCTATGGATTTTTTATGCTTGATGCCGCGAAAAATCCCGGTTATAGGCTGCTTTCGTCGTTTACAAAGCAAAAAATCGGCTTTCAGCCGATTTCGGAGGTTCCATGCGCGAAACGCGACAAACTGCCGGGGTAATCTACTTCAGCTATCTTGCCATGAATCTGAAAGGGGTGCTGTAGTACCGTTTCTCTGTCTGGCTTATCGCCCTGGGCCAGTTTTTTGTCGCCTTTTTCGGCTTTGTCAGTATCTGGCTTCTCATGGAAGTGAACGCGAAGGGCTACAATAATTCCTTTGACTTTGAGAAACAACTATGGCTGCTGTATTCGTTTTCCGCTAAGATGAAGCTGCCGGTCTATTACCGGCTTTTGGGCGGAAACATCGTGGATGTGGCGGCCATGGCCCTGTGCGTGGAGGAAATGGGCCTTTCCGACGTGGTGTATATCGCCGACAAGAGCTTCTACAGCGCGTCCAACGTGGCGATGCTGGAAGCGCGGAACCTGCGGTACATCATCCCGGTCAGGCGGGACAACCGGCAGATAGACTATGGTCCTCTGGGGGACGGGGAGTTCAAGGCGAAGCGCGGCCGTTTCACCTGGCAGGGGAGAATCATCTGGTACTATCAGCACGAGGTTGGGGGGCAGGCTTTTGTCACGTATCTTGACGACCGGCTTCGGGTGGAGGAGGAACAGGATTACCTGGTCCGTATTACGCCCCATCCTGAGACACACACGGAGGCGGGGTACCGGGAACGGCTGCGGCGTTTCGGGACGCTGACCTAAAAGCCGGAATAGACTACCTAAATGAGCGGAGTTAGGGTTTAACCCCTCTTCCAAAGGCAGGTTGTCCGCTTCGTCCGCCTTCGCTATCAGTTTTGCTACTTCCTTCTCCGTTTCCTCTATCATCTCTACCGCTCGTTTGTAGCTCACCGCGCCGTGCTTGCCCGCGTACGGCTTCGTTCCGTCTACACTGATATTCCCTACCTTCTTTAAAATGTCCCATCTCCCGCGCCATTACCAATACCTTTGTAAATACCTCTTTAAACCCTTCCCGGTTCTCGGTGCGAAACCGGCAGATCACACGGTGATCGGGATGCGCGGTATTCCCGCAGATATATCTCACCGCCACATCCGTATTCATTAGCAGCATCACCATCATCGCAGGCGGATACTGCTCGCTTCCGCTTCCCGTTGTGTTCACTTTGAAATCGCTGACGTCCAGTTGTTCAACCGCGTCAACGATAAAATGAACCAGGTGATCTTCAGGCTATCCACTCCTGCAAATCCGCCGGAAACAACAAGGGGGTTCCGGTTCATATTAACAAATCGTGCGCTCATGGTTTGATTACTGGATAATGTTCTTGTTGGCGATCCCTCGGAGGGGAAGCGCGACAGGCTGCTATCGGACCAAAGATCCGATAGCAGCCTGTTGCAAATGAAACTCCCTTTCCTCTCCGTTGACACCTTCCCGCCTCTCCCGTTACTATAATTACATGAAGAAATTAATCTGTTCTGTTATTGTGTTTGCCGTGATGATAGTATCTTCCTGTTCCCCGGGGAAAGGGGAAGAGTACGATCTTGCAGAAATAGAGAGAGACGGGCCTGCCGGCCTAAATGAGATTCTTGCCAAAACGGAGAGTAAGCCCTGGAGGGGTGAGGAATTTAAAGACGGCGTTTTGGGCGGAACCTGGAATTCCAGCGTTACAAGCGAGCCCAAGAGTTTCAACCTGCTGGTAGCCGAGCGTGATGCGGAAACCCAGGCAATTGTCGCCAATATGTACGAGTACCTGCTTGACTACGATGTAATTAAGCGGGAATGGAAGCCCCTCTGCGCCAGCGCCGAGATACAGGTGGATGAAGAACAGGGTACGCTTGATATCATTTATACGCTGAGGGAGAACCTCTACTGGACCTTTTACCAGTCCGATGAGAAGATTCCCGTTACTTCCGATGACGTGGTATTCTGGTACAACGAAATTGAAGGCGATCCGGTCTTTAACAGTTCCACGTATAACAGCCATTTCCTTACTATGGAAGACGGCAGCGAAGCCCATATTGATATACGCAGGATAGACGACCGGCGTTTTGCCTTTCACTTTCCCCGTATAGTCGCCGATCCCCTGCTGGCCGCCAACCGCGACTTTGGGCCTGCTTTTATCTATAAAAAGGCCAAGGATGAACGGGGCGCCGAGGGCGTGCTGGATCTTTTCAGTGTAGCCGCGGATGTTAAAACCATCCCTTCAATGGGGAAGTGGTACCTTGTTGAATATGTACCGGGCCAGCGCCTGGTATACAAACGGAACCCCCATTACTGGGACAAGGATAGCAAGGGCGTTTCCATGCCCTACATAGAAGAAAATGTTGTCCGTATTCTGTCCGATAAAAACACCGAATACCTGGTTTTTAAGGAAGGCAGCCTTGAATCCTACATCCCTCGTCCCGAGGATCTGGATGAACTTGTCTCCAGGGCCGGCCCTCAAACGGAAACGGCCGGCTACACCGTGTTTAACGCCGAAGGCTCCATCGCCGCGCCCCTATGGAGCTTTAACCAGAACCCGAAAAATGAGAACGCGCCCTGGTATCGGTGGTTTACCCTGAAAGAATTCCGCCAGGCCATGAGTTGCCTCCTCAACCGGGACCGTATAGGGGCCCAGGTCTACCGCGGCCTTGCCGAACCCAAGGTCGATTTCTTTCCGCCGCCCAATCCCTACTATAACCCCGATATACGCCTTGAATACCTCTACGATCCGGAGCGCGCCCTGCGCATCCTCGAATCCATAGGCTTTACACGGGACGCGGAGGGGGTCATGCGGGATGCAAACGGAACGGCTGTTGAATTCGATCTTTCTATTTCCAGTGATGTCGTTACCACCGCGGATATGGCTTCGATTATTGCGGACGAAGCGGGGAAGATAGGCATAAAGATAAACATCCGCACCCTGGATTTCCAGAAACTGGTGGAACAGCTTACCTCAACCTACGATTGGTCGTCTATCATCATCGGCCTCGGCAGCAATTTTTTCCCTACCCAGGGTTCTAATGTCTGGCCTTCCACCGGTAATCTCCACCTCTGGCATCCGCTCCAGAAGAAGCCCGCAACCGACTGGGAAGCGCGCATAGATTACCTCTACAACGAGGGAAGCTACACCATAGATAAGGAAAGGGCGCGGGAGATATGGGACGAATACCAGCGCCTTATCCTGGAGCAGTGTCCGATTATCTACCTTATGCGCCAGCGCAGTTTCTTTGCCTTGCGTAACCGCTGGGATTTCACTAATTTTTATTACGATAATCTAAACAGCGTGGAGACGAGGCATATTTTTCTTAGGGAAGAGTAAAACCGGAGGGCGGGCGCGGCGGATGCGTCGGAACAAACCGGTAATTCCCCTGAAAAATATATGGACTGCCGCCTGCCGTGCGGTTGTCCGGTTTAAGATTATCCCGGCGGGGCATTGAACCGGACTTTCGAATAACTTTGCACTCAATAAACCGGAGGTAAACAGCATGAAAAGGCTCAAGGATTTGGGTGCGTTAATTGCGCAGCCTTTTTACCGCTTTAAACAGAAGGCCCCGCTTGCCGCGTATATTGCAAACCGTTTTCTTACCATGCTGGTCATGCTCTTCCTCCTGGGTCTTGCCGTGTTCGGTCTTATGGAACTTGCGCCCGGGGATATTGTTACCCAGCTTATGACGCAGCAGCTTATGGCAAGCGAGGGGCGGAGCGGCGTCAATCAGCGTAACTTCACCGCAGAACAGCTTGCCGGCCAGCGGGCGGCGCTGGGGTTGGATAAACCGTTCTATATACAGTACTTTGCCTGGCTTGGCCGTGTGATCCGCGGGGACCTCGGCGTAAGCCTTATCTCGCGTGCGCCGGTTTCTTTCCTTATCCTCTCGCGGCTCTTCAATTCCGTCGTTCTCAACCTTATCTCCCTGGTGCTTATTACGTTCTTCTCATTCGTACTTGGCGTCTACTTTTCAAGCAAGGCGGGAACCAGAATCGACCTTGCCGTTACCTTCTTTGCCCTGACCCTTCACGCATTCCCCGGCATCCTCCTCCTCATCCTGCTCCAGCTTTTTGCGTCCGTAACGAATCTTTTCCCCGTTACCGCGTATCCGCCTTTCTCGTTTGCCGATGCGCCCGTGCGCTTTGTCTTCTCCTATATGCACCACATATTCCTGCCCCTGCTCTCCGCGTTTCTCGGCGGTATAGGCGGGACTATGCGCATGATACGCGCCACCATGCTCGATCAGCTCGGCCAGCCCTATATCACCAGCCTCCGTTCGCGCGGCATACATGAATGGCGGGTTTACTTTAACCATGCGTTCCGCAACACCCTTAACCCCTATATCACCGGCAGCGCCAACCTCCTGGCAAGCCTCTTTTCCGGTTCCCTCATCCTGGAAATAATCTTTGCATATCCGGGCATAGGCCGCCTTATGTACGAGGCGGTTATACAGGAAGATGTCAACCTGGTACTCTCCAATATCATGTTTGTCTCGTTTCTTGTGCTGTTGGGCATGGTACTTGCGGACATACTCCTTGCGCTCGTGGATCCGCGTATACGGTACGGGAAGGACTAAAAGGATTGGTTGAACATGAAAAAATTTTTTGTTTACTTGAAATCGCGGCCCCTGGGGATGGTTTCGCTTATCCTGCTTATCATCCTCTATACGGTTATGATATTTGCGGAATTCTTTGCGCCCTACCCTCCGGGCCTTTCCTTTGCCGATAAAACCTACCATCCGCCGAACGGCCGTTTTTACGAGGGCACATTCCAGGCGCAGGAATGGCGCGTTACCAATACCGTCAACTGGAAGTATGTCCGTGTACGGGGCCTTTATTCGGAAGTACATTTTTTTGGCCGCGGCGAACCCTACAAGCTTTTCGGCCTTATCCCCGCCGACCGCCACCTTTTCACTACCGAACCCGGCGCGTATCCCTTCTTCCTTATGGGCGCCGACAACCTTGGCCGCGATCTCTTTTCGCGCATTGTTTACGGTTCCCGCATCTCCCTTACGATTGGATTTATCGCAACGGCCATTTCTCTTTTCCTTGCGGTACTGCTTGGCGGCCTTTCCGGTTATTTCGGCGGAGCGACGGACTGGACCATCATGCGTTTCTCCGAGTTTTTTATGCTCATTCCCGGACTCTACCTGATCCTCTTCCTCCGCTCCCTGCTCTCGTCGAACATGGACTCAGGGCAATCCTACATGATGATCACCATCATCCTGTCCCTGGTCGGCTGGCCCGGTTCAACCCGCACGATACGCGGCATGGTACACGCTATCAAGCGGGAAGAATTCGTCCTCAATGCCCAGCTTGAGATGATTAAAAGCCCCGTGATCATTCTACGCCATATCATCCCCCAAATTGCAAGCCTGCTCATTGTCAGCATAGCCCTGTCTATCCCCGGCTTTATTATGACCGAAACAACGCTTTCCTACCTGGGCCTGGGCATAGTCGATCCGGCGGTAAGCTGGGGTTCCCTTATCAAACGGGATATTTCTACCATTACCAATCTGCGCAGCTATCCCTGGCTGCTCGGCCCTGTCTGGTTCCTCCTGGGCGTTACCCTTGCCTTTAATTTTCTTGGGGACTGCCTCCGCGATTTCTACGACCCTTATCATGTCCGTACTTTCGGCGCAAAGGTGAAGCGGCGGCGGATACAATTTGCAGGGAACAAAGACCGGCAGCGGGATGCGTCCGCCTTATTGCAGGATAAAACGCCTGACGCCAAGCCCGTTTTATCCGCGCACGGTGAAGGCCGGAAGCCGCTTGCGGATCCCGCGCGGTTCCCGTCGCTGCTTGAAGTGCGCGATCTTTCGGTCGGCTTTACGGTACTGAGGGGGAAAAGCGCCGTTGCCGTTGAAGCGGTACGCGGCGTTTCATTCGGCCTTAAAAAGGGCGGGATCCTCGGCATTGTGGGCGAGAGCGGATCGGGCAAAAGCGTCAGTACGCTGGCTATTCCGGGGCTTTTGCCTGGAAACGCCGCGGTGAAAGGTTCGGCCTTATACGAGGGGACAGAGCTTATCGGCATGAAGGACGGCGATCTCAGACTTTACCGGGGAGGGAAGATAGGCATGATCTTTCAGGAACCGGGCCGTTCCTACGATCCGCTTCAAAACATGGGGAATGTGTTCCTCGAAACATTCAGGAACGGGCTGCCGCAGATAAGTAGAAAAGAGGCTCTGGAAAAAGCGGCGGCGCTGCTTGCGGAAACCGGGCTGCCGCGGGGACGGGAACGGCTTTCCAACTTCCCGCATCAGTTCTCAGGCGGCCAGCTTCAGCGTATAGGTATAGCTCTGGCCCTGGCCCAGGGCTGCGAGCTCCTCATAGCCGACGAGCCTACAACTGCCCTTGACGTTACGATCCAAAAGCAGATCGTGGATCTGCTCAAAACCCTGCGGCGGACACGGCAAATTTCCATCATCTTTATCAGCCACGACATAGACCTGGTCGCCGATATTTCAGACCGCATACTGGTAATGTACGGCGGCCTTGTAATGGAGGAAGGCGCTTCAAGCATCATCACCACCGGCGGGGAGGAAACGGCAGGCGAGGGAAAGGCGCTGCACCCGTACACCAAGGCCCTCCTTGCGGCTTCGCCCCGTTTCGGCAGCCATTACTCACGGGAACGCCTCCTCTCCATTCCCGGCAAGGTAACCGACCCGTCCGCTCCCGAGCCGGGTTGCCCCTTTGCGCCCCGCTGTACGCTCGCCGGGGACGAATGCCGTAAGGCTATCCCGCCGCTACGCGATTTTTCCGCGGGGGAAAGGCACGAAGTGAGGTGCCTGAATGCAACAAATTATCACAAATGAAAGATGGATATTCACCTGTAGCTAACTTCGGTTTGCATGTATCATTCTTTTTTATAGATCATAGATCAAAATTCTAACCTGGAAAGGCGTATTTATGGCTATCATTACCGTACAGAATCTGAAAAAACATTTTAACCTCGAAGCCGGTTTCTTTGCTCGTTTCGGGCGTTTTGTGTATGCGGTGAACGATGTTTCCTTTACCATAGGGAAAAATGAAACTTACGGTCTTGTAGGCGAATCCGGTTGCGGCAAGACGACAACGGCGCGGCTGCTCGTGCGTATGTACGAAGCCGATGAAGGGAAAATTTTTTTTAAGGACGGCACGGATGTCCGTTCCCTGCAGCGGAACGATCTGAGGCACTACCGGCAGAAGGTCAAGTACGTGTTTCAGGATCCGGCGCGTTCTCTTAACCCGCGTATGAGTGTTGCCGAAGTCCTCCTCTCAGGCTACCGCGCTTCCGGTGCGTGGCCCCGCGGCGGTGAAAAGAGGGCCAGAGAGGAGGCCGCGGCTATTCTTGAGGAAGTGGGGCTGGTACCGGCCGACCTTGAGAAGCGGCCTGCGGAATTTTCAGGGGGGCAGCGGCAGCGTATCTCCATCGCACGGGGCCTGCTCATGAAGCCTGACCTGCTCATCTGCGATGAAGTTGTCTCCGCTCTGGATGTCTCCATTCAGGGCCAGATACTTAACCTGCTGCAAGACATACGTTCCAGGCGAGATCTTTCTTTTTTGTTTATCGCGCATAACCTCAAGGTAGCCTGTTATTTCTGCGACCGTATAGGCGTTATGTATAAAGGCAAAATCATGGAGGAAGACGATGCGGCCCACCTCTATAGAACCGCGCTCCACCCCTACACCAAACTGCTCTTCTCTACCGTTTCGGCGGAGGGAGGGCCGCAGGCGGGCCGGACGGTTGCGGCGAACAATCTTGAAGCGGACGACGCAGGGGCGGAAGCGGGATGCGCCTTTGCCGCGCGCTGCCCCCTGGCGGATGGGCGTTGCTTTGCGGAGGACCCACCGCTACAGGAAGCGGCGCCAAACATGGACGGGGAAAAGGACGGCGGGGAGAGGCCGCACCTGGTACGGTGTTTTAAGGTTTAACACCTGAATCCGTATAAAAACAGATGGATATTTATGGAATTCTGCCGGGTGTTTAGAATTGAGTGGAGCGTGTAAAATAATTTGTGTAAATACCAAAGGGGTAACACATGATAAAAACACGCAAAAGGAAAGAGAAAGACTTGGGGATGTGATGCTGGAACAGATCGATTTTACCGGCTTAACCCAGGAAGAAGTATTGGGACAGAACGGACTGGTCAAACAACTGACCGGATGGCTACTCCAAAAAGTCCATAAGTGCAACAGGCTGCTAGAGCACGGTCCGCATTTTCCATTGTCTCAAGCCACCGGTTGCCCTCCTTTTCCTCTATCGGACGGTTTTTCTGCTGTTCCCGCGTCAGCACGGTGTTTTTCCGCTCGGCACGGTTAAATCCCCTCTGGTCCAGCACGCCCAGTATCAACCCCCCGGTGTCCCGGATTAAGCGCAGGGTCCAGTGATCGTATCCGTCGGGTTTCGGCGAACAAACCAAGGCGATTAACCGCGCCTCATCTTCCCCCCGGAGCGAGCGGGGCCGGTACCCGTGAGGTTTCCCGTCAAGGGGCACTTCAAATGCTTTTTGAGCTTATTGCATCGCCAACCGCGTGTTAAAACAAGCTCACAGGTTAAAAAAAATGATTTTTTAGATATATTTTTGACAAATGATGAAAAAATGGTAACTTTCTGTTGTTTCATTTTTGATATTGTAAAGAAGCTTGCCCCAATAATCATATTTTATTATATTTATATAACAGAGAACAGTGAATATTTTATAGCAAATGACTATAAATAACAATTATTAATCATTTATAGAAATTGGGAGGATATTATTGTGGAAAAAATTAAAAATGTCTGTCAGGAAATAGAAATGGTGTTACTGTATATATGTTCAAAAGGGATAAACGAAATAGATTGTACGTTCCTTGTTGAAAAATTAGAAGATCTGATCTTTAAAGCAAATAACTTAAACATGAAAACGGGGGAGTATCTCCTCAGTGAATTTATAATAAAAAATAAAAAATATAAAGAAGGGGAAATCGGGATAAAAGAAATGGCGAAAAGCCTGATGGCCTTGGATTTTTATTCAAAAAATATAATATATTATGAAGATCAAAGCGAATTGTAGCGCGTGTAAAAGAGCCGCGCGGAGCAAGCCCTGCCCTCAGTACTCCGCGCCCGCGCTTAGGCTTCGCGCTTTTCCCCGCTTGCAAGCTGATTGATCAGATTGGCCTGATAGCCCGCGCCGAAGCCGTTGTCAATATTCACCACCGAGATACCCGGCGCGCAGGAGGTAAGCATACCCAACAGGGCGGAAAGCCCGCCGAATGAAGCGCCGTAGCCGACGCTGGTCGGTACCGCAATGACCGGCGCGGAAACGAGCCCCGCGACAACGCCGGCCAGGGCTCCCTCCATGCCGGCCACGGCTACAATAACGTTGGCCTTACGCAGATCTTCCAACCGGTTAAAAAGACGGTGGATTCCCGCGACACCCACATCGGTTACCAGTTCGGTACGGCTGCCGAAAAATTCCGCCGATAACGCCGCCTCTCTGGCAACGGCCAGATCGGAGGTTCCCGCCGCGACGACCATTACCTTGCCCCTAAGATCGGCAGCGCCGCGGATCCTCCCCGCAATAAGAACACGCGAAACATCATCGTACTCCGCTTCGGGGAAACGTTTCTGTATACGCCGCGCCAATTCAGCTTGGGCGCGGGTTCCCAGGACGGGGATGCCCTTCTCCCGCATACGGATAATGACCGCCTCGGATTGCTCGACGGTTTTTCCCGCGCAGTATACAACCTCCGGGTAGCCGGTCCTTTCACTGCGCTTGCTGTCAATGATCGCAAAGCCTAAATCGTCGGCGGTATCGGTTATATTCAAGTCAATTTCCTTATTCCTGCCCCGCGGCGGCTTTAAACGCGGTCCAGATTAAATTGTGCGCTTCATCCGCTTGTGCGCCTATATTCTGTATCATCTCCATATCGGTATTGAAACCCGGGGGCAGGGTAAGGAAATTCCGGTATTCGCTTGCAATGAACGGATCGGATGCGGAATAGGTACTGTAATACCCAAGAAATTCAAAACACCGGGCGCCGCGTTCTGCGTCAAGGATATAGTTGAGAAATCTGTAGGCTGCGTCGGGATGAGGCGCCTTGCTGGGGATAAATCCCGCCATAATACCGAAGCCTATTCCCTCTTGAGGGAACACCACTTTCAGGGAAGGGTTCTCCAGCTTTACCTGCGTTACCTGCGAGGTATACATGACGGCGGCCGTAATCTCACCTGCAAGCAATTCATCCTGCAAATTGTCATCGCGGATAAGGCGTATATTCGGCGCGAGGCTGAGGAGCCGTGCGCCGGCCTCCCGTATGGTGTTTATGTTTTCGGTATTGTAACTCTGACCAAGGGTCTTGAGGGCCATGCCGTTTATCACGCGGTAATTGGCGATAATACCGAGGCTGTTTCTGAGGGAACTATCCCACAGATCGGCATAACCGCTTATCGGTATCTTTACCTGGACAGGATCGTAGACGATGGTTTGCACACCGGCGCCGTAAGGGATTGTATACTCGTCCGTCGGATCGTAGAACTGCTTCTGGTAAATAGGATTGATGTTACGGTAATTGGGAATACGGCTCTTGTCGAGCTTCTGCACCAGACCTTGGGCAATCGCGGTCTCAATGATGTAATCGTCCGCGATCACCAGATCGTAATCGCCGCCGCCGGAGGTTTCCAGTCTGGTGAGCATGGTTTCGTCGTAATCAAAGTAGACCAGATTAATGGCGATGCCTGTTTCCTTTTCAAACCCGTCCAGTATCTCCTGCGGAAACATTTCCGACCAGGTAAAAATGGTAAGTTCCTGCTTTTTGCCCTCCTGCCCTCCCCGCGCATGGATGCCCCGAACCGGCAGAAAGAAAAAAGCCAAAGCAAGTAAAGCACAACCTGCGCGGCTTATCCGTCTTTTCTGTGCTGATAATTGCACATTTGTCATAGTTTCCTCCTTAAAAAAATTAAAAGAACATCAAAAATGAACCGGCGGAACCGACGGTTCCGGCGGTAAAACCGAACATTTGAAAGCGCTCCGGCATTTCCAGTTACCGAAATCCACAGCCCTTCTTTTAAAGCTAAAGATTTGAAAGAGCCGCTCTCCTTTCGGGATTCTTCTCCCCGTGTTTCATTCTTCCAAAATACGCGGATCCCAGGCACAACACAACGGTAACGGCAAAGAGCAGCGTGCAGAGCGCGTTTGTTTTCGGTGTAACGCCGGTTTTAAGCTGCGAGTATATTTTGACGGGCAGCGTGTTGGTATTGACGCCGGTAACAAAGACGCTGATAATCACATCGTCAAAGCTCATGGCAAAGGACAGCAGCATACCCGAAATGACAGCCGGCATAAGCAGGGGCAGCGTAATATCGTAAAAGGCGCGCATCCCGCCGGCCCCCAGAACGCGGGCGGCTTCCGTATACGTTTTGTCAAGGCCGGCAAGCCGGGCGCGGACAAGCAGGTAAACGTAGGGTATGCAGAAGGCGGTGTGGGCGATAACCAGCGTGAGCATACCGAAGGGCAGGCCCAGCAGGGAAAAGAAGGCAAGAAAAATCATGCCAAGGATTATCTCCGGTATCATAATGGGAAGAATGCTCAGGTATTCCACGATTCTTTGCAGACGGAAACTCAGGCCGCTCTTCAACGTAAGCCGGAGGCGCGCCGCGCCGCTTGCGCCCAGCGTCCCGATGACGGCCGCCGCAAAACTTGAAAGCAGGGCGAGGATCACGCTGTTCCGCAGGCTGGTCCACATCGCTTTATCCTTAAAAAGCTCATCATACCAGTTAAAGGTAAAGCCCCGCCACACGGAACTTATCCGGCTTTCGTTAAACGAATAGACTATAACGATGAGTATAGGCATATACATCAGGACAAGGATGACGCCCATATAGACTTTCGATAGTATGCGCCGTTTTTTCATACCAGGCCCTCCGGCTCCCCCGAACGGCTGAGTTTACCGTACAACACAAGGAACAGGCTGGTCAGCGCCATAAGCATTACACTAAGGGCGGCGGCAAAAGGCCAGTCGTGGGCTTTGAGTATCTGTTCGTGAATAAGGTTGCCCACCAGCACCACCTTGTTGCCGCCAAGTATATCGGCAATAAAGAAAAGACCCATTGAAGGGATAAAGGTCAGGACTATGCCGGAAAAAAGTCCCGGTAGCGTGAGGGGAAGGCTTACGGTGAAAAACGCCCTGGCGGCGGAGGCCCCCATGACACGCGCCGCTTCCACAAGCGGCCGTTCCAGCTTTTCGGCGCTTGTATACACCGAGTAGATCATAAAAGGAATAAGCGCGTAGATCATGCCGGTAAGCACGGCGGGGTAGGTGTAAAGCAGCTTGAGCGGCTCCTCGATAAGCCGCAGCTTGAGAAGCACGGCGTCCAAAAGGCCGTTGGCACGGAAAACAATGATCCAACCGTAAAGCCGCATCAGAGAACTTGTCCAGAAGGGAATAATAAGGGCCAACATCACCGCGGATCGTGCGGCAGGCCGCAGCCTTGCCATAAAATAGCCGAAAGGATAACCGGCCAACACAACGGCAGCGGTAGAGAGCAACGCAAGCCGGAGCGATTGCGCAAAGGTTTCAAGGTAAACCGGCTCGCCGATACGCAGGTAGTTCCGCAGGCTTAACGCCTTATCTACACCCCAAGCGCCCTCTCTCCGCATAAAACTTAGAGCCAGCATATAGATAAAGGGCCCCAGGACAAAGGCCAGGGTAAAAAGGTACATGGGGAGTACCGCGCCGCCGCCGCCCGGCCTTATTTTTTCTCTTGCTGCATTGCCCTTATCTTTCACCTTACAACCCCATCGATCCTGTGGAAGCAGTTTAATCCCCGACAATGACCGCGCGCTCCGGCGGCCAGCTTACCCGCACCGTATCGCCGATGGCAAGCGGCGAATCGATACCGCTGCGGCTGGCGCTTACTTCCCCCGCGGGCTCCGTCCCGTTTACCAAGAGGCGTGCGGTAATGTGAAGCCGTCCGCCCGCAAAACTTTTCGCGCTTATCACGCCGCTTAGTCCGAAACGACCCTCCGGCGGCTCTTCCTTTGGCCTTCCGGCCTTGCCCGCGGCTTCCCGCCGCTTGAAGAATTCCAAACCGTGCCTGATATTCCGGTTTAAACCGACAAGTTTACCTTCCCCGTCCTGTACGGTTCTCTCAAATTTAAGATACTCGCCGCGGATAGCGATGCTGATGGTATCGCCCGTAACCGGCGCCACAGTTAACGCCGCATTCTGCACGACATCCGGCCTTCCGTCCGGCCCCGCGTAGCGTCCTGTCCGGCCCGTACCGGTGTAGTATTCTACCCGGCCCCGTCCTGCCGGATGGACAAACACCCCCTTCATCTTTCCACCGTGGATCCTCTTTACCGCGATCAGCTTTCCCCGGAGGATATTGGCATTCCCGACAAACTGTGCCGCATAGCTGGTCTTGGGATGATCGTAAATCTCAACGGTGGAACCAACCTGCTCGAACAGGCCGTCCCGCATCAACGCAATACGATCCGACATGGTCAGCGCCTCTTCCTGATCGTGCGTTATATAGATAAAGGTAATTCCCAACTGTTTTTGCAGATTCTTTAATTCAAGCTGCATTTTCCGCCGTAACTGTAAATCGAGCGCCCCCAGCGGTTCATCAAGCAGCAGCACTTTTGGACGATTCACTACCGCCCGGGCAACCGCGACCCTCTGGCGCTGCCCACCCGAAAGTTCACGGGGCATACGGTTTTCGTAACCGGCAAGCTGAACCAAATCCAATGCCCACTCAACATTCTTTCTGATTTCCGCACGCGGCATCCGCTTTATCTTTAAACTGTAAGCTATATTCTGTTCAACATTCATGTGGGGAAAGAGCGCATAGTTCTGAAATACCATATTGACGTTCCGCTTGTCAGGCTCAAGGCGACCGACATCCTTGCCGTCAAGGAATACCTTACCCGCATCCGCCGCCTCCAGCCCCGCGATGATGCGCAGCGTTGTTGTCTTGCCGCAGCCGGATGCCCCCAGCAGGGTGATGAATTCGCCGGCCTTTACGGATAGATCAAGCCCGTTCAGAACGCGCGTCTTCCCGAAGCTCTTGGTAACCCCTTCAAGACGTAAAAAATCTTCCGCTCTCACATTACCCCCGTTCACCGATAGTCATTTAGTAATAATACTAAATTAGTATGGATTTAGTATAGATTAATGTCAATGACCCTGCCTTGCTGCCCCGTTATTGACACCTCTGGACAGTCCGCCGGTCTTTATGGTACAAAAATCTATGGATTTGGAACTGCTCCAGGAACGCGCCCGGATTATCAGGTCTGTCCGGTGTTTTTTTGATGACCGTTGCTACCTCGAAACCGATACGCCGCTGCTTTCGCCCGATCTTATCCCCGAATCCTGCCTTGAAGTCTTTGAAACACAGCGTATCTTCCCATCCGGCGGCGCTTCCGGCCAAACACGCAATGCCCAAACCTGCTATCTTATCCCCTCGCCTGAAATCTGGATGAAAAAGCTCATTGCCCGGCATAGGGTTAGCCTGTACCAGATTTGCAAGAGCTTCCGTAACGGGGAATCGGTAGGCCGCATTCATAGTCCGGAATTCACGATGTTGGAATACTATACTATGGATGCCGATTACAAGGACTCCCTGTGCATAACTGAGGAATTCTTCGAGGCCCTGCTCCCGCATTCCGCCGCCGGCAGAGCCGGAACATATCCTGAAAGGCTTTCCCCTTTCCTCCGTATAACTATGGAAGAGGCCTTTAAAAAATGGGCGGGCTTTAACCTGTTTGAGGCGGTAGAGGAGGGCGCCCTCGCCGGCGAAGCCCGGCGTCTGGGCCTTGAAATAGGGCCGGGACTGGGGGATGCGGAGATATACGATCTTATCTTTATCCATGCGGTAGAGCCCTGTCTACCAAGGGACAGGCCGGTGGCGCTGATCGATTACCCTGCCTTTGTGCCCTGCCTTGCCAGGAAAAGCGCTGACGGCAAGACCGTCGAGCGCTGGGAACTCTATGTCCGGGGTATAGAGCTTGCCAACTGTTTTTCGGAAGAGACGGACCCCCAGGAGGTAAGGCGTTTCTTTACCTCGGAAGCGGCGGCCAAGGAAAGGGCGGCCCTTGTTCCGCATAGGGTAGACCACGATTACTGGAATATCTTCCTGCCCCAAGAGGTACAGGGCAGAACAATGCTTTTTCCGCGCTGTTCCGGTGTTGCCCTCGGCCTTGATCGGCTGATTATGGTTCTGACCGGAAGATCATCAATAGAGAGCGTACTACCCTTTCCTATGAACGGAGGATTTTAGGAGGTTTACGCTGAAGCGTAAAATCGTATAAAAATCCCCTCAGGAATGATGCGGCGATATTTTCCCAAAATTTCTAATCCTGATAAATATGCCTCATTATTTTCTCGACAAAATTGATGTATTTGTGTATTATATAACCATGTTGCAATTTAATGATTATATTGCCGATTGGCCCGATGTTACCTATCCCAACTTTGCCGGCTGGCTTGCAGGTATTGAAGCTCAGTATGGGGAGAAAGATGCCATTCTTTACCGGAGCGGCGGACAAAGTGATTTTACCGTTTGGTCTTTTAAAAAATTCGCTTCCGAGTGCCGCCGTATGGCGCGCGGCCTCCTTGCAGCCGGTCTTAAAAAGGGGGATCGTGTCGCGCTCTGGGCGGATAACCGCCCCGAGTGGATGGCGGTCTGGATGGGCGCCGCTATTGCGGGCCTTATAATTGTTCCTATAGATTATCTTGCATCCGAAAATGAATGTGCTAACATTCTTAAAATGATAAAGGCCAAGGCATTTTTCTTTGCGCTACGAAAGCAGGAATTTACGGATTCCCTCCCCTCGCGCGGCGTGGTCATCAATATCCAGGTCTGTCTGGGAAAGGACGGCAACGGCTCCTACAGTTCCTTCGGGATATGGGCGGACCTACAAACGCTGCCCCGTGTTGAAGATATTGCCGAAAATGATCCTGTTTCTATTGTATTTACCTCCGGTACGACCGGTTTTGCAAAGGGAGTTACCCTCAGCCATCGCGGTATTATCCTCAACGCAAATGCGGCAGTACGATCCTTGCGGGCCTACCCCTCGGATGTGTTCATCAATGTATTGCCCCTTCATCATACCTACCCCACAACCTGTTCCTTTATTTCACCTTTAACAGTTGGGGCATCCACCATTATCGTAGAGAAACTGGTCGGCAAGGTGGTGGTTGATGATATACACGACGGCGGGGGAACCTTCCTCATTGCCGTTCCTCTGCTCTACGACAAGGTAATGGCGGCCATAGAGAAGGGCTACAATAAGCTGCCGGGCATAATCCGCCTGCCCTTAAACCTGCTGCGGCGACTGTCTCTTGCCCTGGCAAACCGAGGCAATTACCGGTTCGGCCAATGGTTCTTCCGGTTTATCCGCAAAAAGGCCGACTTGGACTCAATACGCATAATGGTTGCGGGTGGCGGCCCCTTAAATATCAAAACGGCAAACTTTTTCGATTCTTTGGGATTTAACATTGTCCACGGATACGGCATGAGCGAGAACAGCCCCCTTATCAGCGTCAACACCCCCTGGCATAAGCGGAACAAATCCGTGGGCCTGCCGGTAAAATATACGGATGTAAAGATTATAGACGCGAACGAAGATGGCATAGGCGAAATCGCCGTTAAATCCCCATCCATCATGCTGGGTTACTACGAAAACCCCGATGCTACCGCGGAGATGTTTACCGAAGACGGGTATCTTAAAACCGGCGATCTTGGCTACCGCGACAGCACGGGTTTTATCTATATCAACGGCAGGAAGAAGAATCTTATTGTCAGTTCAGGCGGCAAGAATATCTACCCGGAAGAGATCGAATCGCATTTTGAAGGATCGCGGATTGTTTCGGAGGTACTTATAGTCGGACGCAAGGAAAAGGAATACGGCGGCGAGCAGATATTCGCTGTCGTAGTTCCCAATCTGGAAGCCTTGACCCTGCTCTACCCGAACGAGGACCTTACCGATGAATTCCTCCATGAAAAGATCAAGGTAACCATCGAAGATGTCAACCGTACCCTCGTAGGCTATAAGAAAATTGTGGACTTTACAATCCGCAGGGAGCCCTTTGAAAAGAATGCCCAACAGAAGATCAGGCGGTTTCTCTACAAAACATACGAAAACTCCTGAGAAGCGTAATCGAGCAGGAGGCTGCCGGCGGCCTGTTCACGTGAGATTTGACCGGAAGGCCGGGTACATATCCCATTGAACCGTCGGTTCGCGCGTTTTCCCATGTTCTTGATTTGGCCATATTAAAGAATGGAGGCAGCATGAAAGGAAAAATAACCATACATAGGGAATTCTCAATCGGCGAAGTGGATAAACGTATCTACGGGTCCTTCATTGAACACTTGGGACGGGCCGTGTACCAGGGCATCTATGAACCGGGGCATCTTCAGTCGGATGAGCTTGGTTTTCGCAAGGACGTGCTGGAACTGGTACGCGAGCTTGATGTCCCTATAGTGCGCTATCCGGGCGGCAACTTCGTATCGGGCTACAACTGGGAGGATGGTATAGGCCCGGTTGATAAACGGCCTACCCGTATGGACCTTGCCTGGATGACGCTGGAACCTAACCGTATCGGCCTTAACGAATTTGCCGAATGGGCGCGCAGGGCAAACACCGAAGTGATGATGGCCGTAAATTTGGGTACCCGCGGGCCGGAAGCGGCGCGGAACATCCTTGAGTACAGTAATATTTCCCAAGGCACCTACTGGAGCGACCTCCGGCGCAGCCACGGCTATGAAAAACCCCACGGCATAAAGCTCTGGTGTCTGGGCAACGAGATGGACGGCCCCTGGCAGATATGCCGCCGTACCGCCGAAGAATACGGGCGCGCTGCCTGCGAAGCCGCCAAACTGATGAAGTGGACGGATCCTTCCATAGAGCTTGTTGCCTGCGGCAGTTCCAATGCCCGTATGCCGACCTTCGGGTCATGGGAAGAAACGGTCCTCGATCATACCTACGAGCATATAGATTATGTTTCCCTGCACATCTACTTTGCCAATACCGAAGGGGATACGCCCAATTTCCTGGGGCGGAGCCTGGAGATGGATTCCTTTATCAAGACCGTGGCCGGCATCTGTGATTACGTCAAGGCCAGGAAGCGAAGCCGGAAACAGGTAAATCTTTCATTTGATGAATGGAACGTCTGGTTCCATAGCCGCGACCAGGATAAAGAGATACCTCAATGGATAGAAGCGCCGCCGCGGCTTGAGGACATCTATACAATGGAAGACGCTTTGGTAGTAGGCTGTATGCTCATCACCCTGCTTAAAAACGCGGACCGTGTTAAGGCGGCCTGTATCGCCCAGCTTGTCAACGTTATAGCCCCGATTATGACCGAACCGGGCGGTACGGCCTGGCGGCAGACTATCTTCTACCCCTTTATGCACGCGTCCAGATACGGGCGCGGCACGGCGCTTCAGGTTATATTTACCGGCGGGAAATACGATTCAAAAGAGTACACCGATATTCCCTATCTTGAAACGGTTGCGGTTCACCATGAAGAAGGCGGGGCGCTCAGTATCTTCGCGGTAAACCGGAATCTGGAAGAGGCCCTGGACCTTGAAGGCGAGATACTGGGCTTTGAAGGATACCGGCTCATTGAACATATCACCCTGAACAATCTCGACCTCAAGGCGGTTAATTCCGCCCGCTGTCAGAATGTAAAGCCCGCCGTGCTTACCGGCGGCAGCTTTGATAACGGCAAACTGTCCGTGCGGCTTCCCCCCGCGTCCTGGAATGTGTTGCGTCTAAAACAGACTGCTAGCACTAATCCCCGCAGAGGGCAAGAGCAAAGCGGACAACCTTTTTAAAGTGTTCGGGGGTTAGACGCAGATGGCTGTCCGCGGGGCCGTTGAGGTTGCGCCATGTTTCGGGGATAAGGCGGATATCCTGACCCTCCTGCCGTTCCCGGCTGATGAGCGCGCCGGAAAAGCCCGGTCTCTTGCGTATCAGCGAAGCAAAGGGCGCGGCTTCCAGAGAGGGCAGCATGGTGATGGTCTGGGCGATAATGCCGGCGCGGAGAAAACCCGCGTCGTCGGAGAAGGGGGTGGGTATAAGGAGAACCTTTTCCATGCTGAGTTTCCGTGCCGTCTCAAGGGCGCGCCTCCGTAAATGGCGCGCAAGCTGCCGCGCGGCTTCCGTACCCGGCCTCTTATCATCTTTTAGCAGGTAATCGGCCATAGTGGAGATGATGAGGCTGTCGCCCGTACCGCAGGCATCGAAGATAAAAACCTGGAGAGCGCCCATGCCCAAGCGCCGCAGGAATCTGCCCAAGGCAAATGATCCCTGATCCCGTACCCCTTCCCCCCGCCTGAGTTCTTCCTTATCGGTAAAGATGATAAGATAGTCTTGCAGCCTTCTCTCCCGCAGCTTAAGCGCGGTATCAAGCAGTTCAAAGACCGCCGCGCTGTTATCATTGGCGCCTGGACTTCCCTCAACGCGGTCGTAGTGGGCTGTCAGTACCGTTTTGGGCATGAATGCCGCCGGTCTTTCCACCCGGAGGAGGTTTCGTCCGGAGGGCAGAACAAAAAAGTGCCGGTTCCCCTCAAGGTTTATCGTCAGCCAATCGAAGCCCATCTCTTCCAGCATATCCCTAAGTATGAGGTAACGGTCGGCCTGCGGCCTGATGAATTCCATGAATCGGCAGTATGGCTTTTCATTCCAGGGCGCCTCATACATCATATATACAATTCGGTTTGTTTCGGCCTGAATTTTAACTAAGGTGAATCTGAAAGAATCAAAGCGGACGCAGATAACCGCCCCCGCTCATATCCCCCGGCCCCGGGCGATATAGGTTTTTCCAAGGCCCGCGGGGCGCTGATAAGACGGCGTTTTGTTTTCAACAACTATAGCTTGCAAATGAAAGCCCGATTTTGAACATGGTTTTAAGGCTGGTCTGCCGTTCCTCGGCGTTCATACCCTTGCCCGTTACATTGGAATCGGAACAGGTAAGGATGGTAAGGGCTTTTTTGCCAAGGTATGCGGCATTGCAGTAGAGGGCATACGATTCCATATCGGTTCCGCCGCAGCCCAGGCGCGCCCACTTCTGCCAGCCCTCATCTCCTTCGGCGCTGTAGACAGAGAACAGGTCCGAAGAAAAAACGTTTCCAACCCAGTAACGGCTGCCCAGGGAACGGGCCACCGCAACCCCGTGTTCAAGAAGGCCGTAATCTGCGCAGGCCGAAAACGTACCCGAAAGTTTGTACTGATGGGCATAGTTGGAATTACTCGAAGCCGCCAGCGCAAACACTATATCCCCTACCTCAACCTGGGGGAGCAATCCGCCGCAGGTCCCAATACGGACGATATTCTCTACCCCGTAATGGTTAAATAACTCGAAGGAGTAGATGCCTATGCTGGGAGCGCCCATGCCGGAACCCATTATGGAAAGCGGTTTGCCGCCGCAGGTTCCGGTATAGGCCAGCATACTCCTCACGCCGCTTACCTCGCGGGCATTCTCCATATAGTTTTCCGCAAAATACCGGGCCCGCAGAGGATCGCCGGGCATAAGAACCGTCTTTGCAAAGTCGCCCTGTTTTGCGCTGTTGTGCGGCGTGCTTTCGTCAGGTTTGTATAGATCATCCATAAAATCCCCCTTAACTTTTTCCTTTATCGTAAGGCTGCCCCGAAGAACGCGGCGCATAGTCCTTACCGCTGAATATCACCAAGGTTATCAGGGTGATAAGGTAGGGAAGGGCGCTGAAGAAATCCGCCGTAAGGAATTTAAACGTATCCACATTCCCGACGATATAAACGGCCAGGGCCGAAGCCGTCCCGAACAGGAAAGACGAACCGAGTATACCCAAGGGCAGCCAGCGCCCAAAGGAAACCGCGGCCAAGGCAATAAACCCCTTGCCGTTTATCGTGTTCACCGCAAACTCGGTGGTCTGCGTCAGGACTATACAAGCCCCGGCAAGACCCGCAAGCGCGCCGGAAATAAGCACGGCTATGTAGCGTATCCTGATTACATCAACGCCCGCAGAGGCCAGAGCCTGGGGATGTTCCCCGCAGGCGCGGAGGCGGAAACCCCAGGGCCGTTTGTAGAGCATAAACCAAGTGATAAAGAGGATAATCACCGCCACCCAAACCGTCGGGTAAAGGCCGCCCAGGGATGACTGCATACCCATTCTGTAGGGCAGGGTACGCTTCTGCTGAAATATTATCTGGCAGAAGAAAACCGTTATACCGTTGGCAAGCAGGTTGATGCCCGTCCCGGATATCACCTGATCGGCGCGCAGGGTAATGGACGCAAAGGCATGGATAAGCGAGAACAGGCAGCCGACAATAGCGGCCGCGAACAGGGCAAGGGGGATTGAAAGCCCTCCCGCAGACTGCTCCAAAAGCACATGGGTAGTAGCCGCCGCCATTGCCCCTATGGTCATAAGTCCTTCCAGCGCAATGTTGACCACGCCCGAACGTTCGCATATCATCCCGCCTGTTGCGGCTATCAGTATAGGCGCCACGATCATCAAGGTCGATGGAACCATGTTCAGTATCGTTTTTAGAACATCTATCATGTCTGCCTCACTCTTCGTTCTTTGACTTGCGGGCTTTTTCTTTCATCTGCCACTCTATGATGATCTTGACCCCTGCCCTCAGGGATATAAACACCACAACTATACCCAAGATTATCGAGGTTATCTCGTCGGGAAGGCGCCTGGACTGCATGAGGGGCTGGGCGGATTTCAGCATACCGAAAAGAAGCCCTGAAAGTGCGGTCCCCCAGGCGGTACTGTTACCTACAAGCGCAACCGCTATACCGTCAAACCCGTAACCGTCCTGAACGGCAAGAATCCGCCCTGCCGAAAAGCTGCCCAGCGAGACTATGGCCCCGGCAAGGCCGGCAAAAGCGCCCGAAATAGCCATAGCGGTAGTAATATTGGCGTTTACGTTGATCCCGCCGTAACGGGCCGCGTCCTTGTTAAGGCCGGTAGCCCGCAGGGAATAGCCCAGCCGCGTCTTGTCCATTACAATCCAAAAGAAGAAGACCGCCGCAATGGTAAGGAAAAGCCCGTAGCCCAGCCGCGACTGGTTGCTGATAGAACGGAGCACGGGGCTGGTAAGCATAGCGGTTTCGGGGAAATTCGGCGTTCTAAAGGTATTGCTGCCGGGAATCTGCAAGGTAAGATAGCGGGAACCGTAAAGGGCGATGTAGTTCATCATAATGGTTGCCACTACTTCCGAAACGCTGAACCTTGCCTTAAAGTAGCCGACTATACCGCCCCACGCCGCGCCTGCGGCTATAGCCGCGATCACGGCAAAGATCCAGTGCAGTCCCGGAACCTGGGGGCCGTAAAGTGCGACAAACTGGGCGGCGGTAAGCCCCACCGCGTACTGTCCTTCCGCACCTATATTGAAAAGTCCGGTCCTGGCGGCAAACGCCATAGAATAGCCGCAGAGGATAAGGGGCAGGGAACTGACCAGCCATTCCCCGATATAGCGCACATTGTGCATATTATCCATGCCCCAGCGCCGGAGGTCAAAACCGGTGAGTACCTGGAGTATGGCAGAATACATCCCGCCCGGATTCCGGCCTACAAGCAGGATAAGAATGGTTCCGACAAGGAATCCCAGAAGAACGACCGCGACCGACACAAGACCATCGGAACCGGTAAAGGTTTCAAGAATGCGCCCGCGTACATCGCCGGTTGCGGCGCCTGAATCCGCAGTTTTTTTCCCGTTAGCCATTATGCACCCTCCCGGACGCTTTGAGGAACGGCCACGCCGGCCATCATTGCCCCTATACGACGCTCATCCGCTTCTTCCGCCGGAATAACCCCCACTACGGAACCCTTGGAAACCGCCGCTATACGGTCGCAGAGGTCAAGTATCTCGTCCAGCTCAAAGGAAACAAGCAGGACGGCGCGGCCCTTGTCCCGCTCCTCGATGATACGGCGGTGTATATACTCAATGGCCCCTACGTCAAGGCCCCGCGTCGGCTGGGATACGATGAGAAGCTCCGGACTTTGGTCTATCTCACGGGCAATAACCACCTTTTGCTGGTTCCCGCCCGACATGGAACCGGCCTTGGTAAGCGGTCCGTTCCCTGCCCGTATGTCAAACTGGCCTATAAGGTCCTCCGCGTGTTTTATTATAGAAGGAAATTGCAAAAAACCTATATGGTTTGAATAGGGGGATTTTCGGAAATTCTTTAGAATAAAATTTTCATCAACCCTGAAATCGAGGACAAGACCGTGCTTGTGGCGATCCTCCGGCACAAGACCGATGCCCTGCTCGTTCCGGGTCCGTATGCTCTCATGGTTCAGTTCCTTGCCTTTAAGGAGAATACGCCCCGCTTTAAGGGGCAATAAACCAGAAATTGCGGCGACCAGTTCCGACTGTCCGTTGCCGTCCACACCGGCAATACCGACCACTTCGCCGGCGCGCACGGTAAGGGAAAGGTCCTGCACCGCAGGTACGCCTTTGGAACCGATTACCGTAATGTTTTCTATTTCAAGAACAATATCCCTCGGTTTCGCTTTTTTCTTGTCGATACGGAAATTCACGACCCGCCCCACCATCTTTTCCGCAAGTTCGCTTTCATCCACATCGGCTACATTAACCGTATCTATGTACTTGCCCCTGCGCAGCACCGTACACCTATCCGCCGCGGCCTTAATTTCTTTAAGTTTGTGGGTAATAAAAACGATGGTTTTACCTTCGGCCTTAAGCCTGCGGAAGATAGCCAAAAGTTCGTCAATTTCCTGGGGGGTAAGCACGGCGGTTGGCTCGTCAAAGATAAGTATATCGGCATCACGGTAGAGAATTTTAAGGATTTCAACACGCTGCTGCATACCTACCGTGATATTCTCTATACGCGCCCTGGGATCAACCGCAAGGCCGTAGGTTGTGGAAAGTTCCGCGACACGCTTTTCCGCGGTACGCAGGTCCAGATTCCCCAGCCTATTGATAGGCTCAAGGCCAAGTACGATATTTTCCGTAACGGTAAAGTTATGAACCAGTTTGAAATGCTGGTGTACCATGCCGATCTTGAGGACCGTCGCATCATTGGGGCTGTGAATATGCACTTCTTTGCCCCGTATTCTGATAATCCCCCCGTCAGGCTCGTAAAGTCCAAAGAGAATCGACATAAGCGTAGACTTTCCCGCGCCGTTTTCCCCCAGCAGGGCATGGATCTCACCTTGGGCAACGCTGAGGCATACTTTATCGTTTGCAATAACACCCGGAAAAACCTTAGTAATATCGATCATCTCTATTGCCGGATCGCTCATACAGTCCTCCGTTTGAACAGAATATTCCGCTATCTCATTGAAAAACCGGGGTATAACCCCCGGCCGGTACGATAATTTTTTATACTAAACAACACTCATCCTGACACTCCCCTGCCGGACTTTTCATCTTTGCCGTTTCTTACGGCTTAGTCGTCAAGCGCCTTGAGATCCTGGGGAAAACCGGGAAGCCTTTTTGCGGCCGCGTTGGTGGAGGCAACACGGACCTTTCCGTCTATTATATCCTTCTTAACCTGCTCAACCTGGCTTTTGATAGCCGGGGTCATTGCGCTATTTGTAACCGAATAGCCGACCCCTCCGGCCTTCATATCCAGGGTGATAACTTCGCCCTTGAAGGTCTTGTTTTTTACCGAGTTAAGCCCGTATTCAAGGCTCGTCTCCACCATTTTGACCATGGAGGTAAGCACCGCCGACTCGGTAGCGGTGTAGAGCCCCTCTTCATGCTGATCGGAATCCACGCCGATAGCCCATACGTTCCTTCCCTGCTGCCGGTACTCCTTTGCCTGGAGGATAGTTCCGTTCCCGCTGCCGCCCGCCGCCGAATAGATAGCATATACCCCGCTATCGTACCAGTTCTTGGCCTGGGTCTTGGCAAGCGCCGGATTCCCCCAGTCATTCACATAGTAATCGACAATCTGGGCATTGGGGATAACCGAAAGCACACCCTGGACAAATCCTACTTCAAACTTGGTGATGGTTGCCCCCGGAATACCACCGATAAAACCGAACCTGGGGTTGGCTATATTATCGGCCTTGGCCTTTAAAGCGGCCGCAACCCCCACCAGGTAGGATCCCTCATGTTCCGCAAACACAACTTTCAGGACATTGGGAAGGTTGACCCAGTCCACATCTACAATCATATAGTTCTGGTTGGGATTCTGGCCTGCCACCTCGGTTAAAGCGTCGGCAAAGGTAAAACCGGTGGTAACGATAAGATCGTAACCCTCGTCCGTGGCCTGTCTGATATTGGGGATATACATATCCTGAGTCTGGGCCGTTACTACATCGTAGAATTTTCCGCGCTGTTTCTGGTTCTGCCAGGTATCGCCGTAAAAACTCAGAATACCCCGCCATGCCGCCGCATTGAAAGACTTATCGTCAATACCGGTTGCATCGGTCAGGAGCCGCACCGTAACGTTCTGCTCCCCCGCGGTACCTGTCTGCTGGTTGGCATTGGCAAACAACGATAACGAAACAATCCCTGCCAAAATCAGCATGAATAAACCTTTTTTCATCTCATTTCCTCCGTAGAAAAATTAGGATATCTCTATAAATTCGGTTGATTTTTTTAGAAATTAAAGGTATTTAACCAATCCTCGATATCTTTATTATAAGCATAATATTCTTTAACACCGAGGTCAAGATAAGAAAATCGTATAAAACACTTTCGTGAATTTTTATACGATTTTGCGCTAAAACGCAACAAACTGCTGTCCCGTCTCCGCCGTATTGCATTTTCCCAAAATTGCGCTATACTCTGAACAGGCAAAGGAAGCCGTTGGTATATACAAATATACTACGGGAGGAGGCAATATGGCCACAGAACCGGTTATGGGCCTGACATTTGAAAATGTTTGGGCTTTATTTCAGGAAACGGATCGGAAAATGCAAGAAACCGATCGGAAGATGCAGGAATCCGATAGAAAAATAGAGGAATCCTATCGGAAGATGCAGGAGATGTTTGAACAAACCAACCGGATACTCGATGAACGCTCTAAACAGCTCGACAAAAAAATAGGCGCCTTGACCAACCGTATTGGGGAAATAGTCGAACATCTGATGACGCCGAAGCTGTGCGAAAAGTTCAAGGCTCTGGGCTATACTTTTGAGAATATGGCCCGGGACTACGAGGCCTACGATTCAGAGAACCGGTGTTTGGCCGAGGTGGATGTGTTTCTGGAGAACGGCGAATATGCTCTGGCGGTGGAGGTAAAAACCAAACCCTCACAAAATGATGTGGATGAGCATATCCGCCGGTTGAAGGTGCTGCGCGAACGGGCAGAGCAGAAGGGCGACCGGAGGAAGTTTCTGGGAGCGGTGGCGGGAGCGGTAATAACAGAAGAAGTAAGGAACTATGCGTATAAGCGGGGTTTATTTGTGATAAGGCAATCGGGGGAGACGATAGAGGTGGGGCATCCGTCCGCACCCTGGGAGCCTAAAGCCTGGTAGGTTGGGAGCGGGGTTAAAAAATCAAGCCCTGCGCTCTTGTTCCCGCGAAAAGAGGGCTATTCGGCGGATGAAAAGACGCGATTGTACGGCCAAAAACGACTAAGCGCCTATTTTTACCCACGCTGCCGGTTCCCCTGTATCTTTCATTCCAAAATTGTACCGAATATTATAAATATGCTATGTGCCGCCGATAAAGAGATTCCCCGCATCCTGTAAAAAAGAAATAGAAAGGCTGTAAAAAAAATAAAATGGGTATATAATCGTAAAGCATATTATTTTTGAAATTACCTTTAAAACTAACGGTTTAAAAGTATTGTTTTTAAAACCGGACCAATTACATCAGTTTATTTTTTAGAAGGAAATTTATATGGACCGCAGATTCACCACCCCTTTTAAGGCTCTGTTGCTGACGGCTTTTATTGTATGGTATCCCCGGATTGTTTACGCATCTCCTGACGGCGCCGATACTGCGCCGGATATTTACGCTCCGCCCCTTGCCGGCGCGGGCGCGTTTGTTACCGATCAGGGCTCTTCAGCGCAGAGCGCTATAAACCCCGCAGCCGCGGGGGATGCCCAGCGCATCGTGTTTGATATAGGCTACCTGGGTCTTGCAGGCGGGGGGGATGAAACCGGATTTGGAAACGCCGTCAACCTGGGCGCCCTTGTTCCCACAAAATACGGGGTGTTCGGCGGATCATTCCGCTTTTTACAGAGTCCCTTCGACCGGAATTTCCCCGTGGGTACCACCTACGGGGGTAACGTATTCGCGGCCAAGGAACTCTACCCCGGTTTTAGCCTGGGGGCTGGGTTTAACGTAGGCTTCGGCAGCGGGACTACGGTTTCCGCGGATATCGGCGCGCGGTACAATATGGGCAGGATCCTGGGGTTTGATAATTTTACCGTGGGGGGCAGCCTTAAAGGTATGGGCCTTAGTTGGACGCCTTCCATGTTCAGCCTGATTGCCGGCGCATCCCTCGATTTGCTCCGTATAGACGGCGGGGAAAAGCCCGATCCGGTTAAACTGAACCTCGCCGCGGAGCTGGGCTTTCCTGCATTTTCTAATGTTACCGGAAAGATAGGCTTTTCCGCCCTGTTTGCCGAGCTTGTGTCGGTTTCAATTTCGGAATCCTTTAACCTGCGGGAAAGTTTTGAAGGACGGGCGGCTTCTTATATCCCCTCGGTGGGCCTGGCCTTCCACCTTAACCTTGCCCCTCGTCCCGATAAACCGGCCGGTAAGATTCCCGCGGACGGCGGTATCCGTATAGATGCGGCCGCCAAGCCTCTCTACGAAGATGACTGGGCCCTGGGCGGCGGCCTTACCTGGACCCTGGGCCAGATAGACAAGACCCCGCCGGTCATCGTCCCTGATTACCCTGAAACCGTCTGGATATCCCCCAACAATGACGGTAAGGCCGATACAATGGAATTCCCCATCACCATATCCGATAAACGCTATATCGCCGAATGGACTATGGAGGTTAAAGATGAACAGGGCGGAACGGTACGCAGGTACCGGAATACGCCTTTGCGCGAACGGCGGGCCGGTTTTAATGAATTTATAAGCCGCATTACCGATGTTAAGGCATCGGTGGAAGTGCCGCAATCCTTCAAATGGGACGGGATGCTGGAAGACGGGACGGTTGCCCCGGACGGGAGTTATTCGTTTGTTATCAGTTCAAAGGACGATAACGGTAATATCGGCGTTTCCCGGACCTACCAGGTGATGCTGGACAATACCCCGCCTGATGTCGAAATTGTCCGGCCCGCGGATGCGGACCTGATATTCTCGCCCGATAGCGATGGCAAGAAGGACGCCATTCGTATTGAAGCGTCCGGTTCCGGGGAGGAGCTCTGGGAGGCGGGTATCTACGATGCGGCAGGCAACAGGATAAAGAGTTACGACGTCCGCCAGGGTTCTCCCGGGCCGGTAACCTGGGACGGCACGACCGATGACGGCCGTATAGCCGCGGATGGGGTCTACGAATTCAGGATAGGGTCCGTTGACCGGGCGCTCAATGCCGGGAATGCGGTTCTTTCCAATATCATTATTGATACAAAACAGCCCCAAGTCAGCCTTCTTATCAACGATGATTTCTTCTCGCCCAATGGGGATGGAATCAAGGATACGGTGATTTTCAGCCCGCTTACCGAAATAGCGGAGGGGATAACCGGCTGGGAACTGCGGATTTTGGATACGGCGGAGGCCGCGGAAACCGCGGAGACCGTTGTAAGGACATTCAGGAGCGGCCGGGATACGGCCGTCCCGCCTGCCCGGCTTCCCTTTGAAGGCCGGGATGACCGGGGGAATATTCTGGCCGAGGGTGTATACCGCGGGGATATTTCGGTATTCTACGAAAACGGCTATGTAGCGGCCGCAGCTTCCCCAACCTTTACGCTGGATATAACGCCTCCCGCCGCTTCGGTGCGTATTGAGTACCAGGCATTCTCTCCAAATAACGACGGGAAGCAGGATATGATGATCTACTATCAGGAGGGATCGGAGGAAGCGGTCTGGACGGGGGAACTGCGGCCTGTTTCCGGCGATTCGGTTTCAGCGCCGGTCAAAACGTTCCGTTTTACGGGCATACCCCCCGAACGCCTTGACTGGGATGGCCGGAACGATGACGATACCCTGTGCGAAGATACGGACTATACCTATACCCTTACCTCAACCGATGAAGCGGGGAATACCGGTTCTTCCGTGCCCGTCCGGTTCGCGTTAAGCACGATAGAAACCCCGGCGGCTCTTACCACCAATATCCTTGCTTTTTCCCCCAATGGAAGCGGGGTACAGGATACCATCATGTTACAGCCTCAGATCCAGGTAAAGTCCGATATAACCCGGTGGAAGCTGGAAATTCTAAGCGCCGGCGGGGCCCGTATACGGGCCTTTGAAGGTCAGGACGGGGCGCCCGGCACTATTCCCTGGGACGGCCGGAACGATGCCGGGAATATCGTTATGGAAGGCGATTATACGGCCAGGATTGAACTTCGCTACGGTATGGGGAACGAGCCTTCCGCGGTATCCCTGCCGTTTAACGTGGATGTTACGCCTCCCCGCGCGCAGGTACGGCTGGAGTACGGCGCTTTTTCGCCGAACAATGACGGTAATCAGGATGAACTTATCATCTATCAGGAAGGATCCGACGAAACCGCCTGGCTGGGTGAAATTTACCTGAGCGCGGCGCTGATCTCGTCCGTGAATCCGGCCCGTCCGGTACGGACCTTCCGTTTTACCGGCGTTCCCGCGCCGCGGATCGTCTGGGACGGGACAAACGATGCCGGGGCCCTCGTTCCCGACGGGGAGTACAGTTACTTTTTAAGCGCGACCGATGCCGCCGGTAATACGGGCAGGTCCAATACCGTAAACTTTCCCCTCAGCACTATAGAAACGCCTCTTATGGTAAGCGCCGATCAGCGGGCTTTCTCGCCCAACGGCGATCTTTTTAAGGACAGCGTCAACCTTATACCGCAGCTCCAGGTACGGACGGGCATTGTAAGCTGGAAACTTGATATCTATAGCGATCCCCTGAACGGTACAAACCCAATCAGAACCTTTGAGGGCAGGGGCGCCGTCCCCTCCGCAATCTCGTGGGACGGGCGTTCCTCAACCGGAGCCGTCGCGCGGGAAGGCGGCTATGTAGGCCGGTTTGAAGCGCGCTACGATATGGGCAACCAGCCCTCTGCGGTGTCCCGCGCGTTTGTTCTTGATATAACGCCGCCCCGCGCAACGGTGCGGGCCGCTTTTAGCGCCTTTTCCCCGAACAATGACGGTATTCAGGATGAAATGAGCATCTACCAGGAAGGAAGCAGCGAAGAAACCTGGACAGGCGAGATTCGCCGCGCTTCCGATACTTTGAGCGTGCCGCCGGTTAAGACCTTTACCTTGAGCGGTACGCCGCAGCCTGAGATCCGCTGGGACGGCCGAACCAACGCCGGAGCGGCGGCCCCCGATACCGCCTATTCGTATATCCTCCGCTGCGTTGACGCGGCAGGCAATAGCGGGTCTTCCAATTCCGTGTCCTTTGTCCTTACGACGGCGGAGACGCCAGTGCAGGTAACCACCGATCAGCGGGCTTTCTCGCCCAACGGCAACGGGGTAAAGGACAGCATCAACCTGATGCCGCAGCTTTCCATTGATACCGGTATCGTAAGCTGGAAACTTGACATTCTGAACGCCGGCTCGGAAACGGCCGTCCGTTCGTTTGAAGGCCGGGGAACGCCGCCCCCGTCCCTTGCCTGGGATGGAAAGACCGGCGCGGGGACGGTTGCGCCCGACGGAAACTACACCGCGCGTATAAATATGCGCTATGTGCAGGGCAATCAGCCGCAGGCGGTTTCGACCCCCTTTACCCTGGATACCCAGCCGCCGCGGGGGGCGCTTTCCTCAGCCTATACTATTTTTTCCCCGAACGGGGACGGCAAACGGGATACCCTTCCCTTGGATATACTGGGCCAGGGGAACGACGACTGGGTTGCCGTTATTACCGACGCGAAAGGAGCGCCCGTCAGGAACTGGTCCTGGACGGGAAGGCCGCCTTCAATGCCGCTGGTATGGAACGGAACCGACGAGGCCGGTAACAAGGTTGCGGACGGAACCTATACCGTAACCCTTACCGGCAGCGACGGCGCGGGGAATACCACCAGGCTTACCCTGCCGGGTATCGTCCTGGACACCCGCGCGCCGCGGATCATCCTGAATTCCACGGTACAGGCCCTTGCGCCCCGGCCCCGGCAGACGGCGGACGCGCTTAGGTTCAACATCAGCCTGTCCGTTCCCGAAGGCGTCTCGGACTGGCGGCTTGAACTCCGCGATGAAGCCGGCGGGGTTTTCCGTACCTTCTCGCCGGCAAACGGCAACGGGGCCGTGCCGCCTGCTTCCCTGGGGTGGAACGGGCTGGACGTACAGGGTAATGTACGGGAAGGCAGATTTACCCCGACGGTCTATGTCTCGTATACCAAGGGGGATGAGGCACAGGCGGGCGCGCCGCCCATCCTGGTGGATGTAAGCGCGCCAGTGCTCAGGTTTACTTCCAGGCCGGAATACTTTAGCCCCGATGACGACGGGGAGGACGACGTGCTCTTTATCAACCTGAGCGCGCAGGACGCGTCCCCGATTGAAACCTGGAGCCTTGAAATCAAGGAGCCGGAAGCGCCCTATCCGGTGTTCTACCGTTTTGAGGGACGCGGCGCGCCGCCCGCGCAGCTTACCTGGGACGGGCGCAGTACGAAAAACGAACTTGTCCAGGCGGCCACGGATTATCCTTACACCTTGCGGGCCCGGGACGCGCTTGGAAACGAGGGCATCCTGGAAGGGTTTATCGGGGTGGATGTCCTGGTTATCCGCGACGGGGACCGGCTGCGCATCCAGGTGCCGTCGATTATCTTTAGGCAGAACGCCGCGGATTTTGAAACCCTGCCCATTGCGACGGTCGCCAACAATCTGCGGGTGCTGCGGCGTATTGCCGAGATCCTGAATAAGTTTAAGGATTACAAGGTGCAGGTTGAAGGCCACGCCAACCCGACCACAAATGAGCCTGCCGCACGGGCAAAGGAAGAGCGGGAGGAGCTTCAGCCTTTAAGCGAGGCGCGGGCGCGGGCCATCGTTGAACGTCTTACCAGCTTTGGCGTTACCCGCAACCGTCTGAGTTCTCTCGGCCTGGGCGGAACCCAGCCGGTTGTGCCCTTTAACGATAGGCCCAACTGGTGGAAGAACCGTCGCGTGGAATTTATCCTGATTAAATGAACGGGCTGAAGTGCGGGGGTTACCGTGCGGTAAAAAAAATCCCGCCGTCCGGTACATGCCGGACGGCGGGAAGGTTTATGCCCTAT
>JAISNI010000056.1 GCA_031276295.1 Treponema sp.
ATTGCCAGTCACGGGCAGCGCGGGAACACCACCCCAAACCGAAGTTATCGAAGCGCTAGTTCCTCCAGACCAGCCAGATAAAAAGCGACGACACGGCAATGGTGATTACCGTAAAGGGCGCGCCGATTTTCAGCCATTGCCAGAAATTGAGGGTCACACCCTGTTTTTTGAGCAGCCCCAGGGCCACCACGTTGGCGGAGGCCCCGAAGGGGGTCAGGTTGCCGCCCATGCAGGAACCGATAAGGAGGGCGAACATGTACAGTTCCGGTTTCAGCGCCAGGTCCGCGGCAAGCCGGGAGGCCACGGGAAGCATGATGATGATGTAGGGCACATTGTCCACAAAGCCGGAGATAACCGTGGAGACCGCCAGAACAAGCACAAAACCCAGCAAAACATTGTCGCCGATCACGCGGTTCAGGAAGGCGGCGAAATCTTCCAGAAGGCCCACGGAAGAAACCGCGCCGACCACCACAAAAATGCCGATGAGGAAAAACGTGGTATCCCAGTCAAGGTTTTTTATCAGCCTTCCGGTGTTTTTTATTCCCTCCCCCCGCGGAAAACAGTACCAGAAAATTCCGGCAAGCCCCAGGCCCATCACCAGAAAGCCCGAAGCGCAGGTGAGGCCGCCGAACACAAAGGAAGCGGCTGCGAGGCCGGCGATCATAAGAATCAGCAGAACCGAAGGAACCCTGGTCAGGGCTTTTTCTTTTTCTATGAGAACCTTTCCCTTCCCCAGCTTTCTAAAATAGCCGTAGAAGAACAGTGACCCCGCCGCCATGCCGATCTGCACCGCGAAAAACACCGAAGGTTTCCCCCGAAAAACAAAAAAGTCGTTAAAACCATAACCGGCGTAATCGGCAAAAATCATGGAAGGCGGGTCCCCCACCAGAGTGGCCGTACCCTGGAGGTTCGCCATCACCGCCAGGCCGGTCATAAACCAGGCCGGATTAATGGCGAGCTTTTTACAGAGCGCCAGGGCGATAGGCGCCATGACCAGTACGGTGGCCACGTTTTCCACAAAGGCCGAAATGAAACCCGTCATCATCAGTATCGCCACGATGGCGATCCCCACGTTGGGGGAACCGAGGACAATGGAATCGGCAATCAGGGCCGGAACCCGGGAATAAATAAACAACTCGGCGATGATAAGGCTTCCCAGAAAAATGAGCAGAATATTCCAGTTGATCAATTCGGTGATAATCGTCCGGGGACTCACCACCCCTATTATCATCATAAGAAAGCCGGCGCCCAGGGCGATGACGGATTTCTTCTCCTGAAAGACAACGACAAAAACATACATGAGCACCGCGATTTCAAGGACCAGCCATTTCATTTCAAACATTGCAGATACCCCCGGTCATTGGACTTGTTCGATACCCCGCTTGGCATCGAACAGCTCTCTTCAAGTGGAGTTGGCGCCCCGTCCTTTGGGCCGGGATTTTTACCTCGGGTTTTCGTTTTTACGGTATTCGTTTACCGCGGCGCTGATGGCAGCGGTAACCTGCGGGGGAGTCCCGGCCTGGGACGCCGGAGGATGCGCCGGCGGCGGCTGTACATCCTTGTCCAGCCCCATCCTGTGAATCGCCCTGCCCGTCACGTTAATACAGACAATCATGATCCATAAAAAAACAAATACCACCGCCATGCCGAGAACCGTAAGGATAGCGCTTTGCTCAAGCATCTCCATAATAGTCATTGGGATAAACCTCCGCGTATACAATTTTCTAAAGAGTCCGGCTGTTTTAAAAACTGAAATTTTAAACAGCCCCGCGTTATTCCCAAACATTCTACGAATACCGGGAATTACCGGTTGTAATTAGTGTCTGTCCACGAAGCCGGTTACTTTGCGGACAGCCTGCGGACTTTTAGTCCGAAGCGTTTTCTCGCCTAAGGGCTGCGAAAATGCGTTTTTCAAATTCAAGTCCAGGGTGAAAAAAATCAAATGGCGGAAGCTGTCCGGAAATCCGAGGTTCCGGGACAACTCTAATACGCGGAGAGGGGCGGCGCCCGGCCGCCGAGAAGGAGGGAAATTAAAAGGCTGTGAAAAAATTCCCGGGGGAAATAATTATGAAGGTAATACTTCCGGAGTGTCAGTTTGCTGTAAGCTTTGAGGAGCAGGACACAGATGATCAGCGCCAGAAACTGCCTCCACAGCCTGTGAAGCTGGGCCCGGTTTTGAGTCAGCGGCTGGCTGTAGAACAGGGGGTTTTCTGAAATAAGAGGCGTAGTTCCGCCGGATTCGGATGTTTTTTCACCCGAAACAGGGGAGGACAGAACACCGGATTCTTTTATATCCCTGACAAATTCCGTCAGGGCGCCGGACAGTACGCAGGGCCGCAGCACAAGAAAGAGGAGAAAATACAAACCGCGCGGACATTTCAGCCTGACCATCAGAAGGATTGTATAACGCGGGGACATTTAATTCAAGGGGATATTACAAAGAATTAGGTGAAAAAAAGTAATGACAGGGGTAAATTTAGGCGGAGTTAGGGTTTTAATTCCCCGCCCCTTGGGGCGGTTCAAACCTGGGGGTGCGGGGAATTGAACCCCCCGCATACGCAAATATTTCAAGGAGAAATCTTCAATACCCCGCCGCTCTGCGGCGGGGATTTTTTATTAGCCTGGAAAATAACTTCAAGTTTGCTGTCCAAACCAGTCGTAAAATAACTATTTATCTGAGCAAACCAAACAAATTTTAAAATTTCCTTCCTGTCATCATCTGAAACAATTTTATATTTAAACATAAAAAATGCCACTGCGGTAATAATATATGCAGATGACAAGTGATTTCTATAACCAAGTTCGGCAAGTAATTTAGTCGCATTGTAAATTTGATTTGTAATCTCTTCCCAATTTTGTTCTATCTTATGAATATTTGTTTTACTAAAATTTCTTAAAAGAAACACAGGTGAACTTTCTGTTAGAATTAGACAGGTTTTAAGTATCTGGTCACGACCCATTACACCGAACCCTAAATCATTTAAATTATCTACAAGTTTATTCATTAAGTCTTTTATATCACTTGAAAAATTTGCAATAATAATTGACATTAAAAGATCAGAATATGACAATTGCGTCCCACCACTATTTACCCTAATAAATATTTTGAGCACTTTGTCTAAATTTTTATCTGTTTCCTCAAAATATGATATTTGTTTTTGTATACAAAACACCTCTTTTAATTTGTCTAAATTATCTGCCTCAATGTCAGACAAATTATGTTCTCTGACATACGCTATAATGCTATTGATGTTTAAAACATCCCCAACTTTAAACCAATATTTATCTTTATCCCTCTTATTGGCTTCATCATATTTTAAAAATTGAAAGTCAAAATTATCATCAGGATTTTCAAAGTTTGGCTTATATTTTAAATTTAAATATAATTTTTTTTCCTCATAGGCATTTGGATGATCTGCCCAAGCCCTTTTTCTTCGTAATGTCCTGCTTCCTTTTAAACCAATATATAATGAGGTCAATCTTTGTTGGCCGTCAAGAACAATATTTAAATCATTTGAATTCACTTGATCAATATCTATTTTTTCATTATGCGTACTTCTCTCATCATATTTTTCCAGGAATTTATATAATTGGAAATTTAATTTATCAGTATTCTCTCTACTTTCCTTATTTGTTTCAATATCTGATTTCCTCAATTTCCAAAATAAAAAAGAACTTATTGGGTATCCTCTTATTATAGAATCAAAAAGTTGTTCTATCTTTTTTTCATCTGCTCGTCTTAGCCATACATATTCCCTTTGAATATCAGGTAAAAAATAACTCAAATTTATTTCTTCCATAATATCTTTTATTGAAATGTCTTTAAATTGCCCCACTTTAACGCCCCTTCACATAATATCAAAAGGTTAAGAAAATGAACACCCAAATTCTGTCATGAAATTTAACAAATTGTATAAAAAAGTATACTATTTGGTTTAATTGATCCCTATCAGCCTGTTGCACTTGTGGATTTTTTACATATTCATGCAAAAAATCTCGATAATCGGGGCTGCTTATGCAGTTTGTAAGGTATAAAAATTCACTTTCTGAATTTTTATACGATTTTGCGCTGAAGCGCAACAAACTGCTATGTATAATTACATTAGTTCATTCTTAATATTTTGTCAATTATGTTGTGCAAAAACAGCGCCCCACGCCGCTTGTTACGATTCCCCTTACCTGCTAAACTGAGAAACCATGTTAGATTACCGTTTTATTGTTGAGAATCTTCCGGCGGTTAAGAGAAACATTGCCGACCGGTTTATGAAAGCCGACGCCGATAAGGTCGTGCGGCTCTACAACCGCAGAACCGAGCTGACTACTGCGCTTCAGGCTTTGCAGCAGCAGCGGAATGTCAATGCCCAGGCCATGAAGTCGCAGGGGAGCCTGGATCAGGCGCGACGGCAGACGCTTATTGATGAGGGGAAAAAGCTCAAGGAGGATATAGCCGCCCGGGAAGCGGAGCTTTCCCGCACAGAGCAGGAGCTTGAAGCTGAGGCGCGCCTTGTCCCTAACATGGCTCATCCCGATGCGCCTGTAGGCAAGGAAGACAAGGATAATCTGGAAGTTAAGCGGGTCGGAGAACCGGTCAAGTTCAACTTTGAAAGCGCCGATCATGTAAAGCTCGGCCAGGAACTGGATATTATTGATTTTGATTCGGGGACAAAAGTTTCGGGGACAAAATTTTACTATCTTAAAAACGAAGGGGTCTTCCTGGAACTGGGCCTGACGCGTTTTGCCCTTGATATTCTCCAGAAGCACGACTTTACCCCATTTATCACGCCGGATATTGCGCGCGAGGAGATACTTGAAGGCATAGGTTTTAACCCGCGGGGAGCGGAGAGCAATGTGTATACGCTTGAAGGGGAAGGATCCTGCCTGGTGGGTACGGCGGAGATTACCCTGGGCGGTTACTATTCCAACACCATCATCGCAAAGGATAAACTACCCCTGCGTATGGCCGGCCTTTCCCACTGTTTCCGCCGTGAAGCGGGAGCCGCGGGCCAGTTCTCCAAGGGCCTTTACCGTGTGCACCAGTTTACCAAGGTAGAGATGTTTGTGTACTGTCTGCCCGAAGAATCCGGCGCTTTTCACGGAGAACTCCGCGCCATAGAAGAGGAAATTTTTTCAACGCTGGGGATCCCTTTCCGCGTGGTGGATACCTGCACCGGCGACTTGGGAGCGCCTGCCTACCGCAAGTGGGACCTTGAAGCCTGGATGCCGGGACGTAACGGCGGCGAATGGGGCGAGGTTACCTCAACCTCGAACTGTACCGATTACCAGGCGCGGAGGCTCAATATCAAATACAGGGATGAAGACGGCAGGAACCGTTTTGTCCACATGCTCAACGGAACGGCCATCGCCATTTCGCGGGCCATTATCGCCGTGCTTGAGAACTTCCAGGAAGCGGACGGTTCCGTGCGTATTCCCCCGGCCCTGGTCCCCTACTGCGGCTTTGACAGGATTGTAAAAAAATGACGAACAAGAAGCCGCCGGATGCGGAGGCTCAAAGGGGTGAATTATAGCCGAGCAGTCTTGCCGGTACTTAGATACTTAGTTTGCGGCGCTTCCTTCCGATGATTATTGTAAACATTGGAGGAATCAATGCAGATTGAACGTTTCTTTACGGATCCGGAAGACGGGCCGTATAAAGACATACGGTTTGAAAAACGCAAAAGCGAGATACGGAATCCTGACGGTAAGCTCATCTTTTCCGAAGAAACGGTGATTGTGCCCGCTTTCTGGAGTCAGATAGCCGCCGATATTATCGCGCAGACATACTTCCGGCGGGCCGGTGTGCCCGCGGATAAGATATACGAATGGAAGCAATGGGCCTACCCCGGTTCCCCGCCGGAGGATGCGCTGTATTCCTTACCGGCAGACGGCGCCGAACACGATGCCCGGCAGGTTTTTCACCGCCTGGCCTACACCTGGATGGAATGGGGCAGGCAGAACGGCTACTTTGATAGTAAAGATGATGAAAGGGCCTTCTACGACGAAACCTGCTCCATGCTTGCCCGGCAGACGGCCGCACCCAACAGCCCCCAGTGGTTCAACACCGGGCTCTACGCGGTTTACGGTATAGACGGCCCTCCCCAGGGGCATTACTACTACGATCCGGCTGAGGGTACGCTGAAAAAATCCGACAGCGCATACAAGAGGCCCCAGCCTCATGCCTGTTTCATTCTTTCTATAGAAGACGACCTTGTAAACGAAGGCGGCATCATGGACCTCGTTACCCGCGAGGCCAGGCTCTTCAAATATGGGTCGGGGACGGGATCCAATTTTTCCAGGCTGAGGGCGGCAAACGAGCGGCTGTCAGGCGGCGGCGTTTCATCGGGGCTGCTTTCCTTTCTGCGCATAGGCGACCGTTCGGCTTCGGCCATCAAGAGTGGGGGAACCACCCGGCGCGCCGCAAAGATGGTAACGCTGGACGCGGATCATCCCGATGTAGAAAAGTACATTGAGTGGAAGGCGGGAGAGGAGCACAAGGTTGCATCTATGGCAGCCGGTTCCGCCATTATAAAAAAGAATCTGGACGCGCTCAGGAAGGCCCTGGCGGGTTTCCGCGGTCCGGGCGCCGATAAATTCAATATTGAAAAAAACCGCGAACTTGCCCTGGCCCTGCGGCAGGCATTGTCCGACCGGATACCCTCTACCTACCTCTACCAGCTTCTGCGTAGGCTGGAGCAGGGCGACGAGGAGGTCAACCCTCGGGTTTTTACGACGGCTTGGGATGACGAAGCCTACAACACGGTTTCAGGCCAGTCCTCTAATAACAGCCTCCGCGTCAGCGATGAATTCTTGCAGGCCGTCATTGACGACCGGGATTGGGCGTTGATCGGACGCATTTCGGGACAGAACGATAAAATCGTCAAGGCCAGGAAGCTCTGGGAAGAGATAGCCCGTTCAAGCTGGCAGTGCGCGGATCCCGGGCTCCAGTACCACACCACGATCAACGATTGGCATACCTGCCCGGCAGGCGGGGAGATACGGGCTTCAAACCCCTGTTCGGAGTATATGTTCCTTGACGATACGGCCTGTAATCTGGCATCGATCAACCTGGGTAAATTCTACAACCGCGAAACCCGCGAATTCGATGTTGAAGGCTACCGTCATGCTATATGGATATGGACCGCCATCCTTGAAATTTCCGTAGTTATGGCCCAGTTCCCCGCCCCGCGTATCGCGGAACTATCCTATCAATACCGTACCCTGGGTCTGGGGTACGCCAATCTGGGCAGCCTCCTCATGGTGATGGGCATGGCCTACGATTCAGAGGAAGGCCGGGCGGTGGCCGGCGCGCTTTCGGCCATACTCTCAGGCGAGGCCTATGCCCAATCCGCACGCATGGCGGCGGAACAGGGGCCTTTTCTCCGTTTCGATGAAAACCGCGAGAGTATGCTGCGGGTTATCCGCAACCATCGGCGCGCCGCGTACAATGTTCCCGCGTCTGAGTACGAGGGTCTCCATATCAGCCCCAAGGGAATAGACAGCGTCTATTGCCCCCCGTATCTGCTTGACGCGGCCCGGCGTTCCTGGGACTGTGCGCTGGAATTGGGAAGCATCCACGGTTTCAGGAACGCCCAGGTAAGCGCCATCGCGCCGACCGGGACTATCGGCCTGCTTATGGACTGCGATACAACCGGCGTAGAACCGGATTTTGCCTTGGTTAAGTTCAAAAAACTTGCGGGCGGTGGTTACTTCAAACTCATCAATCAATCCGTGCCTCCGGCCCTTAAAACCCTGGGTTACAGGGATTCTGAAATTGCGGAGATCATCGCCTATGCAACGGGACACAAGAACCTGACCAATGCGCCTTTCGTCAATGCCGAAAGCCTCTCCCTGCACGGCTTTACCGCAGAGGCAATTACCGCGGCGGCGGCGGCGGTAAAGTCCGCCATGAACCTTGAAGGTATCTTTAACCCCTGGATTCTGGGCAAGGAATTTGTTGAAAACAAGCTCGGGATTCCTGAATCGGCCTGGTCCCTCCCCGGTTTTAACCTGCTGAGGCTTCTGGGCTACCGTGATGATGAAATAGCCGAGGCGGAACTCTATATTTGCGGATCTATGGGGATTGAAGGCGCCCCGTATCTTAAAAAAGAACATCTCAAGGTCTTTGACACCGCTACGCCGTCCGGCAAAAACGGCCGGCGTTCTATCCCGTGGAAGGCCCATATAGGGATGATGGCCGCGGTGCAGCCCTTTATATCGGGCGCAATCTCCAAGACCATCAACATGCCCAACGGGGCCGATTACGAGGATGTAAAAGGCGCGTACCTTCTGGCCTGGCGGAACTGCCTCAAATCCGTCGCCCTCTACCGTGACGGCTCCAAACTCTCCCAGCCGCTCTCCTCGTTTGCTCCGGGCACGGATCCCCTGGCCGATACCATCGTTGCCCTGGAGCAGAGCCTTGCCCTGGACAAGGGCGGCGGACGCGGCGTATCCAGTGGGTACGGCGGATGTGGCGTATCCGGTGGCTGCGGCGTACCCACCGGGTGCGATATGTCCGAACCGAGAGGCCTCCGCAGGCCCCTGCCTAACCGGCGGGCAGGTTATACCCAAAAGGCCAAGATTGGCAGGCATTCCATCTTTATCCGTACCGGTGAATACGATGACGGTAATCTGGGGGAAATCTTCCTCGATATGCACAAGGAAGGAGCGGCGTTCAGAAGCCTGCTTAACAGCTTTGCCATCGCCGTATCCCTGGGGCTTCAGTACGGCGTACCCCTGGAAGAATACGTGGATGCCTTTACCTTCAGCCGTTTTGAACCTAACGGCGTGGTTCAGGGCCACGATTATGTTAAGATGGCCACCAGTGTCATCGACTACATCTTCCGCGATCTTGCGATCAGTTACCTAAGACGCACCGATCTCGGCCAGGTGAAGCCCGACGATCTCCTTGCTACCGAAACTACCAGCGTAAGCCCCAATGCCGCAAACTATCAGGAAAGCGCGCCGCTCGCCGGTTCAGGGGACGGCGGCGCTGCGGACGGCGGTGGAAACAACGCATCCGGCGATACCAAACACAGCAAACCAAGCGCCGGTTTCAAAGTTCCGCGCGGCGCGGCGCCATCCGGGGAAACGGGAACTACCGCAGGTTCCAGGCCGGATCAAAACGAGTCGGCCAAAATAGTCCAGGCGCGGGTTAAAGGCTACGAAGGCGATCCCTGCCCGGTTTGCGGTTCGTTCACCCTGGTCAGAAATGGTACCTGTATGAAATGCGATACCTGCGGCGGTACAACGGGATGTAGTTGATGCAGTTAATGACATCACGAACGGAAACTATTTTAATTTCCGGCAGCCGTTAAGCGCGGGGTTTGCGGTTCAATCTTTACATTGGGGAAAATATGATAATCGGTATAGACATAGGCAGCACCACTACCAAGGCGGTCGCCGTCAGCGGCGGCAGCGTTGTTCACCGGATCAAAACCAGGGCTTCCGACGCGCTGAGTTCCGCAGCCGGGGCCTTGGGCAAGATGCTGGTGGAGAATGACATTAAGATGACCGGGATAGAGCGGATCATGATAACCGGAGCGGGTGCGTCAAAGATAAAGAACGAACTTTTCGGCATACCCACCGGCATGACCGGCGAGATAAACTGTATCGGCAGAGGCGGGATCTTTCTGGCGGGGCGCGATAACATCATCATTACCAATATTGGAACCGGTACGGTGATCATCGATGCCCAAAAGGATAGAATATCCCATCTGGGAGGTTCCGGCGTCGGCGGGGGTACCATACTGGGCCTGGCAAAAAAACTCCTTTCCATATCGGATTTTAACGGCATTATGGAACTGGCCGCCCGGGGCAGGCTCAAGGCGGTGGACCTTCTGCTTGAGGACATAATGGAAACAGACCTGAGCTTTCTGAAAGGGGAAGCCTCTGCGTCAAACTTTGGTAAAATGCTGGACAGCGCCCGGAACGAGGACATAGCCCTGGGGCTTCTCAACATGGTCTATCAGGTTATCGGTACGCTTTCGGTTTTTGCGGCCAGGTCCAGGAATACGGACCGGATAATCGTAACGGGAAAGGGCAGCGGCAATCCAATCGGCAAGCGGGTACTGGGGGAAATAACGGATCTGTACCATGTTCATTTTGAATATCCCCAGGATGCCGAATACACCACCGCCATCGGCGCGGCCCTGTCGTGGGAGCCTGTATATGTATAACATCGACCGACTATACGAGGCGGTTGCGGCACGGGGCCCCGTCTGCGTGGGCCTTGACACCACGGCGGAGTACGTCCCCCCCAAGGAACGCCGCGCGGCCGGTTCGGACACAGCCGCGGTACTCGCCTTTAACCGCGCCCTTATTGACGCGACGCTGGATGTTTCCGCCTGTTACAAGGTGCAGATAGCCTATTACGAGGAGATGGGGCTGGCCGGCTTGGACGTATATGCCCAGACCCTGCGGTATATACGCTCACGGGGCGGCCTGGTGATTGCCGATGTCAAACGAGGGGACATTGCCGATACCGCCCTGCGCTATGCCCGCGCCCATTTTGACGGCGATTTTGAAGCCGACTTTGTTACCCTTTCCCCCTATATGGGCATGGACTCCATAGAGCCCTGGCTGGCCTTTGCCGGAAGCAGGGGGAAAGGAGCGTTTGTGCTGATGCGCACCAGTAACAAGGGCATGCGCGACTTTGAATACCTCACGCTCGCGGGCGGCGGTAGGCTCTACGATGCGGTAGGGGACAGGCTTTCGGTCCTGGCGGAAGCGCATACCGGCGCATACGGCTACGGTGCTTTCGGCGCGGTGGTCGGCTGTACGGAACAGGAAGAAGCTCTGGCCATACGGGAAAAAAGGCCGAGTTTGTTCTTTCTTATCCCCGGTTACGGCGCCCAGGGCGGAGCCGCAGACAATGCCGCTTTGCTTCTGAGCCAAGGCAACGGCGGCGTCGTCAACGCTTCCCGTTCTATACTGAAGGCCTGGATGGGGAGTTCTGAATACGACCTGTCGCCGGACAACGCGTATGCCGCGGACCGCGCGCGGCAAGCCGTCCGTGCGATGAGCGAGGCTATCCGTTCGGCAACACTGCGAAAAATGAATCCTGAAGCCGTACAAAAGATCAGCTAAGTTCTTATTCGCACAGGTACAGACCGGGAACGTCTCCGGCCCCGCCGCGGGAAGCGGCACGCACGGGAGTTTTGCGCTATCGTTTAATGTGGTGTATAGGCAGTCAAGCGTTTATTAAGGTATACTCTAAGAAGAAAGTTACGGGAGGTTTATATGAAGGTACTGATCATAGGCGGCGCTGGTTATATCGGAAGCCATGTTGTGCGGGAATTTCTTGATGAAGGGCACGAGGTTACCGTGTTCGATAATCTATCAAGCGGACTACGGGAAAATCTTTTCCCCGATGCACGGTTTGTTCACGGGGATATTATGGACTATACAAGCCTTGTACGCTCCGCTCAAGGTTTTGATGCGTTTATACATCTTGCGGCCTTTAAGGCGGCAGGCGAGTCCATGCTGCATCCGGAAAAATATTCGGTAAACAATATCAATGGAACGGTTAATATTATCAATGCCGCTTCCGAATGTGGCATTAAAAGTATCGTCTTTTCTTCAAGCGCCGCGGTATACGGCGAGCCGCGGTACGTTCCTATTGATGAAAAGCATCCTACGAATCCTGAAAATTACTACGGCTTTACCAAACTGGAAATAGAGAACGTCCTCGGTTGGTATGACAGGCTCCGCGGCATACATTTTGCAAGCCTCCGCTATTTTAACGCCGCCGGCTACGATGTCAAGGGCAGGATCAAAGGCAGGGAGCTTAATCCTGCCAATCTTATCCCCGTGATCATGGAAGCATCATGCGGTATACGGAAAACGCTACAGATTTTTGGCAACGATTATGATACGCCGGACGGCACCTGTATTCGGGACTATATTCACGTAAGCGATCTTGCCGGGGCCCATGTAAAAGCCCTGGACTATATCGGCGCGCATAAGAAGAGCCTCACCGTCAATCTGGGAACCGGCAACGGCTTCTCTGTCTTACAGGTACTCGAAACCGCCCGCAGAATCAGCGGTCGGCCCATACCCTTCCAGATCGTCAGCCGCCGCGCCGGGGACCCCGCAAAGCTCACCGCTTCGGCCGGCCTGGCCAAAGAAATACTCGGCTGGCAGGCCCGGTATTCGGACATGGACACCATCATCAGGACAAGCTGGGATATTTACCGTAACTGAATTTGGCGCCTGGCACCCTGTGGGTGAAAATTGTCTTTTTTCCCTTTTTTGCGGCTATTGACAAATTTTTTATAAGCATTACACTATTCTTATGCTCAAGGCAACGGTAGGCATAACAACGACAGAAAACACCCAACGGCTCACGGCTCACGGCTCACGGCTCACGGCTCACGGCTCACGGCTCACGGCTCACGGCTCACGGCTCACGGCTCACGGCTCACGGCTCACGGCTCACGGCTCACGGCTCACGGCT
>JAISNI010000084.1 GCA_031276295.1 Treponema sp.
TTAACAGGGCCTTCAAAAAAACGCCGGTATGCAAAAGGCCCTTCATCAAATTGCCGGCCCTGCCGCTTTTGACCAGTTCCACCGCTTTCTTCGCTGCCTCGGCGTGATCCTCAAGGTCAATAATTTCCGCGTTCAGGGGACTGCCCGATTCTTTAATCAGCGCCTCGATTCGATCCTTTTTGCCGATAAGAATAAAATCGGCCAGGGATTCGCAGTGCCGGGCAACCTGGATTACATCCATGTCCTCGGCCGCCGCCGCGGCTATGCTTGTCCGCCTGCCGTTTTTAACCGCTTCCGTAAGTTCTTCAAAATTTTTAATCACCGTGGGGCCTCCCGCACATAAGGTTTCGGCGCTTCTTCCCCCCGGAGGAACCTCAGCGAACCTTCGAGGAGCGCCCTCATTTCGTTTTCTCCGGGATCGCTGATAATCGGAGCGATAAAGGAAGTCCGTCTTTTGATCTGGTCTACGATGTAGTCCGCGTAGGCAAGACTGCCGGTAAGGGCGATTGCGTCAACCTCGCCGCACAAAACCGCGGCCATGGCGCCGATTTCCTTGCATATCTGGTAGATCATGGCGTCATATACATTTTTGGCTTCTTTATCGCCCGCTTCAATACGCCGTTCCATCTCAAGGCCGTCGTTGATACCCAGATACGATATCCAGCCGCCGGCGCCCCGGATTTTTTTCAGCATTTCCTTTTCGGTGTATTTGCCGGAGAAACAGAGATGCACAAGATCCCCCACCGGCAAAGTTCCCGCCCGCTCGGGGGAAAAGGGTCCGTCGCCGTCAAGCGAATTGTTCCCGTCAATCACCCTGCCCTTTTTCTGGACGCAGACGGAAATGCCGCCGCCCATGTGTACCAGGATCAGATTCAGTTCCTCAACGGGCTTGTGAAGCTGCTCCCGGGCGATCTTCCGGGCGGTGGATTTGAGGCTCAGCGCGTGGAAGCTGCTGATGCGCTGAATTTCCTTTATGCCCGAATAGCGGGCGATGTCATCGAATTCATCGGTAATGGGGGGGTCCATGGTGATGGCCGGTATTCCCAGTTCCCCGGAAATCTGAAAGGCGATAAGCCCCCCCACGCCGGTGGGATGCACCCCCCACTTTCCGGTACGCATATCGGCGATGATATCTTCGTTTACCCGGTAGATGCCGCCGGGTACCGGGTGAAAATTGCCGCCCCGGCAGACTATCAAATTCAGATCCTCGAGTTTGATCCCCGCTTCCCTGAGACAGGACAGAACGTCATTGCGCCTCAAATCGACCTGATCCCAAGGTTCCTTAAAGGGAGCGAGGGCCTCGGCGCTGTACTTGACCGTTTTTGCCAAAATTTCGGCGGTACCTTCATAGACCGCCAGTTTTGTGGAAGTTGAACCGAGATTCATTATTAAAATTTTTTCCATGAATGCCTCACCTCCAAAGAAAGTGTTGTCCCTGTACACGTAAAATATAACACCATAAAAAACGATTGTATACCGGGCAGGCGCCTTGTATACCAGTGAAATTACATTTATAATAGAGGCTGTTCCAAAATTTCAGTTTTTGGAACAAGTTCAATCATGAGGAAATTACTTTTATAACAAGTCAGGCGGTATACCATGATAATAATCGGTGAAAAACTGAACGGTTCGATTCCTTCAATGGCAAAGGCCATTGCCGAAAAAAACGAGGATTACATTCGCGACCTGGCCAAAAGGCAATCCGAAGCCGGCGCTGCTTTTCTGGATCTCTGCGCTTCGGTTCCGGAAAACGAAGAGCTTGAGGTTCTGAAGTGGCTGATCGATCTGGTTCAGGGGGCATGCGACACCCCCATCTGCGTCGACAGCCCCAGCGCGGCGGTCTGCGCGGAGGCGGTCAAATTCTGCAGGAAGCCGGGACTCATCAATTCCGTTTCCGGTGAAGGCGACAAGATCGAAAAGATCTTTCCGGTAATTGCCGGTACCAAGTGGGAGTGTATCGCCCTCCTTTCGGACGACAAGGGCATTCCCCGGACTACGGAACGCCGGCTCGAAGTTTTTGAGAACATCATGCAAAAGGCCGAGGAATACAAAATTCCCGCCAGCCGGCTGCACATCGATCCCCTCATCGAAATGCTCTGCGCCTCGGAGGACGGAATCGAAAAGGTGACAAACACCATAAAAGAAGTAAAAAAACGGTATCCCGATATTCACGTTACCGGCGGCGCCAGCAATATTTCTTTTAACCTGCCCGCCCGCAAGTACATCAACCGCGCCTTTATCATTCTGGCCATGAACGCGGGGATGGACAGCGCCATTATCGATCCCCTCAACAAGGACATGATGGGGCTGCTCTACGCAACCACGGCTCTCCTCGGGCAGGATGAATTCTGCATTGAATACATCAACGCATTCAGGGAAGGGCTGTTTGGAAACTGAAATTGAAGAGATGGCCAGGAACTGCGGCTTTACCCATACCGGCGGATTAAAGGCTGAAACCCTGCGGGTGCGGCCGGAGGTTCGTGACGCCTGCGCCGCGGACAAGTGCAAGTCCTACGGAAGGAACTGGTCCTGTCCGCCGGCCTGCGGCTCCCTGGACGAATGTAAAGAACGCCTGTCCCGGTACAAAAACGGACTTATCCTGCAGACCTGCGGCGCCCTTGAAGATTCCCTCGATTATGAAGGAATGCTGGAAATAGGCAGGGATCACGGGAAAAACCTGAAAACCTTTCAGGCGAAGGTAAAAGAGCTGCTGCCCGATTGCCTTCTTCTTGGCAGCGGCGCATGTAAAAACTGCGAAACCTGTACCTGTCCCGCCGAACCCTGCCGTTTTCCCGGCAAAATGATTGTTTCAATGGAAGCAATGGGCCTCGTGGTCAGCGATGTATGCAGGGACAATGGCCTGCCCTACTATTACGGAACCAATACGCTTACCTATGTGGGCTGCGTACTGTTTTAGGGGAAAAGCCCCGCCGAAGCGCGCGGCGGTGAAAAATTTAACTGAGGCTGTTCCAAAACTTCGGTTTTGGAACGGCAACCTTTAAAAAACGCAGTTTTGTCGGACTTTTAGTCCGCAGGCTTTAGCCTGAAAAACTGCAAGAGCCTTCAGGCTCAAGCCTGGTCCAAAACCGTGCGCTTTAGCGCACAGTCAA
>JAISNI010000101.1 GCA_031276295.1 Treponema sp.
GCAAAGCTCCAGGTCATGCAGCGGGAAGATTTCTACGGCATCATGAAGGTTATGAACGGCAAGGAAGTAACCATCAGGCTTCTGGACTCGCCGCTCCACGAATTTATGCCCCATAACGATGAAGAACTTTCAAACTATATCAAATACGTGTCGAAAGGCCGGAAGGGGAAGGTTTCCAGGCAGGAGATTCAGGCCCGGATCGAGGCCCTCCACGAGTTTAACCCCATGCTGGGCCACAGGGGCTGCCGCATCGCCGTGTCCTACCCGGAGATCTACGCCATGCAGGTGAGGGCCATTTTCGAGGCGGCCTACAAACTCCGTTCCGAGGGAGTGAACGCCCGGCCCGAAATCATGGTTCCCATCGTGATGAACGATTCGGAACTGAAGCTCATCGCCTACGGCAAGAAGATCGAAGGTTCAAGCTATAGGGGGATCGTGGACATTGAGGAAGAACTCAGGGCGGCGAAAAAGGCCAAGCCGGTGGAGTATTCCATCGGCACCATGATCGAGCTGCCCGCGGCGGCCCTGGGGGCCGGGGAAATCGCCAAGTACGCCCGTTTCTTCAGCTTTGGCACCAATGACCTTACCCAGACTACCCTGGGCATCTCCCGGGACGATTTTACCGCCTTCATGCCCGACTATACCCTGTTTGACCTCATCAACGGCAATCCCTTCAGCACTCTGGACAAGCGGGTCAAGGAGCTTATCGCCACGGCGACGGAAAGGGGACGGCTTACGAGGCCCGATCTTGTCTGCGGGCTCTGCGGCGAACACGGCGCCAATCCCGCCAACGTGCGTTTCTGCATGGAAGCGGGGCTGGATTATGTGTCCTGCTCCCCCTACTCGGTGCCCATCGCCCTGCTGGCGGTAGCCCAGGCCGAACTGGACAGGGCCGCCGGCTGAGGCGCGGTCTGGGGAAAAATCCGCGCCGGGAAAGCCGGATGCCGCCGGTGAACCGGAAGCGGCCAGTACCTTGATTAGACTAAAAGCATGGCTAAGACGGCCACGAACAGGACTTGTCATGCTTTGATTGCAGGGATTATTCCTGTTTTTGTCCGTGGCCGTTTGTGAGGTCGTGGTTAAATTTCTTTAGGCATGAGGCTTTCCCAAAACTTGCTCGTGTTTTGGGAAATGCTCGCATATCATGCCATTTAGTCTAATCAACCCTTTCCGTCATTTGGGCTGTTTCCCGATATAGGCGAGGATACCGCCGTCTACATACAGGACGTGGCCGTTTACGAAGTCGGAGGCCCGGGAAGCCAGGAATACCGCCGGCCCCTTGAGGTCATCGGTGGTTCCCCATCTGGCGGCGGGGGTCTTGGCGATGATGAACTGATCGAAGGGATGCCTTGATCCGTCGGCCTGCCGTTCCCTGAGGGGGGCGGTCTGGGGGGTCTCGATATAGCCGGGGCCTATGCCGTTGCACTGGATGTTGAATTCGCCGTATTCGCTGGCGATGTTCCGGGTGAGCATCTTAAGCCCGCCCTTGGCGGCAGCGTAGGCGCTCACGGTTTCACGGCCCAGTTCGCTCATCATGGAGCAGATATTGATGATCTTGCCGCCGCCCTTTTTGATCATTCCGGGAATGACGGCCTTGGAAACGATGAAGGGGGCGTTGAGATCCACGTCTATCACCTGCCGGAATTCGGCGGCGCTCATCTCGGTCATGGGAATACGTTTGATGATTCCCGCATTGTTCACCAGAATATCCACCACCCCCACGTCTTTTTCGATCTTTTCCAGGGTGGATTTTACCGCATCCTCGTTTGTTACATCGCAGACATAGCCGTGAACCGGAATGCCGGCGGCTTTGTAGGCTTCCAGGCCCTTGTCAACCTGGGGCTGCCCAATGTCGTTGAACACAATCGCCGCGCCGGCCTCGTGGAAGGCTTGGGCAATGGCAAAACCGATTCCGTAGGAAGCCCCGGTAACCCAGGCTGTTTTCCCTTTCAATGAAAAATCAACACTCATCTGTAACCTCCAAAAAATATAAAATGAAGCGTTTCAAAACAACGGGGTTTTGTACGCGAAGCGCAACAAACTGCCAGAGGCTTTCCCAAAACTTGCTCGTGTTTTGTGAAAAGCTCACTATTTGAGATCAACCGCCGGGACCGTGTCCATATCGTCAAAAATTTGGTTTTCTCCCGCCATGGCCCAGATAAAGGTATAGGACGCGGTTCCCGCCCCGGAATGGATGGACCAGGAAGGGGAAATCACCGCCTGTTCGTTGTTCATGACAATGTGCCGGGTTTCGCCGGGTTGTCCGTGGAGATGGAAAACCACCGCGCCCTGCTTCATATCAAAATAGAAATATACTTCCATGCGCCGTTCGTGGGTATGGACCGGCATGGTATTCCAGACGGAACCTTCTTCCAGGATGGTCATGCCCATGGTAAGCTGACAGCTCTGGAGTACCGCCGGATGCACATACTGATAAATGGTACGGGCGTTTGAGGTGGCGGCCTCTCCCAGCTTCCGGGGGTTCGCCTTTTCTATGGGGATAAACACCGTGGGGTACGCGGTATGGGCGGGGGTACTGGCCATGTAGAATTTGGGAGGCCCGGCTTTGCCGGCAGCGGCAAAGGACACTTCTTTGGTTCCCTTGCCGATATAGAGGCCGTCGCCCTTTTTCATCTCATAAACTTGCCCATCGGCGCTTACGGTTCCGTTTCCGTCAATGCAAATGATCCCCAGCTCCCGGCGGTCCAGGAAGACATCGCTGCCGAAGTCCTTGCCTCCCAGGAGCCGCAGCTTTTCCATCACCGGGAAGGCGCCGCCGAACACCACCCTGTCGCTATGGGTATAGCAAAGGCTGATTTCGTCTTTGACAAAGACCTTGTCAAAAAGGAAGTGCTCCCGGAGCTTTGCGGTATCGTAGCATTTCGCGTCCTCCGGGTGCTCCGTAAAGCGTTTTTCCAATTTCATATAGCAGTACCTCCTAAAGTTTTATATACTTAGCATATCCCTTTGAGCGCCGATTGTCAAACTGTCGTTCGTATCGGGAGGGTAATACCGGCAAGTATCGGCAAACCTGCCACGAACCACAGCCGGACATACACTTAGGGCCCTTTCCACTTTGGGGCATAAGGAAAAGGGCAATTCGCCGCGGTAAGTTTGTTTTTAATCTGAACGATACATCCGCAGAAACGGCAGGTGGTACCGTAAAGGAGGTTTTCGCATTCCAAACAGGTATCAAGCCTTGACTGATATTCCGCTTCGGTAACGGTGTTTACATTTTTAATCTTCTTCTGATAGCCAGACAGATACCGACCATGCCTCAAGCCATCTGTTTCCATTGTATTAAGCCCTCTGTCGCGGCGGGCTTGTATCGCCGTAGCTGATTCTTACCACCATCCCCGTATTATGATTCCCAAACCTCCTGCCGTAAATTGTAAGACCCCGGGAATTGGGAAGTCCCTCAGATACCGCAAGGCGCAGGCGGATCTTGTCGCCGGATTTTATCCCAAGATGGCGTATGTTAAAATCATTTAAC
>JAISNI010000103.1 GCA_031276295.1 Treponema sp.
GCAGGCCCCTGAAAAAGCTCACCCCCCTTAACGCTATCAACGCGGGGATTGGGCTCGTAACCGAAGACCGGCGGGGTACGGGAATCTTTCCCCTCCTGGACATTACCGTAAACACCACCGTCCCCTCGCTCCGGGAGTACCGTAACAAAGTCGGCCTTTTGGATCACAAACGGCTTGCCCGGACGGCCAAAAGCCAGAATGAGCAGCTTAAAACCAAGACGCCTTCCATGACGACCCTGATTCAGAACCTTTCCGGCGGAAACCAGCAGAAAGTTATCTTAAGCCGCTGGCTTATGACCCTGCCCAACATTCTCATCATGGACGAACCGACCCGGGGGATTGACGTGGGGGCGAAGTACGAAATCTACACGATCATGGCGGAATTGGCAAAACAGGGGAAGGCTATTATCATGGTTTCCAGTGAGATGCCGGAACTTATCGGCATGAGCCACCGGGTGCTGGTACTTTGCGAAGGCCGCCTGACCGGAACCCTGTCAAAAGAAGAGGCGGACCAGGAAACAATTATGCGGTATGCCACCAAGTTTTCCAAAGAGTTTGTATGAACGCGGATCGATTATATCCAGATCGATCATATCCGAATCGAACATATCGAATCGAACATATCCGGTTGAACATCAGCGGCGAATACCGCCGCTCTAAATAGAGGTTTGTATGAAAAAACTAGAATGGAAGCAGTTTTTGAGTAAGTACACCACGTTTGTTACCTTCGTCGTGTTGCTTTTTGTGCTGGCGATCCTTACCCGCGGGCGGGCGCTTACCTGGGATTCCATGAAGACCCTGATTATTGCCGAGGCAGTGCGGGCCTTCGCGTCCCTGGGGGTGGGGATGATCATTATCACCAAGGGTATCGACCTTTCCATCGGCTATGTGGTGTGTCTCACCGCGTCGGTGGCGGCTTCCTTCGCCCAGATCCCCACCTATGAAACGGCTATCTACTACGGCCATTCCTTTCCCCTGATCATGCCTATTCTGATGGGTATTGCGGCGGGCGGCCTCTTTGGGCTTTTCAACGGGGTTCTGGTGGCCTACGGGAAGCTGCCGCCCTTTATCGCCACCCTGGGGACCATGTGTATAGCCAGAGGTGTGCAGCTCATCTACACCAAGGCCGCCATCGTAAGTTCCCTTACCCCGGAGTTCAAGGCGATTGCCCAAAATTCCTTCGGCCCCTCGTCGTTTCAAATTCCCTACCTGGCAATCTATGTAATCATCATCAGCATTATTATCTGGGTGCTGCTCAGGCATACCAAACAGGGAACCAGTTTCTACGCTATCGGCGGCAACTCCCAGGCCGCAAGGGTGTCGGGGATCAATGTTGAAAAAAACCTCGTATGCGTGTACCTCTATGCGGGATTGCTCTACGGCTGTGCGGGGGTGCTCCTGGCAAGCCGCCTTGCCCTGGCCAACGCGCTTACTGCCAACGGCATGGAGCTTGACGCCATCGCAGCGGTAACCGTGGGCGGAGTTTCCCAGAACGGCGGCGTTGGAACTGTCAGCGGCATGGTCATCGGTATTTTTACCATGGGGCTTATCAACTATGGAATGAGCTTTTTGGCAATCGATTCGTACTATCAGTATCTGGTAAAAGGCGCCATCATTATTGCCGCCGTCTTTTTTGATATGAAAAAATACGCCAGAAGAGCGTAGTATTTTATTAAGAGGAATATAATGCAAGGAACAATGAAGGGGGCCTATCTCCCCGGAAACAGTACGGTGGTATTAAAAGATGTGCCTGTTCCCACTCCGGGATACGGGCAGGTGTTGGTAAAAACCAAGGCATGTACCATCTGCGGCAGCGACATTCGCGCCATTTACCGCGAACACGTGGGCAAGGGGCCCGAAGGCTACCAGGACGTGATCGCCGGGCACGAACCCTGCGGGCAGGTGGTGGAAGAAGGCCCCGGCATACGGCGTTTCAAAAAAGGCTCCCGGGTCATTGTGTACCATATTTCGGGCTGCGGGGTCTGCCACGACTGCCGCATGGGTTACATGATCTCCTGCTCATCGCCCCTCAGGGCGGCTTACGGCTGGCAGCGTGACGGCGGCATGGCGGAGTATATCCTCTGTGACGAGAAAGACCTGGTGGAACTGCCGGCGGAGCTTTCCTATGCCGACGGCGCCCAGGTTGCCTGCGGTTTTGGCACGGTCTACGAGGCTATCATGAAAGTCGGCGTATGCGGTAACGACAGCGTACTGGTGGTCGGCCTGGGCCCTGTGGGGCTTGCCACCGCCATGCTCTGCAAGGCCATGGGAGCCCGGAAGATTTTCGGCATTGAGGCAAACGAGTTCCGCATTGACCTTGCAAAAAAACTAGAGCTCTTTGAAAAAGTGCTGCCCGCCGCGGATTCCAATGTTGACGAGATTAAATCCCTTACCGGCGGTAACGGCGTTGAACGGGCCTTCGACGCTTCCTCAAGCGACAAGGGCCGCGCCGCTGCGATCCGCGCCGCCAGGCAGTGGGGTAAGATTGCCTTTGTGGGCGAGGGGAATACCGTCAGTTTTAATCCCAGCCCGGATATTATTCATCCCCAGAAAACCATTTACGGTTCCTGGGTTACGAGTATCTGGCTAATGGAAAACCTTGTCGAAGAACTGGTACGCTGGAACATGCACCCCGATGTCCTTATCACCCACCGCTTCCCCCTGGAAAAGGCGGACGAAGCCTACCGGCTGATGGCGGACGGTACATGCGGCAAAGTCGCGGTTTGTTTCGACGAAGAATTAAAGTGACGGCAGATATGGCAGAAAGCATTGATCCCCGAAAGGTTCCGTCTTTTACCCTTCCTTCGGGCGAAAAGATTCCCGCCATTGGCATGGGAACTTTTGGTTCCGATAAATACGCCCCCGAAGCAGTCTCGGCGGCCGTCGCCGGGGCAATTCGTTACGGGTACAGGCTCTTCGACTGCGCTTCCGTGTACGGCAACGAAGACCGTATCGGCGCCGTATTTGCGGAAGCGCTAAAAAGCGGCGCCGTAAAACGGGAAGAACTCTTTATCACCTCCAAGGTTTGGAATGATATGCACGGCAGGGGCGATGTGCTCCTGTCCCTGGCGAAGACCCTGAAAGATCTGCGCCTTGACTATGTCGATGCCTTGTTTGTCCACTGGCCTTTCCCCAACTACCATGCTCCGGGCTGCGACGGGGACGCCCGGAACCCCGATTCAGTCCCATTTTCCCCGGAACGATTCCTCGCAACCTGGGCTCAAATGGAGAGGATACAAAAGGCGGGGCTTGCCCGGCATATCGGCATGTCAAACATGACGGTTTCAAAGCTTGAGGCCGTGCTTCCCGGCTGTGCGGTTAAACCCGCACTTATTGAGATGGAACTGCATCCTGCTTTTCAGCAGCCCGAACTCTTTCGCTATTGTAGAAACAAGGGAATAAGCGTCATAGGATTTTGCCCCATCGGTTCCCCAAGCAGGCCCGAACGGGATAAAACCCCCGGCGACATTGTTGATACGGAACTTCCCGAAGTGGCACACGCGGCAAAGGCCCACAATATCCACCCTGCCCTGGTCTGCTTAAAATGGGCGGTTCAACACGGGCATATTCCCATCCCCTTTTCAACCACGGAGAAAAACTACCAGGCTAACCTCCGCTGTATTACCGAGGATCCCCTGACCGAAGGCGAAATGGACGCGATAAACAAAGCCGATAAGAACTGCCGTCTTGTCAAAGGACAGGTATTCCTCTGGGAAGGAGCGAAGGGCTGGGCAGACCTTTGGGATTAACCGAAGAACTGTCTGATAAGGGAAAAGGCGGGAACCGTCGTCCATACGCCGGATCCATGAATTCTTGGAGTTTTCTCAGATAACATTGCCGTATTTCCGGTATGTGATGAAGAAAGAGCTACAAAATTTATAAATTCCGGGTATACACCTTGAAAAATCTTGGAATGCTGATTAGACTGGGGTATGATAGGGTTCGGTCTTCAAATCCGGTATTTTGAAACCAGCCTTAGATGTATTTGTAATCAGGGTAAGAGGAGCCTATGGAAATCCAACTTCAGGACTTGATCGATAAAATTAAAAAAGAAGGAATAGAATCCGCTTCCGCAGAAGCTTCCCGGCTTAAACGGGACGCCGAGGGTGAAGCCCGCCGCATTGTCGA
>JAISNI010000165.1 GCA_031276295.1 Treponema sp.
ACCGTATATTTAAGCAATTAATTGCAAAAATATACAGTTTAAATGTATAAAAAAGCCCTGAAAATCAGATATTTTGTATAAATATGCAAAAATTTACCGAAGCGCAACAGGCTGCTAGGAATTCCCAATATCTGCCTGATACTCCTGAACAGTCTGCCGGGAATGTCGGCCTCACGAGGCGCCAACAATATATAGCCCGGCTGAATGCTGTCTTTGAATATATTGATAAACATATGTCCGAGAAATTAATGTTGAAAGAAGTGGCGGAAATTGCCCATTTCTCCCAAACTCATTTTGAACGGATTTTCAAGGAATATACCAATTATTCCTTTTATCAATATTTGAAGCATATACGCATCAAGAAGGCGGAAACTCTTCTGCTTACCCCCGAACTGCCAATTACCACAGTAGCCTTAGACGTGGGTTTTGAAAGCATAACGGCGTTTAACAAAGCATTCAAAGAAATAAAACATTGCACCCCTTCGGAATATAAAAAGCTGCACTGCTGGGAATTAATGGATAACAATATTATATAGGGGGAACGTCTTCACTCCGTTAAAACAAATTCATAGCTCCCCTAACTCCATACCCGCCTACGGCCTAAACTTGACCCATAACTTTCTCAAAATCATGCTATAATGCCCTGAAAGTCTATGCTCCGGGAGGAAAAAATGACCGAAAGGGATGCCTTTAACCTGGCGGAAGAGTTTGCCAAGGTGGATTTTAACGAAAAACGCCTTGAGAAGCGGTTCAGAAAGACCATGGAAACCTTGTCGAAAGACCCGCAGAAGTCCATATACGGCAGCAGCGCGAACCGGGCTGAAGCCAAGGCTATCTACATATCTACAACCTGCTGGGCAACGATAAGTTTAACCAGAGCGAAATACTGCAGGCTTATCGCGCCGCGACCATCCGGGATTTAACCGTGCCGAGTGGAAAAATACCGCGCTGACCCGGGAGCAGCAGAAGAACCGGCCGATAGAGGAAAAGGAGAGCAACCGGTGGCTTGAGACGATGGAACACGCGGACCGTGATATAAGCGATGCTAGGGTGGAAGATAGAGCGTTTTCATTATGTACTGAAAAGCGGGTGTACGATAGAGGAACTACAGGAGCGGAACATGGAAAAGATGAAAGTGTTGATACTAATGTATTCGGTGATAGCGGTATTCATAATGAAGCCTGACGTATATGGCGCGGATACATCCTGAGCTTCCCTGTACGATACTGTTTGAGGATGATGAATGGAAAATCCTGTATTGCGCAGCAAACAGAACGAAAGAAGTTCCTGACGAGCCGTACACGATTAAAGAGACGGTAGATTATGTCGGATGGCTGGGAGAGCCGGGTCCATACCCCTGCTCCTGGGTTCTTTGTTGCAGTGTTTTACTTTAGCCTGGCTATCGCTTCTGTAACAGCCTTGAATCGGACCACCCTGCCGCCGCCCAGTTCAGGGTAAGCGCGGAAGCGGAGGCCGTCGTCGGAAAAAGGGCTGGGGTTTTCGCCGGCGAAAGGCGGGTATCTCTGCTGGGTCCATCTGAGGGAAGGGTCTTTAAGGGATAGTTCCGGGCGTCTGGGGTCAAAGTAGATAGAGGATTCGTGAACGCCCCGTTCCTCCGGCGGCGCTTCATCGGTACATTGAAGATAGCGGATAACGCCTCGGGAAAAGTCTATTGATTGAATGATTGCCGAATGGGCCATGCCTCCGTCAGCGGCGCGGAAAAGGAGGATGTCAGCCGGTTGCAGGCTGCGTATTTCGTCCTTGACGCCCGTTATCTGGGAACTGCGGGAATTGAAGAGCCATGTCCCTATGTAGTAGGAAGGATCGCCGCCGGCAGGGGTGTTCACCTCACGGCTAAGGATCTTGCCCAGGTCAAGCCCCCCCGCTGCGGCTGTATACGAAAGTATATGCCAGACAAAACCGGAACAGTCCATGCCGGTACGGGCTATGCAGTAAAGGTAGTTGTAAACGTCGGTATCCTCGACACCTTTGCCGGATACAAGGATATAAGGCCGGTGAAGAAGGCCCCGGTAGGAACCGGCCTTCATCCGGGCAAGGTCAAAAAGTTCACGGGTAATGCTCCAGGTCTGACTAGGAATATCCAGGATCAGCACTTTTTCCCGCCCATCCTGCAAGGCTTGTGTGTATTTTTTAAAATAAGCGCCGTCAAGGACTTTTTCTATGGTTTCCCAGAGGAATTCGGGGTTAGCCTTGCCGCCGCCCAGAAAACCCCAGTCTTTTGCGGTGAGTTTATCCCGCTCGTTGTTCTGGGCAAAGGGCATACGGAGAATCATCACTTTGCCGCCTATGATGCGCGTTTTAAAGCAGAGCCGGTATGCTTCCTCTATAACCCGCTCCGCTCCCCTGCCCCAGATACGGGCAGGGTCGGAAAAAACTGCGAGAGGATCGGGCTGCTCTGCGGCGGGGAGGGAGGCGCGGCACAGAAAGCAGAGGCCGAGCAGGATGAGACCGCGAAAGGAATAGGGAACATGAGGGGTATCTGAAGTGTAAGCCGACGGGGAATTTGCCGTATTCATCAGCGCTTTACTGTCAGCCTTTCCTTTCGGCCACGCTGGTTTCAATCTCCTTAAAGTACCGTACCGTTCCTACTTTAAGTTCGTCGGTAGCGTCCTCGTCGCAGACAATAATGGCCCGCTGGTGCATTTGAAGGCAGGAGAGCGTCCACAGGTGATTCACCCCTTCTTCAATTACGGCGTGAAGCGCGCGCGCCTTGCTGTGGCCGCTGACAATGATGAGCACCTCGCGGGCATCCATCACCGTGCCGACCCCCACGGTCAGGGCCGTCGAAGGCACCTTGTCAGGATCGCCGTCGAAGAAACGCGCATTCGCGATCTTTGTGTCCCTGGTAAGGGTCTTGACCCGCGTCCGCGAGTGAAGGGAAGAACCGGGTTCGTTAAACGCGATATGCCCGTCGCTGCCCATGCCGCCCACGAAAAGTTCAATACCGCCGCAGGCCCGGATCGATTCCTCGTAGGCCCTGCATTCGGCAGTTAAATCTTCTGCCATTCCGTTAAGTATGTGGATATTCCCCTTGTCTATATCAACATGATTGAAAAGATTTTCCATCATAAAACGGCGGTAGCTTTGGGGATGCCCTGCATCAAGGCCGACATACTCGTCCATATTAAACGTGATTACATTTGTAAAGGAAAGCTGCCTTTTTTCGTAAAGGCTGCGGAATTCACGGTAAATTCCCAGCGGACTTGAACCGGTGGGCAGTCCCAGGACAAATGGTTTATCAGCTCTGGCTGCAAAATTTTTGATCCTGCCGGCTATATAGTTGGCAGCCCAGCAACTTGCTTCGTTATAGTTTTTACAGATAATAAGGCGCATTGTCTATTCACTCCTAAAATGTATTTTTCCGTATACTGCCGCCTATTATTACGGCTTTTATATTAAAATCCTTGTCAAACACAGTAATATCGGCGTCTTTACCTGGAATAATGGCGCCTTTATTTGCATAGTGCATCACTTGGGCGGGGTTAGAACTTGCCGTTTTTACCGCATCCTCCAGGCTAAAACCGAAACGGGTCAGGTTCTGTACCCCTTTGATCATGGTCAGGGCAGAGCCGGCAATAACCATGTCCCGCTTCCGGCGGAAAACTCCATCCTGGAAGACCAACTCGTCGCCGTTGGCAATGAACGATTCTCCCTGCTGTTGGGCCGGTTTGAGACAGTCGGTAACCAGGATGATTTTGTCTATAGGTTTATCCCGTAGCAGCAGTTTGAACAGATCGGGATGCACATGAAAGCCGTCGGCGATAATCTCGCAGGACATTTCAGGATGGATAAGGACGGCGCCTACCGCATGGGGATTCCGGTGATCAAGTGCGCTCATGGCATTGAAAAGGTGGGTTGCATGGAGTATACCTGCCTGCATCCCTTCTACCATATTTTCATACTTTGCATCGGTATGGCCTGCCTGAAGGACTATGCCTTTTTTAACGCAGAACAGGGCTAGTTCGCGCATACCTTTAAGTTCTGGAGCGACGGTCATATTCACGATATGTCCGTCCTGAATTCTCCTGCCCGATGTGTCCTGAGAATGCGGGTTTCCTCTGGATGCTTCCCAGAGTTGTTCCATAAATTGAATGTTCACAGGCCGTACCGCTTCACTATGTTGAACCCCAAGTCTGTCCGGCGAAAGGAAGGGGCCTTCCAGATGTATCCCCATGATTTGAGCGCCTTTTTCTTTGCCTATAGCCGAGCTTATGGTTCTAATCTGATGCAGCATCACGTCCGGGCTGGAGGGATAAATGGTAGGATTGAAAGCCGTTACCCCCTGATCCGCCAGGAAACAGGATAGATTCAGTATAGATTCCTCCGTACCGTCTTCCGTGCCGAACCCGCCGGCGCCGTGGGTGTGGGTGTCGATGAATCCCGGCGCAATATAGGCGCCATTGACATCAATTACCTCTGTATCCGGGGTGAAACGCTTCTGTTCAAAGCGTTTTTCGGAAAAGACATCCGCTATTTGTCCGTCTTCAATCAACACTGCACAGCGATTCATTGCTGCAAATCCGGTCATTACCATACCGTTATGTAGACAAAGTGTATTCATAGTTATAATATAACAGGAATATGTTTTAAATGCTACAAACTTTAACTTGCGTTGTAGCTTTATTCTGGTTGCTGTGTTATACTAATATAGAATATATGTCTCTAAAAAAGAGCGTTTTGATCATTTGTAGTATGCCTCTTTTACTCCTCGCGGCTGCCTGTGGAGAACTGGATACAGTCTTTCCTTCAAGCGGAACATACAGGATGGATGCCCTTGTAAATGAAGCCTCTTTGGATGATTATTCCGTCATTAAACAAACCGATGCGATACGTCCCTATTTTATCAATTCAACGGAGAATGACCCCGATCTTCGCGGTGTGGAGGTTTTTTTGCAAACCATGGGGGGGCAAATCGTCGGCAGGAAGATACGCTATATCCTTGGCGAAGGGAACAAGAATACAACCCCGGTTGAAACTATAAAAACTGATGATGCCCTTGAGACCGAATCTGTCGACGGAATCTCTGACGATAAAAAAAGCGAATCGGGGTCTGAAGAAACAAAAACAGGTGTAGAGGAGATAGTTTTTGAACTTACCCGCCTCAATAACGATGATATGCCGGCATTTTCTCTGCCCTCTGACCTGGACATCGGTTGTTATAAGCTGATTTTTGAAGTTTTGGGCGAGAGTACCACTCTATCCAGGATTGAAAAAACGGTATTCTTTTTAAAGGATGCGGAATTCACCATAAATGATATTCAAAGTTTTTTACCGGGTTATACGCGGGGTTCTCACCTTGTTCCTCCCGGAACGGAGGTACTGCTGGAAGTTGAGGTATCCGCAAGCCCTTATCTGAATCCCTATGTGGTTTGGTATAGCGCCCAAAAACGTATTGGTGAAAGTTTTGTATCCGGCGGAAATAGCCGTATTATATGGACCGCTCCCTCCCGGACCGGATTTCAGACCGTTCGGGCTGAGGTGTTTCCCTTTAGGCCTGTTTCCGGTACAAAAGGTCTGAGCCGGGAATTATCTATTCCGGTTTCGGCAAAAAACGGTGATATTGGTTATTTTGTCCAGGAAGCCGATAATTTGACTCATTGGTTTCAATTAGGGGGGAATCTGTATGATACAAAGGCCCCATTGGATAATCAGAGGGCGTTAAGCCGCCCGGGAAGCACGCTTCCCCGTTGGCTAACTGATATGGGTATATATGGACTTGCTGTAGGTCCGGAAGATGTCTGGACCCTTTCTTTGACTTCTTTCAAGACAGAAAATGAGAAAGAAGGCAAAGGCTTTTTTATGCTGTATTTTAAACCCCTGAAAGACGGCGTCCTGTTTACCGCGGAGTTTAAATTGGACGATGGGGAAAAGGTACGGTTAAGTTTATCAGTTGGGGATGGGCTGCTTAACCTTGACCTGAGTTCTCCCAATGAATCGCGGCAGACTTCTTTCAGGTTGGACTATTTGGAACCCGAATCGTTTATCCCTGCCGTAATTAATTTTACCTTTAAGGAAAAGTTAATTACGGCCAGCCTGAGTATTAAGGATGAGGGTATCAATACTGCGGAGTTGGCGCTACCTCTTTTCCAACCCCTGAACGGTGAAGCCTTGTTGAGTTTCGGCCTTCAAGCGGAACTAACGGATGTTGATATACAGGCATATCCTGATAATGCTGAAGATGAACTGGATAGTGGGAGCATCCCATTAGATTTCTCGACGAGAGCCGGAGTAACTGCAATTCTGGATGAATTTGCCATAAGTTTTTCAACACAAGGTGCTTCTGAAGATGAGAAAGACGGACTTGTAACAGAGGATAAATCTTCCAAGGCTATTCAATTTACTAATTCGGTGCAAAAAACACAGCGGACGGCCACTGGATTGCAGGCTTCTTCACCTGCACAGATAGAAGTTATTGTTACCGACGATGCGGCTTCTTCCGAGGGCAGAACGTCAATAAAGCCTGATGGTACACCCGTAATTCCTAGTAAACCTATCGGGGGGGGGGGGGGGGGGGGGTAATTACCCCAAATAAATTGTTGCCGGAAAAAAAACCGGCGG
>JAISNI010000212.1 GCA_031276295.1 Treponema sp.
GTCCCCGGAAGACCTTGCCGCCGATAACGATAGCCGATGAAATTCCGGTACTTACCGGACAGTAGAGAAAATTGTCAAAACCCCGCCCCGCCCCCATACGGTGTTCCGCTATGGCCGCGGTATGGGCATCGTTGTCCAGAATCACCCGGATACCGCCGAGCTTTTCCATCAGGTAGGAACGGGCCGGAAAATCCCGGATATTCGGCAAGTTTGAAGTTTTCAGTATCCGCCCCTCCTCAAACAGAACGAAGGAAGGCACCCCTATCCCGATGCCCCGGAGATTCTCCTGTTGTATATGATGCGCCGCCATAAGTTCCCCAATATTGGCGGCAATCCGGTCAAAAAATACGCCGGGAGTGCAGGACGCGTCCGAAGGGTGGCTCAAGCGGGCGACAATGTTCTTCTGCCCGTCCAGCACCCCATACGCGGTTTTGGTTCCGCCCACATCGATCCCTATCGTATACTGTTCCATAATTCCACACCTCTATTTTTAATATATATCATATACTTATTTTTGTCAATTAAAAACTTATTTCGGTAATAAATTTTCTTATCTTGGCAAATAATACTTTACAAGCACCAAAAAAGGGTATATTATGAACCGATTGCAAAAATCGGTTGGTGCGGACCTTCCGAACTAAAAGTCCGCGATTTCCGCGCGGTCAAACCGGAGGTTCGGTGCGGTTAAAAATATTCCAAATTGAAAGGAAGAATAGAATATATGGAAGGATTCCTGTCAAATATTCAAAAATTCAGCCTGCACGACGGCCCCGGCATACGGACCGTGGTGTTTTTTAAGGGCTGCCCCCTCTCCTGTCTGTGGTGTTCAAACCCCGAAACACGGGAGCCGGGCGGCTCCGTCTTGCGGGATACCGCACGGTGCGTCCGCTGCCTGCGCTGCGTCGAAGTTTGCCCCGCCGGCGCTATCAAGGACGACCTTTCCGTAAACCGCGGGGCCTGTACCGCCTGCGGCTCCTGTGTACGGGAATGCCCTCAAAAGGCCCTTTCCATAAACGGGCGGCGCCGTTCCCTGGAGGAAACCCTGCGTATATGCCTCCAGGACCGGCCCTTCTACGAGGAATCCGGCGGCGGCGTAACCCTGTCCGGTGGCGAGGTATTGACCCAGAGGCGCTTCGCCCGCGAGCTATTGGAAGCGTTAAGACGCGAAGGCATCCACACCGCGCTTGAAACAACTGGCTACGCCCCGCCCGGGGTTTTTTGGCAGACCGCGGAACCGGCGGATCTGCTGCTGTTCGACATAAAGCACTACGACAGGGACCGTCATTTCAGCGGAACCGGCGTTTACAACGATCTCATCCTCGATAATCTCAAGACCGTCCTTGCGGCGCGGAAAGCGGTACTTCCCCGGCTCCCTGTCATCCCCGGCTTTAACGATTCTTTGATGGACGCCCTGGGTTTTTCCCGGCTTCTCCAGTCTCTGGGGCTCAAACAGGCGCAGTTGCTACCCTTCCACCAGTTCGGCGAAAAAAAGTACGAGATGCTGGGACTGCCCTATCCTCTGCGGGGCGTTCCCCAGCTTCACCGGGAGGATATGGAGGAATACCGGCAGGTTTTTATCGATCACGGTATTGATTGTTTTTTCGAGCGGGAAGAGCAAACCGCCGTATCCGCGGTTGGTTAAAGTTTAAGACGAATGTGCATTGCCAGGCTTTTGGGCCTGTGATATAATAATAAATTATATTTTATGCAAGGAGAGAGAAATGCAAAAGAAAAGTCTTTTGGTTGTGCTCGGCATCGTTTTGATGCTCGGCATTATTGCGGGTAATGGTTTTGCCAGCAGCAGGAAAGAGGCCGGGGACACCGTGTACGTGTTCGGGCCTACGCCGGATCACGGTTGGACAGGGTCCGCGGCGCGCTTTGCCGAGGAAAAAATCGGCCAGTTGAACGCCGCGGGCGGGAAGTACAAATACGTATTCCGCGCCGCAGGCAGCCCCGACGATCAGATCAAACAGATCGAAGCCATGCTGGCGGAAAGCAAGAAACCCGCCGGCGTGGTCATTCAGGCAAGCGACAACATGGTACAGGCCGCGGTGGAGCAGATTGCCAACGCGGACATCCCGCTCATCCTGTTTGACCGGCTTCTCGACGGAACCAGCCCCCTCATCAAGCAGAAGATGCTCATCGCCATGAGCGCCGACAACTACGCAATCGGCGCGGGCGCGGCCTACTACATGGTGCAGAAGGGCCTTACCCCCGGCGAGGCCGTCTGGGAGCTCCCCGGCGACAACTCGGCGGTAAGCGTTGAACGGGCCACCGGCTTCCGTGAATTCCTCACCGGCAAACGGCCCTTTAACGACGATCAGGGGCGGTCCCATACCATCCCCGCGGACAAGAAGTGGACCGACGCCCAAATATCGAGCGCCATTACCTCTTCCCAAGTTGCCAACTGGTCGCGGGATAACGCCAAGACCTACTTTGAATCCTACATCGCGGGCAAGACCCCCCAGACTATGGCAAAGTGGCTGTGGACCATGGACGATGAGTTCGTAATGGGCATTCTGGAACTTCTCCAGACCCCGGCCAAAGCAGCCGAAAACGCGGTCTTTGAATCCACCGTCAAGGTCATTACCGGCTGCGGCGGCCTTACCGCGCTTTATGACGTGATGGGCAGGACCAAGGCAAGCGCCGGCAATCAGCTCTACCAGCCCGACGGAGTCGCCATCATGAGCCCCACCTGCCGTCC
>JAISNI010000088.1 GCA_031276295.1 Treponema sp.
GCGCTTGATGCCGCAAAAAATCCCCGATTATCGGGCTGCTTACGCAGTTTGTAGGGTAAAAAATCGGCTGAAAGCCGATTTTTTGGGGTCTTGTGCGCGAAGCGCAACAAACTGCTAGAGGGAGAAGCGGCGGCGGCCTTTTCGGAAAAAACGCGGGCCTCATCGTACTTTAGAGCCGCCGTGGCAATAATAATCACCTTTTTATTTAGCATTCTGTCCTACTCCACCAGTTCAAATTCACCTTCATAGTCAAGCATACCCTCGCTTCCCGCGGAAAGTCCCTGCGTTTCCTCCCCCGCGGCCTGAGGCGAAGCCGAAACTTCCTCCGAAAACCGCTGTTTCCGCTCGGCCTCCGCTTTGGCCTCCTCCTCCAGCCGCCGCTGTTCCTCCAAAACACGCTGCCGTTCCGCCGCGGCGAATTCTTCGTTGATAAAAGCCGTAAGCTGTTCTATCCGGGCCCGTTTTGCGGAACGGGGTTCCAGGGCAAGGTACCGCTCATAATCGGCAAGCGCTTCCTTTTTGGCGCCGGAACGCAGAAGCGCGTTGGCCCGGTTAAGATAAGCCGAAGCGTTGGCCGGATCGGCCGTGATTGCCTCAGTATAGTATTTTATCGCCATTTCATCGTTATTCCTAGTATAGTAGATATTACCCAGATTATAGGCGATTTGGGAAGTTTCGCCGCCCCCCAGGGGAAGCGCCTTGGTGTAGGCGGCAATCGCGTCATCGCCGCGGTTAAGCTGAAGATAAACCACGCCCAGGTAAAGGTACGCCTTGACATTGGCGGAATCTTCTTCCAGAGCCGCCGCAAGAAAAGGCAGCGCCTCCGCGGGCTGATTTCGCATAAAAAGTTCTTCGCCGCGGGCAAAATTGTTCTGGGCAGCCAGGGGAAAAACCGTAAAAACCAGCAAGATTACCGCCGCTTTCCATCTGTTTGTGCGGAAAAAGGCCGTATAGCTCCGTAATAATCTCTTCAATCTTTTTCCTCCGGAAATTGACATAAACGCCTGCGGCATATTATAATAAAGTCTATAATATTCCAAAATATCAAATTTTGGAATACCTATTATAAGTATACCATTATTATCGGTTATTTTAAGTATGAAAATACTCTGCGTATCAGATCAAATTGATCCTCTGGTTTATTCGCCTTTCATAAAGGAACGGTTTGGGGATGTGGATATGGTACTGAGCGCGGGCGATCTTCCTATGGAGTATCTTGAATTTATCGTCTCTTCCCTGAATAAACCGCTGCTCTTTGTATTCGGTAACCATAACCTGGAAGAATACGGCCGTTACACTGGGGAGAGTGATTTCCCGATCTATGATATTATGCATGAAGGCCGTTCTTCCGGCGCCATTTACGTGAATTCCGGAATTCGCAGGGAAGAAGGCCTCATCATCATGGGATTGGGGGGATCCATGAAGTACAACAACGGAAAGAATCAGTATTCCAGCATGGAAATGTTCTGGAAAATCATCGTAAAAATACCCGTGTTGATCTTTAACCGAATTTTTTATGGGCGTTATCTGGACATACTCCTGACTCACGCCCCCCCGGAAGGAATACATGACAGGCAAGACCTCTGCCACCGGGGTTTCCGGGCCTTCCTCTGGTTTATGCGTACCTTTAAACCCGGATACTTGGTCCACGGCCACATTCATCTTTATGATCTTTCAGCGGTCAGAGTGACCCGGTACTGTCAAACCACGGTACTGAACGCCTTTGGCCACTATATGATCGATACCGAAGCTGATCCACGCTACAAGGAGACACACTAATTATGGAAGAAGACATAAATAAAGCGCTTGCCGCGGAAGACTTTTCCAAAGCCAGGGGCAGGGCGATTCTTTCCCAAATACAGCATTTTCTCGATCAGGATAAAAATCAACTTCTTTCCTTTAACGATGTCAAGGAAATCCTCCACCCCAAGAACGAAACGTACCGGGGTATGCGGGCCGTCCCCATCGATCTGATAGTCGGAAGCGAAGGCCGGTACCGGGACTTTAACCGGTATTTTCTGCCCAATTTTGATTTTCTCCGCAGCCGCTGGGAACGGGTAGATATGGCCCGGATCAAGGACATCATCCTGCCCCCCATCCAGCTCTACGAGATAGGCGGCGTCTACTTTGTGCGGGACGGGAATCACCGGGTATCGGTGGCCAAAACCCAGGGCATGGAGATGATCGATGCCGAAGTAACCAGCCTTTCAAGCGAGATACCCATTACGCCGGGCATGACCTCCGACGATCTGAAACAGGCCGTAATTCAATACGAGAAAAAGCTATTCTACGAAAAGGCCCGCTTTGCCGAAATCACCGGGGACGAGACATTGGATTTCAGTATGACCGGCCAATACGACACAATCTACCGGCATATTCTGGATCATAAATACTTCCTGAATGAAACCTTCCACAATGAGCTTCCCTTTGACGAGGCCCTTCTATCCTGGTATCAGACGATCTACGAACCCATCGTCAAGATCATCCGGGAAGAACAGATATGCTCCCGTTTTTCAGGCAGAACCGAAAGCGATCTTTACGTCTGGATCGTAACCCACTGGGATTTTCTCAAAAAAAAGTATGGCGAATACGATATATCCGATGCTGTCCACGACTTTAGTGACCGCTACGGACGCAGAGAAACAATCGCTCCCATAACCTCGTTTTTAAAGAAACTGTTCGGTCTCTGACACGGGAATAATGAGCAATTGGTAAGGAGTAATGGATCGCCAATTTTACATTTAGAAAAACGATGTCAACAAGTTAAGAAGGGGGAGCGCCATTGATGGCAAAGCGCGACAGATTTTGCCATTACGTTGCCTTTTTTGACGCTGCTCCCCCTGGCTCCAACCCCGCTTCGCGGGTTTTCCGCTACCCCCACTCCTTTTTTCGAGGGCTTTGGTACAAAAATCCGCGTAATCAGTGGACCTTTTTTGTGTCATATATACTTAACGTGTTAACATTGGAAAATATGCTAATAATGAGCAATGAGCGGGGCCTGTAAAGTGCCGCAAGGTACACGAAGGATCAGATTCTCGGGCTTTATTCCTCCTTCACGCGCTCGAACCGAAGGTTCGTTTGTGGTTTATATTCCTTCTCGTTGTGTAATTGCCCATATCAGTATTTTTAGTCCAGGCATGGCACTGGTATCCCGACCGCATTGGGAATGCGGGTTTGTCTCCCCGCGGGGGACCGTAACGCATAGCGAAGCGCAAGGGATAGGAATAACCGCTTGCGCGGTTATTTACGGAAATCCCGCAAGCGTCCCCCGTTGGTGCTGAGGAATTGGAGCGGATAGCCCGGTTTTTTGCGGCGTTTTCAGGTTTGATGCCGCAAAAAATGCGCCCAGATCCATAAATACACCCGCAATAAACTTCTAACCGTCTACCAGCACTCTGGTGGCGCGGTAACGGGGCGCGCCGTCGCTTTTCGTTTTTTCTTCGTCCTCTTCCCGGAAATAACGGACCCTCATGCCGGGCCTTAAATCGTTAAAGTCGGCGTTGTCAACGGTGCTGTAATGAAAGAAAATATTGTTTACTGTGCGATCCTCGATAAAGCCGTAGCCTTCCTTGACGCTCAGGATGACCGAAACAAGGGCGCCGTCGCTGTCTTCCGTGTGCGTGGTATCGACACTTCCGGATTGCCGGGGGGAACTGCCGGGAAAAACGGCGTTGGAATAATTTTCCCTGTCCGCTACAAAAAGGCTGCGGACAAATTCGTTCTGGGATGACATCTCGATAATCTGATGCATGGTGACAGGGTAGTACACTTCGTCAATGAGCTGCTGGGATGTACGGGTCATTTCGATTTTTCCCTGCTCGTTGTAGTAATCAAAGTCCCAGCTTATAAGCATGACATGGGCGCCCAGGGTGTTAAGTTTGCGTACCAGGGGTACATAGTCGCCGTCGCAGACAACCAGAACTATAATATCAAAGCGCTGGTATATGGCAAGCTCATAGGCTTCCAGGGCAAGCCAGACGTCAATACCCTTTTCGTGCAGCGTATTATAGGGGCCCATGCGCAGAGGCAGGTAGTGGGTAACGATATTTTCCCTCATCAGTATATCCTCGAAACTCCGTTCGCTCTGAACTTTGTCCCCCATTTCTTTTGCCGACGAACGGCCCTTGAAGTAATGGGCGTCCACGATCTGACACTGTTTAAAGTCGATCCCGGAAATTTTTGCCGCCTCGTTTCTGATAAAATCGTGCAGTCCTGATATGCTTATTCTGGATTTCTTTGTGTGTTCATACTTGTAATAATTGCTTACCTTAAAAAAGTAATAACCATCGTAAAAGATTCCTATCCGCACCAGATCCGTCAATTTATTGTTCATTGTTTTATCTTTCTCCCATGTCAGTTTAACCTAATCCGCCTTCTTAATCAATCGGAAACAGGGGGCGCGGCAGGGCCAGCGCATATAAAAAAGGTGGAAAAGGAGCTATACTTGGCATGGTTTTCTGGGAGGAAGCCATGGAACAAGAACAACAACCAGCATTGAAGCCCATTATGACCTATTTTTCG
>JAISNI010000093.1 GCA_031276295.1 Treponema sp.
CCGGCAGCGGAAAAGATACGCATGGTATCCAGGGAGAGCCTCCGTACTTCGATTGTTTTTTTGGCGGTTCTCGTGATCCTCTTCGGACTTTCCACCGGTTTTACCCGGTTTAATCCTGTCAAGGCCCTGCTTTCCCAGGGGGAATTCTGGAACTTCATCTTTAGCGATTTTGTTCCCCCCTATATGGGGAAGTGGGGAGCCCTCCTCCAGGCGGTGATGCAGACCATTTATATGGCCCTGGCGGCGACGGGGCTTTCGACAGTCTTGGGCTTTCTGCTCAGTCTTTTGGGAACCGCCGCCATAACCCGGTCGATTGCGGTTAATTCGATAATCCGTGCTTTCGCTTCGATTTTACGGAATATTCCCCCCCTGGTATGGGCCTTTATCCTGGTGGCGGCCTTTGGCATCGGAACCGTGGTGGGGCTCTTGTCCCTGATCATCGCAACCACCGGCAGCCTTACCCGGTTTTTTATCGAGATCCTGGACGAGGCCGCGGAAGAAACCATGGAGCCCCTTTTGGCCGCGGGGGCTTCCATGCCGCAGATCGTTTTCCAGGCCCTGCTGCCGGCGGCCATGCCGGGTTTTATCGCCTGGATACTCTACTGCGTGGAACTGAACATCCGGGCCTCCACGATACTCGGCATGGTGGGGGCCGGGGGGATAGGGCTGCTGCTTATGGGATACATCAAGCAGTTCAACTATGCGGCGGCTTCCACCGCGATTCTCGCCGTGGCCATAATTATCATAGGCGTCAATTTGCTGACGACCTGCCTCCGCAAACAGATCATGCGTTAATCGCGTATTACGTTAATCGCGCGTTATGTTGATTTTATGTTAATCGTTAGAATTGTTAGAAAGGAGAAATCTATGTATATTGACGAATCGAATTTCAGCCTCATGCTGGAACAAAGCCTGGCTCAGGTGCAGTATGAGCAGTACGCACCAGAACCCCGGCCCCCGAAAATCCCCGTGGGGAGCCTGAAACGGGATCTGCCGGTGTATGTTTTTTTGATTTCCCTCGCGGTCCTCACGGCGGTGTCCCTGGGCCTGCTCAATGCCGACTGGTCCAGGCTCGTCCAGCGCTTTCCCCGGCTGGGCAAGGTATTCCTCGACATGGCCCATCTTTCAACCGAGCGCTTTTCCCTCACCCTGCTGACCTTTACCGAGACCCTTACCGTTGCCGTGCTGGCGCTGATCTACAGCATGGTTCTGGGGCTTGTCCTTGGCGCCCTGGCGGCGGAAAACATCACTCCGTGGAAGCCCCTGTCTCCGATCATTAAAAGCTTCCTGGCCTTTGTCCGGGCGGTTCCGACACCGGTATGGGTACTCCTGGTTCTGGCGTCCATGGGTTTCGGTATGGCATCGGGGATCATGGGCCTGAGTTTCCACGCCACTGCCTTCTTCGGCATGGTCTTTGCCCAGCTTTTTGAGGAAGTCCCCGACGAGGCGATTGAGGCGGTACAGGCCGCCGGTGCAAACCGGGTTCAGGTCTTTTTCGGCGCGGTTCTCCCGTCTTCCCTGTCGGGGATCATCGCCTGGACGGCCCTGCGTTTTGAGACAAACTATTCGGAGGCGGCAATCCTCGGCATGGTCGGCGCCGGGGGAATCGGCTATACCATCATGGCGGCCATGAACAGCTACCGCCTTGGGCGGGCGGGCCTGGCGGTGTTAATTGTTTTTGTCTTTGCCCTGGGGATTGAACTCCTGACAACGTACATCAAACGGCGGGTAAAAGTCTGACGGACAAACTCAGCCTCAGCCGGATCAGCGCCTTCGCCGATCCGGATCTGCTCCGTTCCCTGGCGGACCGGGCTGCGGCGGGAATGGAAGTGATCCTCCTCAAGGAACCGGAAAGGACTATGGTTCTGCTCCAGATCCGGGAACCGGTTTCTACTTTGGCGCCCCTGATTTTACCTGTATCTTCTTTATCATTTGCGGAAAACAGGAAAGCAGGACGGGAAAGAAGGAGAGAAATCAGAATAGCGCTGTACTGTTCTGTTCGTGTGGTTCGTGGTTAAATTTCTTTATATTTATGGGCCAAGTTTAGTGCTTGCGGCGGCGGTGTTGATTCCGCCACCGGGGAACGGCGCTATCAGTGCTCCGACAGCACATACTGCGAAAAGCGGCTAAAATCCGCCGGGGCCGGCGGCCGTCCATGACCTTGTTAGTATCCCGGCACGACTTTCGCTTGCTTGTTCGTGTCCAAGAGCGCCCTCTTGAAACAAGGCGCAAATTGTTCTAAGATAATAGTGATGAACCGGAACAGAGAAATGCCTTCCGCTTGCCCTTCACTATAGGTCTAAATCGATTTCATCGTAGCGCAAGTCGTAAGGTTTTTCCGCCGGTTCATCTTTTGGGCTTCAGAACGTGCGAATCACGGGTAATTTAAGAACAGGATGGAAAATGCAGCGTATTAAAGTAAAAGAAAATGCGGCCTACCGGAAAGTTACGGAGGCTCTTAAAAAGCGCCGCCGGGGGGCAACCGTTGCGGATATTGTAGCCGCTACCGCCCTGCCCCTTGACACGGTGAGGGATCTGGTTCCCAAGGCGGCGGATGAATACTCGGCGCGGCTTGAAGTAACCGAATCGGCGGAGATCCGTTACTCGTTTCCCCGCGGTTTTGAAAGCCGTTACCGGGGGTTTAAGGCGGGGTTTAAAAGATTCTCAGAAAAACTGGGCAGGGGGCTGACATTCCTTGGGGTACAGGCTTTCAAGGTCTGGATAATGGTGATGCTGATAGGCTACTTCGTCCTTTTTATGGTCATTGCCCTGGCAAGCCTTATGATTGCCGTTGCCGCCAGTTCCTCCAATTCAAATAACCGCCGAAGTAGGGGAACTTTTATAGGCCCGCAGATATTCAACCTTATCATCCGGCTCTGGTTTTATTCGGAACTGGCCAAATCTATAAACGGGGAATATCACGGCGGAGGGCGCGATGCGAAACCCAGGCGGCATCCCCTGCATAAATCGATCTTTTCCTTTGTCTTTGGCGAGGACGATCCCAATAAAGACTGGAAATCCCGCGAAAACAAAGCGCTGATTGCCTTTATTCAGGCGCACCGGGGCGTCATAAGCCTGCCGGAATTTATGGGCTTTACCGGAATGGGGCCGGCGGAGGCGGAGGAGGCTGTTTTAAGTTTCTGCGCCGAATACGGCGGTTCCCCGGAGGCAAGCGAAGAGGGAACAATTCTCTACCGGTTTAACGACATACTCCTCCGCACGGATACCGGTAATCGTTCTTTCCCCGGTTCAACCCTTATTAAACAGATCAAGGTGTTTTCAAGAAATAAAAAAAGCATGAACAGGTGGTTCGGCCTTATTAACAGCGTCAACCTGATCTTTGGGGGTTATTTCTTCTACAACGCCCTCCATACCGGACAGGTTCTTTCGGACGCTTCCTATCTCTACGGTGTTACCTATCAACTCTCCGGAATTATCATGCAAAACCCCCTGCCCTTTATCACCATAGGGCTCGGCCTCGTACCCCTTATCTTTTCGGTTTTCTTCTGGCTCATTCCTGCCGTGCGTTTCTTTACCGAAAAAAAGGAGAATGAAGCCATTAAGCTGGGTAATCTTAAACGGCTTGGCTTTAACCGTATCTGGTCCAACCCGCTTAATGTTGAAACAAAGGACATTGACAGCCCCGTGTCCGAGTGCAGGCCCAAAAATATGGCCGCGGCCCGGGAGAGGGTGATCAAGGAAATGGGAACCTATTCGGTACCCGAAGTGGAAATAAACGAAAGCGGAAGCACGGTCTATTCCTTCAAAGCTCTGGACGATGAAAAAAAAGCTCTGGAAAAATACCGCGCGGGTATCGATCCCAACGCCGCTTCCCTGGGCAGGACTATCTTTGATAGCGAGTAAAAAGTACGGCCTTCGGCCATGCCTTTACGCTTTCAATGCAATTATGGTATAAAGTTTTATGAATATAACCAAGAACCTGGTGGTTAGCATCGGCTACACGCTCAAGGATGCGGATAATCGGATTATAGATTCCGCACCTGTTTCGGACCCGCTGGTTTATCTCCACGGTTATGAAAACATTATCCCCGGCCTTGAAAAAGCCCTGGAAGGAAAAACCGTGGGCGATACGTTTGATATAATCATCCCCGCATCGGAAGCCTACGGTGAATGGAACGAGAGTCTGGTAACGGAGCTTCCCCTGGACCGTTTTGACGGCGAGCAGGTTGAAGAAGGGATGCGGTTTCAGACCCAAACCGATACCGGCTGCCAGGTTGTTGTTACCGTTACCGGGGTTTCAAACGGCATGGTAACTATAGACGGCAATCATCCGCTGGCCGGTATGGAATTGAATTTCAACGTTACCGTTGCGGGTATACGCGAGGCTGATCCTGAAGAACTGGCGCACGGACACATTCATGCGCCCTGCGGCGATTGCGGCGGTGAAGGCGGCTGCGGCTGTGCTTACTGCGGAAACTGCGATCAATCCGGTGATCAATCCGTCTGATACGGCTCCGCGCCGTAGCGTCCTGTCCCTCAAACCGGGTGATTACGGCGTTATTGCCGTTGCCGCCGTGCTTATCATGGTAAGCGCCTGTATCGTTTACGGCGGGCGGCAAGATGCCCTGATTTTCACTATCAAGGGCAGGGACGGTACGTGGACCTTCCCCGTTGACGCGCGGGAAATCGTCCGTATACCGGGGCCGCTGGGCGATACGCTGGTTGAACTGCGGCGGGGGGAGGCGCGTATCCTGTCTTCGCCCTGCGCAAACCGGAGCTGCATTGCCGCCGGTTCTATCCACGCGGGGGGGCAGTGGATAGCCTGCCTTCCAAATAACGTTATGGTATCGGTTGAGGGAAGGGCGCAAGGACTTGACGGCGCCGCCTGGTGAGAGAGCATGGAAACAAACGGACAGGATCGTCCGATAGCCCTGCTGGGCGCCCTCTGTATTTTCTTTTCCGGCCTTGAATACGTTATCCCCAAGCCGCTGCCCTTTATACGCATAGGGCTTGCGAACATTCCGCTTCTGCTGGCGCTGGACATTTTCCCCCTTAAACGGTTCGCGCTGCTGGTTCTCCTTAAAGTGCTGGGGCAGGCCCTTATTACGGGGACGCTTTTCTCGTATGTCTTTTTTTTCTCCCTGGCCGGAACGGTTTCTTCGGCGGCCTGTATGTACCTTTTCCGCCGCACGGCCGGCCCCGGAATCCTAAGCTTTACCGGCATAAGCGTGCTGGGCGCTCTGGCTTCGAACGTATCCCAGCTTGTCATGGCCCGCCTGTTTATCTTTGGCGGGGAGACGCGGTACCTTATCCCTCCCCTGCTCCTTGCCGCCCTTATCTCCGGCGCGGGTTTGGGGCTTTTCTGCGAAGCCTTTGCCGGCCGTTCGCGCTGGTACCGGCTGCAACGCGGGCTTGTACCGGGCGGGACTTCCGGCGTTCAGGAGGGGCTCGCGCAAGCAAGCGCCGTTTTACGGGAAGATACCGCGCCCCTCGCCCCGCCGTCCCGGGCGGAAGTTTTCAGGCGGAAGCGCCGCAGGATGTGGGAAGCAACCTTCAGAAGCGGCGATCTTTTCGCTGCCGCCCTTGTTATGGCCCCCTTGTTCCTGCTCAACGATTCCCTGCCGCTGCGCGGCATCCAGTTTTTGCTCTTCTGGTTTTTCTCTTTTCTGCGCGGTAAAAAAAACAGGCCGCTCGTTACCCTTCTGGTCATGGCCGTCATAGTTCTTTTTAACCTGCAAAGCCCCTACGGCAAGGTCCTGGCGGACTTCGGTTTTTTCCGCATCACCCGGGGCAGCCTCAGCGCCGGTTTGCATAAGGCGCTCAGCCTGGAAGGTCTTATCATGCTTTCACACGCCGCCCTCAGCCCCGCGCTCCGCATCCCCGGCGCTTTTGGCAAACTATTGGGGTCAAGCCTCGCCATGTTCGAGCAAATGTCGGAACGGCGGCATCTTATCACCAGGGAACGCCCCATCGAAGGCATTGACGCCCTGCTACTGGAATTGAGCCGCAGCGCGGGGGACGCCCGCCCGTCAAGCCCCGAAAGAAGCCTGCCGGGGGTCTGCCTTATCGTCCTTGCCGTCCTGGTGATAGCCGGTTTGACCGTCCTGTCCTGGTGTTTTTAGCAGCCGGACGGGGCTTCCGTTCCCCCTTCACTACTCCCCGTCCGGCGGATTGTTCTTGTTGCGCCGGGCATTATGGTATACACTGGGTTAAAATCTATCCGTACTGAATACCGAAAATTTAAGGAGGTTTGTATGAAAAAACCGGTACTGGTTCTCGCGTTTTTGCCGGTGTGTTTGGCCATTTTCGCTCAGAACGCGCTGCCGCGGCTTGCGGTGGTGGAGTTCAGCACGAATAACCGGCAGGAAAAAACCGTGCAGGACGCGGTCATGGTAAGGAATCTGGTAGAATCGCAGATGATAGCCAGCGGGAAGTACCAGATAATCACGCGGGACGAGATCGACAAGCTGATTGAGAACCAGCAGATAGTGGTAAGCAGCATATCGAGCAGCGAGAACGTGAAGAAGCTGCAACTGGAGAACATCAGCTACATTGTAACGGGGTCGGTGGACGCGATAGGGGGCGATTACTCGGTAACGGTGAAGATACTGGACGTGGGCACGGGGCGGTTTTCGCACAGCGCGGACGATTTTGTAGGCGGAAGCCCGCGGGAACTGTTCACGGGCATACGGACGCTCATGGCCGCGTTTATCGCGGGCACGGCCTCAAGAGGGGAACAGGTGGTACAGACGCGTCCCGCCCCGCCGGTAAACGCGCCCGTACCGGCGGATATGGTCCGGGTAGAGGGCGGGACCTTCAGCATGGGCGGGACTATGTATGATGAAGAGAAGCCCGTGCATACGGTAACGGTGAAGGGCTTTTACATGGGCAAATACGAGGTAACGCAGAAGGAATGGACGGAGGTGATGGGGAACAACCCCAGTTACTTTGAGGGGGATAACCTGCCGGTGGAACAGGTAAGCTGGTACGATGCGGTGGAATACTGCAACCAGCGGAGCGTGAAGGAAGGCTTGACGCCCGCGTACCGGGGGAGCGGGGACGGCATAACCTGGGACCGGAGCGCGAACGGGTACCGGCTGCCCAGCGAGCCGGAATGGGAGTACGCGGCCAAAGGAGGGAATAAGGACTACCTGGCGTATGAGTACAGCGGGAGCAACAATGTGGATAGTGTCGGATGGTATTGGGATAATAGCGGGGAGAGGACGCATCCGGTAGGGACCAAGACGCCGAACAGCCTGGGGCTGTACGACATGAGCGGGAACGTGTGGGAATGGTGCTGGGACTGGTATGGCGGTTATACCGGCGGCGCACAGACTGATCCAGTGGGCGCGTCCTCGGGTACGGACCGCCTGTATCGCGGCGGAAGCTGGGGCAGCACCGCGCGGGGCGCGCGTTCTGCTTACCGGTACGACGACACCCCGTCCGATCGGGGCAAGCACGCTTGGCTTCCGGCTCGTGCGCCCTTAGTTTAAAGGCTCAAGTTAGGACGAAGCGGGTAAATGTCCGGCCCTGGAGCGGAGCGTAAGGGCTGACGAACCTCCGGAGGAGGTGAGGAACAGGACATTTGCCCGCTTCGGACGGTCGGAGCAAGCGGGACGCCTATGGTGCCAGGCACGCATCCCTAGCCCGCCATTTGCGCACCCCCGGCGCTTCGGGAAAGGGCGCCGAACTGCGCCCGGTGCAACTCCGCGTAAAGCCCCGGCTGCACGATAAGCTCCTCGTGCCTGCCCCGCTGTCTGATGCCCTCGTCGTCAATAACCGCGATGCAGTCGGCATTGCGTATGGTCGAAAGCCGGTGCGCAATGACAAGCGTGGTCCTGCCGCGGGATAGCTCTTCAAGGGCGTGCTGTATCCTCAGTTCAGTCGCGGAGTCGAGGGCGCTTGTAGCTTCGTCAAGGATTAAAATCGGCGGGTTTTTCAGAAAGATACGCGCGATGCTTACCCGCTGCTTCTGGCCGCCCGACAGTTTAAGGCCCCGCTCGCCCACCAGGGTATCGTAGCCCTGGGGCATTTTAAGAATATCCTCGTGTATCTCGGCGCGTTTTGCCGCTTCAATAATCTCCTCATCGCGGGCGCCTATGCGTCCGTAGGCGATATTCTCGCGTATACTCCCCGCAAAAAGGAAAACGTCCTGCTGCACAATGCCTATATTCCGCCGCAGCGATTCAAGGCTGATGTCCCGTATATCGTAGCCGTCAATGGTGATGGAACCCTCCTGTATCTCGTAGAAACGCGGCAGAAGATGGCAAAGCGTGGTTTTGCCGCCGCCGGAAGGGCCGACCAGGGCCATGGAACTGCCCTCCGGGATGCTGAGGTTGATATGGCGCAGCACCGTAACGTTGTTGTTGTAGGAAAAACTTACGTCGCAGTATTCAATGTTCCCGCATACGTGATCAAGGGTCAGCGCTCCGGGCCTGTCGGTTATATCCGGCTTGAGCCGCATGATGTCGACAAACCGCCCAAAGCCCGCCATACCGCTCGTGTACTGTTCGACAAAATTCTGAAGGCGCCTTATGGGCTGGAGAAACGCGCTGACAAACAGGTTGCAGGTGATAAGCTCGGCAAGCGTCATCTTGTGCCGCATGATAAGCAAACCTCCGGCGGCTATAACCACAACGGTAAGGATATGCGTAATGAATTCCATACGGCTGTGAAAGCCCGCCATCGACCTATAGTATTTTTTCCGCGCCGACTTGTAGTTTTCGTTGCCTCCCCTGAACTTATGCTTTTCGTAGGATTCGTTGGTAAAAGCCTTGGCCACCCGCACCCCCGATATGCTCGATTCAAGATTGGCAATGATCTCCGCGGTTTTTTCCTTTACCCTGCGGGAAGCCTGGCTCATATTCTTCCGGGAACGTATAGTAAAGACGATCATAACCGGTACAACAACGGCCAGCACCAGGGCCATTTCCCACCGGATCATAAAGATAAGAATGAAAGAACCGGTAAGCGTAACTATCGAAATAAAAAAATCTTCGGGGCCGTGGTGGGCAAGCTCGGTAACTTCAAAAAGATCCGTGGTTACCCGCGACATAATATGCCCTGTTCGATTATTATCGTAAAAGGAAAAGGGCAGTTCCTGAAGGCGGCTAAAGAGATCGCGCCGCATATCGGCCTCTATATAGGCGCCGACCGTATGCCCCCAGTAGGTAACAAACCAGGTAAAGCCCATTCTTAAAAGATACAGAACGAACATGAGGGCAATAACCGTCAGGAAAACCAGGTAAAGCCCCCCGGGCAGCAGCCGTTCAATCGCGTACTTGGTAACCATGGGGAAGGCAAGATCGACCCCGGCAATGAGGGACGCGCAGAACATATCCGCCGCAAACAGCTTCCAGTGCGGACGATAGTATCCGGCAAAAATACGGATGGGCGGCGCGTCAAAATTTTTTGCTTTCATTACTATATTATAATAGTAATGTATGGCATGATTATCAAGGGCGTCCCGGAAACTACGGACAGGCTTTAAAGGCCGTTCTTGCATAAATTTATGAAAATTTTCATATTTTGGGTATTGCCGAAATAGGTACAATTTGGTAAATTATAGCAAAACCTCGTAAATGCGAGGTAAAAATACATATCATATTATGCCGCCGGCCGGTAGGCTTCCAGCCCCGGAAGATGACGGTAATATAAGGAGAAAGATAGCTATGGCAAAACAGTTGTTGTTCAACGAGGATGCCCGCCGCAAATTACTCGCGGGTGTTGAGCAGATTTCCAAGGCCGTAAAAGTTACCCTTGGACCAAAAGGACGGAATGTGCTTTTGGACAAAAAATTCGGCGCCCCTACGGTAACCAAGGACGGCGTTTCAGTCGCAAAAGAAGTTGAACTTGCCGATCCTTACGAAAACATGGGCGCCCAACTCCTCAAAGAAGTGGCTACCAAGACCAATGATGTAGCGGGAGACGGTACTACAACCGCGACCGTTCTTGCCTATTCTCTCGTTAAAGAAGGTCTTAAATCGGTTGCCGCCGGTATGACCCCCATAGAATTGAAACGCGGGATCGACAAGGCGGTAGAAATTGCAGTCGAAGAGATCAAGAAGAATGCAAAAGAGATAAAAGACAAGGAAGAAATATCTCATGTTGCATCGGTTTCTGCGAACAATGACAGTGAAATCGGTAATACTATTGCCGATGCGATGGAAAAGGTCGGCAAAGACGGTGTTATTACCGTTGAAGAATCCAAAACTATGGATACAACCATAGAATTTGTGGAAGGTATGCAATTTGACCGTGGTTATATTTCCGCTTACTTTGTAACCGACCGTGATACCATGACCAGCGTGTACGAGGATGCCTACATCCTGATCCACGACAAAAAGATTTCTTCCATGAAGGATCTCCTGCCTCTGCTTGAGAAGGTTGCCCAGAGTGGCAAGCCCCTGCTCATCATCGCCGAAGATGTGGACAGCGAAGCGCTCTCTACCCTGATCCTGAACAGCCTCCGCGGGACGCTCAAGACCTGCGCGGTTAAGGCCCCCGGTTTCGGCGACCGCCGTAAGGCCATGCTGGAAGATATAGCTATCCTGACCGGCGGCAACGTGATTACCGAAGAGTTGGGGATGAAGCTGGAAAATACCGATATTTCCCAGCTTGGTAAGGCTAAGACCATCAAGATTGATAAGGACAATACCACCATCATCAACGGCGCGGGGAAACAGAAGGAGATTCAGGACAGGATAGGCCAGATCAAGGTACAGATTGAAGAAACCACCTCCGACTATGACCGCGAGAAACTTCAGGAAAGGCTGGCTAAACTTGCCGGCGGCGTCGCGGTTATCAACGTCGGCGCGGCCACCGAAGTGGAACTGAAAGAGAAGAAGCACCGCGTGGAGGATGCGCTTCATTCCACCAGGGCGGCTATTGAGGAAGGTATAGTCCCCGGCGGCGGTCTTGCGCTGATCCAGGCGGTCGTTGCACTGGAAAAGGCCGATACCGCGGGCCTTACCGATGATGAAAAGATCGGCTATAAGATTGTCAAGCGCGCTTTGGAGGAACCGGTACGCCAGATTGCCGAAAATTCCGGTGTTGACGGCGCGGTCATCGCCGAAAAAGCCAAAACTGAAAAGAAGGGCGTTGGTTTTGACGCCGCAAAAATGGAATGGGTTGATATGGTTAAAGCCGGTATTATCGATCCGGCCAAGGTAACCAGATTTGCCCTTCAGAATGCGGCCTCTATCGCAAGCCTCCTCCTGACAACCGAATGTGCTATTACGGACATTCCTGAAAAGAAGGAAGCCGCTCCCATGCCCGGCGGTGGTATGGGCGGCATGGGTGGTATGGATTACTAATCACCCCGTTCAGCGCTTCTTCATTCAAAGATAAAACGAAAAACCCCGCCGTATTTTACGGCGGGGTTTTTAATTGACGGAAGACGGATGCCGGACGAGAAAAGACAACTCGCCGAAGAACTTAAACATAGTGAGGAAGATAGGGCGCTCACGGCTTCGGGCAGTTGACGGGGGAAAACGGGTAAGCGTCAAACGGAAAATGCGCAGGCTCGGTCTTGTTCCTGATTTCCTGCTCAAGGTGTTATTCGGCGAGTAAGTGCTGTTGCCCTGTCCGCTACCTCCACACCGTTGAAAAACCGGAAACAACCCGATATAATATACATTAGTCCTAATGGATTGGAGGAAAGATATATGTTTTACAGGGTTGCTATTCTTCCATTTTGTGATATGCAACCGAGGAGGGGCATTGAAACCTTATAGAAAAATTGCGCGGCGCTTTCTCCGCTCAGGCTTCCTCGTGAAAAGCCTATGGGTTTGCGGATGTGGGCTTCTCCGTTACCCCTTGAGGGGGCTGGGAAGAACAACTAAAAGTTTATAGAAAAGTTCGAAAAGATAGGAGGCTATACTATGAAGGCTAAAATAATATTGTTATTCAATCACAAAGGCGGAGTAAGTAAAACAACAACTATATTTAATCTTGCATGG
>JAISNI010000207.1 GCA_031276295.1 Treponema sp.
TTTGCATATTTATACAAAATATCTGATTTTCAGGGCTTTTTTATACATTTAAACTGTATATTTTTGCAATTAATTGCTTAAATATACGGTTTTGGGACGAAGTGCAACAAACTGCTAGGCTACATAGCATTGCAGGCAACGCTGGCGGCTGGGATGCTGCAACCGTTTGAGGGCTTTCTTTTCAATCTGGCGTATCCGCTCCTTGGTCAGATTAAAACGGTCGCCTATCTCTTTAAGCGACATAGGTACATTGTTGTGAAGACCATAGCGGTACCTGATAATCTCCGCTTCCTTTTTATTGAGGGTATTCAGGACAGCATCTATATCCTTTTGCAGAGCCGATTCAAGGGCATACTCGTCGGGGGTCTTGTAGTTCTCATCCTCGATAAATTCGCCCATTACGCTGGAATCTTTATCCGAATAAATCGGGTTTTCCAGCGATAGAAGATCGCGGCTTATGTTGATAAGATCCGATACGTGGGATACATCCATATTCAGCAACCTGGCTATTTCGTTCAGTTCCGCGTTGATGTTGCGGCCGTCCACCATTTTCAGCGCCTTTTCTATCTGAACCAACTCATTGGCGCGATTAAGGGGCAGATGGATCATCCTGGACTTCTCGCAGATAGCCTTGAGTATGGCCTGCCGTATCCACCACACCGCGTAGGAAATAAAATGGTATCCCTTATCCACATCATACCTTTGAATTGCATTCAAAAGTCCGATGTTACCTTCACTGATCAGATCCTGAAGGGGCAGCCCCTGTCCCTGATATCTTTTGGCTACATTGACCACAAAGCGCAGGTTTGCGCTTACCAGCTTATCACGGGCGGCTTTACTACCATTAGCCGCAGCCCGCGCCGTTATATCTTCTTCTTCCTTGCTCAGCAGGGGAATCCGGTTTATCTCTTTTAAGTAAAGGGAAAGAATGTTTTCGTCGCTGCAATAATCTTTGGCAGCCTCATTTAGCTTCTTCGTCTTTGCGGTTGTCAATTGTTACCTCCTCGATATTCTTACACTTATTATCTAGCAAATATCATGCCAAAGAGGAAGAGAATTCACAGAATTGAATAAAATGATAAAACCAATAATTCCTTATAATATAAGGAATTACAAAAATAATAATAAAAACGGCCTGTCTATAAACGTCAAAATTTCTTTCATTTAAAGGGGAAAAAATTATTAAGTACCATAATGACCCTTTTTTATAAAAAGGCTAAAATAATGTATCAATATGACACAAACATAACAACATTAGGAATTTACCGTACTTCACAGTCTGTTGGGGCTTTGATATACTTTCGTATAAATATCCGCAAAAAACCGGAATTCGGTCTTCTAAAAATTTGCGGCTTCGCTGTTTTTCCGCGCTCTGTTGTATATTAATCGTCTCTACAAACTTTTTGAACGGCTAAAAACCCGCACGACCAGACACTCCTTATTAATGAAGAACCCAGGAGCAAACTCCGGGGTATTAAACCCCGCAGCACGAATAAAAAACCCGGCCTAAAACCGGGTTTTTTACTTTTCAAGAAGGACCTAAACCTTGATCAAAACAACACGACCTCTTGCATTACTCAATAACCGCAATAATATCTGCCATTTTGAGAATGAGATGATCTACATTGTCAATCTTTATCTGCGTACCGGCATATTTGTCATACATGACTTTCTGCCCTACAGTGACTTTGATCACCTCTTTATCATCACCAATAGCTACAACAGTCCCTTCCTGGGTTTTTTCCTGAGCAGTATCAGGAATGATGATCCCTCCGGCGGTTTTGGCTTCCTTCTGTTCAAGTTTGACGATCACGCGGTCTGCCAACGGCCTTACTTTCATGGTATCCTCCATTCATTAAGAATATTATTAAGATTTGATATTTAAAATATATCAAAAAAGTTTCACAAGGTCAAGCTAAATTACACTTAATGGAGATTTTGAAAATCCATACGATCCAGTTCCAGTTGGGCGTTGATATTTTCAGGATCCAATTCCAGGGCCGCTTGCAGGGCGTTGCGGCACTCATCGGTTCTACCAAGCAATCGATAGACATGGCTCATACGAAGCTGAATGTTGGAAGCATCCTCATTATTCATATTTTTTGAAGAGTTAAGCATACCCCAGGCTTTTTCATAATTTTCCAGCGCTTCCCTGTTGGAGTGCTGATACTCCAGTATACGGCCCCTATTGGCAGGCACAACCCATGAGGCAAGCGGCGTATTCTGCAATCTCTCCTCCGCTTCCTGGAATCTTTCGCCCCGTATCTGCTCAAAACTGTAATGAATATCCATCCAGGGACTTTTTATCTTCTGCATCTCCATTTGATTGAGCAGTATGGCTATCTCCGTATACTGCTTCTGGAATTCAAAATAATACAATGCCCACCGGAAAAGGTCTGTATTACCGGGATGGTGTTCCAGCAGTACCCATGTTTCGGGAATACTTTTTGCTGCCGTTAAAAGGGGTAAACGGCGGCGAAGCAGTTCCAGGTCGATAAGGGGATTCTCCCGTGGGCTCTGCGCCTCCAGTATTGCTATTGCCTGGTCGGTATCGAAAAGCCGTGAATACCGGATATTCCCAAACAGAAGGATTCTCTTATCGCCGACCTGGCTTGAAATGAGTTTTTCCAGGTATTGTTTTTCCGCGTCGTTGCTGTCTGAGGTAAGGGCAAGGTTATAACGACTACGGCCTATGATGTTCAGTGCGGCCTCCGATTCCGTTTGGCCCTCGGAAGCGTCGAGTCGGGCCCAGCCCTCGCGGGCCTCGGGAATATTGCCGGCCAGGTAGAAAGCGTCGGCGCGGCGGATCAGGCTGCCAGTATCGGTAAAGGATGACAACAACTGGGCGGCACGTTCGGCGGGGCCGAAATCGTAGAAAAATTCCGCCGCAAACCGGAGAAAATCAGGGGAAGGAGCAAAAGCCGACGGCACAGGCGCGCTCCGCACCGGATTTGCGGGCCGAACAAACACCCCTTCGTCCTCCGGCACGGCCACATCTCCATCATTCGCCGCCGAATTTGCATCATCTTCAGAGGGAATTACTGTCCCCGTAAGTGCGGAGGGAACCGGCTCTTCTGCCGCAACGGGTCCAAGAACCTTATCTATAACATTGCGGGCTTCCGCGGTTTGTCCTTCCAGAATCTTAAGGATTGCGGCATCTATAAGTATCTGTTCTTCAGCCAGGCGCTTTTCACGGCGGCCCGGAGGAAGGGTCAGCGAGACATTGGCAAGGGTATCCCAGGGGATAACTGCCGCAGTCCGCCGGGGGCCCTCCATAGTCCCCTCAAGTATACGGATAGCCAAAATCAGGGAGGCAAAACGTGAATTGGCCAGAGGGGAAGCGGATAAACGCGAAAGGTAGGTATCGAGGAGCTGCCTCTTTTGGGGCGACGTTGAAGGATCAAAGATGACAGCCTCCGCCGCAAGCGCCGCAAGGGTTACGTCACGGGGGAAGGCTTTGGCGCCATTCTGGGCAGCCTCGCGGTACGGTACAAGAAACCGGCTGTCCTCACGGGCGAGGATCCTTCGCCGTTTTAAAATAGAACGGCTGAATTCCGCCCCCTTAACCTGCTTTTCAAGTTTATCCAGCATCTGGGAAAAGATGGCCAGATTTCGCGTTTCACGGCTTTTCTCCCAAAGACTATCATATTCGGCAATACTACGGTAGAAAAGGGCGCTTTCCCGGGCGGCCTTTGAATCTCCTGAGAGGAAGAAACCTTCCCCCGAATAAAAACTGATAAAACCTATACCCACCAGCAGAATAAAGCTCAGAAGGAAACCTATGACGACTGCCAGTTTAAGTTTAGACCGGGTATTCTCTGCCATAATTACAGTATCCTGCCGTCCTTGTTCCGGCCCCACACGGACGTTCCTGCCGGTTCAAGCCCCTCCTGACGACACGGCACGGGATCTTGAGGGGCGTGTACGGCTTTCTGTATGCTGTCCAGAACCCCGTTTACGAACCGGAAAGACTCATCGGTACCGAATTCCTTGGAAATCCCTATTGCTTCGTTTATCGCTATGGAAGGGGCCAAATCCTGCTGGTACATAAGGGTATAGGTACTCATACGGAGGATGGCCAAGTCCACACGGTTAAGGCGGGAAAAATCCCAATTTTTAAGGTGAGATCGGATCATAGTGTCTATGGCCTTGATATTTTCAATTGTTCCTACTATAAGAAGCCGGGAAAAAGATGAGATATTCTCATCAAGAGCGGCTTTTTTATCCGCCTCAAGCCAGGAAAAATTCAATAGATCCTCCGAGACAACCATGCGTCCCCGCGCTTCCCAGGAATAGAGGGCCTGAAAAGCCAGTATACGTCCTTTCCTCCGCGATGCCATTGAGGTTTGCTACCAGTTAATGTTACTCTCGATAATTTGAAAGGGGTTTCCTGTCCGCAGTTCCGCAACAAGCTCCTGGGAAGCCTTTTCAACAACGGCAGTCTGCTTTTGTTGGAGCAGGACATTGCCGATATAATCCCTCACGGTCATCCGGCTCCCAAGCTGGGCTATATCGGTTAGTTCCAAATTTTTCATGCCGTAGGCTTCCGTTACCTTGATTATCTGGTAGCCGCGGGGGCCTTCAATAACCTTGGAAACCTCACCCTGCTTTAACCCGAACGCGATATTGATAAATTCCTGTCCCACCCTCTGTGCGGCCTGCCTGTTCCGGGGCAGATAACCTCCGTCACCGCCCTGATAGCCGGAATTCGGCGTCTGACTTTTAACCGCGGTCTCGTCAAATTTCGCCGGATCACCGCCGATTTCCCTTGCCAGACGATCAATAACTTCCTTTGCCTTACCCTTCTCCGATGAATTGGTAAACGGCACCTGGATAAAAGAAAAACGGACCGTATCCGGCCTGACAAACTCGGCCCGCGACAGGTTGTAAGTTTCGAGTATCTCCTCCTCGCTAGGCGGCTTGACAGAACTGAAAATATCCTGCTTCTTGGACATGAGATACTTCTGCGTCAGGGCCTGCTTGCGGAGCATATCGCGGAATGCGGGAACATCAAGGCCCGTCTCGTTCCTCACGGCAAGGGCAAATTCCGCGTCCGTCGGCTGCCGCCCTATAGACTGAACCATACCTGCGCGTAACTGTTGTATCTGCTGATTGATTTCAGCATCGGAAACGGTGATCTTATCCCGTTCCGCCGCCTGAATTGCGAGCTTTTCGTTGATCATAACATCAAGCACCTGCCGTTTTTCATTGGTACTTAAAGCACGTCCGGTGGTTTTCTCCATCCTTTCAACCTCGGTACGGAGCTGTTTTACGGTGATAGGTTCGCTCTTGGTCAGCCTGACGATAGCGGCGGGCTGTAAGTCATTTTGAGCAAAACTTATACCGGCACTGATCAGGGCTAATAAAATAGAAAAAAATCGTTTCATATTATTCCATCCTCACTTTTAATATAATATATCACACTATTAAACAAATACTAGAGAGAAAGGACACAAAAAAGAACATTACAATTTTACCCCAGCACTGCCCGTATCCGCCGGACGCCCGCCGAAGATGACTGCTCCTTCTGTATCGTGAATTTTCCCAGAATGCCGGTATGTTCCACATGGGGGCCGCCGCAGACCTCTTTGGAAAAAACACCGGTACGCGAATCCCCCATAGTATACACTTTAACCTTTTCCTCGTACTTTTCCCCGAAAAGGGCGATGGCGCCGGAGGCTGTGGCATCTTCCAGGTTCATTATCTCCATGCTTACCGGCAGATCCTTCCGTATCTGTTCGTTGACTATGGCCTCAACCTTTGCAAGCTCTTCGGCGGTCATAGGCGCGCCGTGGGAAAAGTCAAACCGCATACGTTCCGCCGTGATATTGGAACCTTTCTGTGCAACATGATCCCCCAGTACTATACGGAGGGCCTTGTGGAGCAGATGGGTAGCGGTATGGTATTTTACCGCCATTTCACCCTGATCCACAAGCCCGCCCTTGAAAACTTGATTCCCGCCGGCGCGGGAAAGCTCCTGATGCTTCCGGAAGGCTTCGTCAAACTCGGCTCTGTTGACCGTCATGCCGTTTTCAGCGGCCAATTCGCCGGTAAGCTCTATAGGGAAGCCGTAGGTGTCGTAGAGCTTAAAGGCAAGGCGGCCCGACATGAGCCTGCGCGGGTCTTTAAGGAGATTCGGCAGGAGTTTTTCAAATTCCTTCTCCCCTTTATGGAGGGTTTCAAGGAATTTAGCCTCTTCCTTATCCAATTCTGCCATAATAAAAGCGCGGTTCTCGTCAAGTTCAGGATAGGGCCCCTTCATCATGTCTACAACGATCTCCGCTATAGGCAGGAGGAAACGGCCCGTCTGCGTAAGGTTTTCGCCGTCATGCAGCAGCTTGCGTCCGTGCCTGACGGCCCTGCGTATCAGCCTGCGCAGTACATAACCGGCGCCTACATTGGACGGGCTTATCCCCTTGGGGTCCCCCAGGATAAAGACCGCCGACCGGGTATGATCGCTGATGATGCGCACGGATCTGTCCTTTTCAGGATCCATCCCATAACTGTAATTTGAAACCTCTTCCACCGCCCGGATGATGGGCGCAAATATCTCCGTTTCATAGACCGATTTTTTACCGCTCAGGATGACGGTTGTCCGTTCTATGCCCATGCCGGTATCCACGCACTTACGGGCGAGGGGTTCGTAGGCTCCGGCGGCATTTTTGTTGTACTGCATGAACACGTCATTCCATATTTCAAGCCACTTCCCGCAGGAACAGCCCGGCGTACAGTCCGGCCCGCAGGGTTCCTTACCCATGTCGATGAACATTTCCGAATCCGGGCCGCAGGGGCCGGTGCTGCCGGCAGGGCCCCACCAGTTATCCGCACGGGGCCGGTAGCTTATACGGTTTTCCGGTATCCCCAGCCTTTTCCATATCGCGGCGGATTCCTCGTCCCTGGCTATCCCGTCCTCGCCCTCAAACACCGTAACGCCTATCTTCTCAAGGGGGATGCCCAGCCACCGCGGAGAGGTCAGGAACTCAAAGCTCATCTCTATGGCCCCCTCCTTAAAGTAATCGCCCAGGGACCAGTTGCCGAGCATTTCAAACAGGGTTAGATGGCTGGGATCCCCCACCGCATCTATATCCCCGGTACGGATACATTTCTGGTAATCCACAAGGCGCTTACCCGCGGGATGTTCCTCCCCCAGAAGGTACGGTACAAGGGGGTGCATCCCCGCGGTCGTAAAAAGCACGGTCGGATCGTTATCGGGCAGGAGGGATTTCCCCTGAATCTGGGTATGGCCTTTCGATTTGAAAAATTCAATATATTTAGAGCGAAGTTCTTCAGCATTCATAAAGGAATGTTATAGAACCATGCCGTTCTCGTCAAGGGTCGTTGCTTAGAGGGCAGGTAATTTCCCCCTAAAAAACAAGGAACCGTTTGTCATTCCGTCAACTCACGTTGTATAAGTATTCCGAGCTTTGACAAAATGTCAAACCTCGCGGTTCAGGAACAGCCTGCCGCCGCCGGTATGGTATTTTCCGTGGACATCTTGACGGTCCTTCCGCTATCGGGAAGAATAACTATCGAGGATCAGTATGGCGGGGAATGAGAACATCGATCTGGATGTACATATTTCCAAAATTGTCACCATAGGAAAGGATTATATATATCCGGGGAAACCGGCGATTGCCAGGAATCCCAGGCCCCACAATTCCGTTGTTTTTGCGGTGGAAGGAGAAGGCAGGTTCACCGGCAATGGACAAACGCTGCTGATCCGCGAGGG
>JAISNI010000209.1 GCA_031276295.1 Treponema sp.
AACCAATTCTGTTATATGCAATACCCCGAATCACAGTATCGACAAATATTTACGATGTAAAGATCGGGGGTGTTGATTCATTTTTGTTTTACCAAGAGCAAACAGGCAAAATTAAAAAAATCAGGATTTATTGCACATAACAGGACTGTGTGCGCTTGGCCGCTGCTTGCGCAGCAATTTTAAAAGCCGGTAAGGGGCTCGGCCTCCGCAACGGCTAGGTCATTCCGCTTCGCGCCCCAGCGTAGCTGGGGAACATTCCCGCTTTGATATTGCCGTGTAGCAGCTTCCTTGGCTCCGGCACAGTTTGGCGGCCCTGGCCGCGCTTCCTTCGGAAGCGATGCTTCGGCATACCTGCCGCCGCAAAGCCCTTATCCGGCTGGCAAACCGTCGTAAACAGCCGGAACGCTATATGTGGGGTCTATACCGGTCACTGCCATATATGCAGAGTATTATGCCGGTAAACACTGTTCTCCTTAGGAGAATACCCGCGGTTTTCCGAATCCAATCGCATAAAAAACAAAATTTCAAAAACCAAAAAAGTTCTTGACAGGGCTTTTGATATGGTCATATTATCAGTGATAAGCTTAGTGACATGTTAGGGGTCAAACCTTCCGGTGAATCCCTTGGCAGGAGGTAATATGGACAAACGTACAAGGGTGTTAAACGCCATGAACAAAAAAGAGGTTGATCATGTGCCTGTGGGATTTTGGTTTCATTTTGCCGGCGGCAATGCTTCCGGGGAAGCCTGCGTCCGGGCCCATTTAAAGTATTACCGCGATGTTGACACGGACTTTATCAAGATTATGTGCGACGGGTATTTCCCGTATCCGATAACTACAAAAATAGAAAAGGCCGCCGATTGGCGTAACCTGGAACCCCTGGGAAAGGATCACCCTTTTATCCGGGAACAGGTATGGCGCGCCAAGAGAATAAAAGAAGAAGTAAAAGATGAATGCTGTGTTTTTTACAATGTTTTTGCCCCCTTTTCTTCTATCCGTTTCGGCGCGGGGGACGAACTGGTAATGCGGCATATCCGCGAGGACCCGGAAGCGGTTACTCACGCTCTGGATGTGATAGCCCGGGACAACGCCCTTTTGGCGGAGCTTATAATCCGGGAGGCAAAAAACGACGGAATTTATTATTGCGTTCAAGGGGCCGAATTAGACCGGTTTTCTTACCAGGAATACCGCGAAATGATCAGCCCCAGCGATCTGTATGTCCTGAACCACGCCAATAGCATTTCCGATGATAATATTATCCACATGTGCGGATGGGCCGGAGTAAAAAACAGGATTGAAAACTGGAAAGACTACCCGGCTAAGGTGATTAACTGGGCGGTCTATGTGGAGGATATAAGCCTTGAGGAAGGCCGGGAGTATTTTGGCGGGAAGGCCGTGCTTGGCGGTTTTCAGAATACACGCCCGGGCGTATTGTTTTACGGGACGGAAAAAGAAGTACGGCGGTATACCAGAGACCTTATATTCCGTTTTGGAAAGGAAGGGCTTATTATCGGCGCCGATTGTACAATACCAAACGAAGTGGATTACAACCGGTTCAAGTGGGTTGTGGAAGAGTCGCGTATCATATAGCGGGATTTTACAAAAGAATTCAGTTTTCGAACAACGGCGGGGATGATAAATGGACGTAAAAATGGATAGTACCATTATACCTATAAAACGTGACCTGGTTACCATGACCGATAGAATATACGATTCTATTCTTAGAATGGTAACGGAACACCCGGAAGAAAACGCCGTCTTAACCGAAAGATATTTAATCTCCCGCTTCGGAAGCAGCAAGGCCCCTGTCCGCGAGGCTTTGATCCGTTTGTGTAATGAAAGGATTTTAAGGAGCATCCCCCGTTTTGGATATGTCGTATTAAGGCTGAGCGGACAGGACGCGGTTAACATCATTCAATTCCGGCTCATCAACGAGTTAGGCGCGGCCAAAGAATATATGCACAAGGTTACCGAAAATGATTTAGAACCCCTGCGGGCTTATCTGGTAAATCTTCAGAAGACTACACTCGATGATGTGTGGGACATCTGGGACGAGAACATTAAATATCACACCATGCTAATTTCTCTCGCTAAAAACGATTTGCTGGTGAGAAATTTAAACGACAGTATGCGGACCCTTAGGAGGTACTATGCCCAATATTATTCCCGGGAACAATACAGGAATCAGTTTGTATTTAACCCCGGACCCCATTGTTCAATTTTTGAGTCCCTTAAGGCGAAAGATTATGACCTGTTTTTAGAAAGACTGCGGGACGATATTAAAGACGGGGGGCGGATATATAAAATTAATTTGGGTTGATAGGGCCAATCCCAAAAGACGGAGGGCGGGGGCTTGTGCATCTGTGCCGTGAAGGCGTAAGAAAGGGCTATGAGGACAATTTTTTGTCCCGCGAATAAACGATATGGCAGGAGGGAGAGTATGAAAAAGGGATTAGTTGTTTTATCGCTGCTAATGATTGGTTTGTCGCCAGTGACGGCGCGCGGCTCAAAAGACGCCGCGGCAGGGGCTTCCGCAGAAGTATACCCCGCCGGAAGTTTGATCTATTGGAGCACCGGGCAGCCCAATGCCGAACCAAGGTATTGGGATAGTTTTTGGGAAAGAAACCGGGATATAGCCCCAAATGTAAAGTTTGAGACCGAAGCCCTGCAAACCATGGGCGCCGGGCAGCAGAAAATCGCCATGTACGCCCTTTCGGGGGACAGGGCTTCTATGCCGGATGTGATAGTGCTTGATACTGTCGGCGTCACTCAAATGATTTCCACCGGTTTGTTGTTAGATAATAAAAATTTTCTCGCGCCCATCGCCCATGAATTTATCGACGGCGTTCTGTCGGACTATACTATTGACGGAAAGATTTACGGCCTTCCCGAACAGGTACGCCCCCAAATGTTGTTTTACAACGATGAAATTTTCAAAAAATACAACATTGACCCGGCGATGATGTCCACTTTCGACGGGTATCTCGAAGCCGGACGGCTGCTGAAACAGCGGAGTAACGGCCAGGTGTTTTTGTCCTATGTGGATCCGGGTACTTTTACCTGGCGGTATTACGGGCGGCGCGGCTTGATGCCCCAGGCCAAGGCCCGAATCTGGGACGAACAGGGGAATATCATTATCGGCAGCGATCCGGGGACAAAACTGGCCCTTGGTTTCTTTGACAAACTGTATAGCGAAGGTTTGCTGTATAAAACGACCATGCTGCAGCCGCCCATATTCGAAGCTACCGATGAAGGAAAGATAGCGACTTTTTATATCGGCGCATTTTGGGATGAGTGGCTGCGGAGAAATTGTACCGGTACGGCCGGTAAATGGCGGGTGATGAAGGCCCCTGTTTTCCCTGAAGTTGGAACCGGCGGGGCTCCCGTGGCCAACGGATGGTGCCTTATAGATAAAAAGCCCAATAAGTATGTCGGGTTGATCCAGAAGTTTTGGTATGATTTCCAGACCAACGTAAGCGCGAGGAACGCATGGTCCGCCGAAAGGGAAAGGGTCAAGGGCTTTTACTGCATTCCCTTGTCTAAAAACCTGGTGGCCGATTCCTTCTGGCAGGCGCCTTCCGATTATTACGGCGGGCAGTCTTTCTTTAAGGCGGAAAGCGATTGTCTAGGCGCTAATCCTTCTCCCAATTTACCTCTGACCTCTTCGGATACGGAAGCCGACGCGATTATCAGCGCGGAAATTGAGAAGTATGTGGCGGGGGAACAGACCATGGCTCAGGCCATAGCCAATATGGACAGGGAACTCAAGCTGAAGATAGTCAAAGCGGCGTTTTGATCTTTCCCTGTAATCCGGATTCGGAGGAG
>JAISNI010000003.1 GCA_031276295.1 Treponema sp.
TTCGGGAGCCCTATTAAGTTGTTCGGGAACCCTGTTGAACTGATAGGATTCCCCTTTGAGGTGTTTTCATTCTTGTATGGAAAAAGTTGGCTTGTTTTTGGAAAAAATTGAAAAAAATATCGGGGAATCCGGGGGATGTTTAGTAGATTTTTTTTACGCTTATGTGTATAATATGAGCCGTGAGCCGTGAGCCGTGAGCCGTGAGCCGTGAGCCGTGAGCCGTCTTTGTCTGTAGCATAGAAATTATTGTAGCAAGTATAAAAAATCTATACAAGGGGAACCGTGTCAGGCCAGGGCAACAGCACTTACTCGCCGAATAACACCTTGAGCTGGACCGCCTTATGGTCTCCCGTTTTCCCGCTCCGCCGGATTCATCCGTTCAAAAAGCCGACGAAACATATCCTCGTCCGGTATCCCGTGCGGAAGCTCCAGAAATTGCCTGAACCACTCCTCCCGATCCCGTCCCAGCTCCTCCATCTCGTCAAACCCTTCCCTCATGGGTTCTTTGGCCTTTATTCTATCACGAAAAAGTAAGTGCTGTTGCCCTGGGCAGTGCCAGAGTTCCAAAATAAACACGCCTGGCGTAACATCATAAACCTAGGAACAGGGAACAGCGGCGAGGAATATGAGAAACGGCGCGGTTTCCCGGGGATATGGCCAGTTGGAGCCGGCAGCGGGATATGCCGTTGCCGGACATCATACCGTGTACGATGAGGAAGAAGGTAAAGATGTTTGAGCGGCTGAAGGCCGAGATGGAACGGAACCTTGTCCCGGTACGGGAGTTGAAGGGGACACGCCGCACATGGAACTATTTCAACTATTTCAACAATTTCAACAAATACAAATGCAACCAGAAACCCAGTTTTTAAGGGTATGATGTTGTGCCTGGCACCCGGCCGGCAAAAGATGCTGGTTTCGGATAAACTTTATTTGACGTATATCGCACAACTATGATACTATATCCGTTAAGGATGGTAACATGAGTAACAGACTGGATACGGAAACTATAAAGAACCGGATTGCTGCCAACTGGCGGCTGGAGGATACGGACGAAGTGCCGTTTATTATCGAAGTCGGGCCCGTACATCTGGCAACCAAAGACTTCTTTGAGGATGACGGGGCGGAACTGAAATGGAATGAACAATTCCACCGCGACAGGGAGGGAATCTACGATTACGCCTTTCCCAATATAAAGCCCAATGTAGGGATCAATATCATTGCGGCGGCTTTCGGCTGCGAATACCGTGTAAATGACGAGGCCGATCCCTGGAATACGTCCATCATTCGGGAAGAGAACGTTGAAGATGTCTACAAGCTGGAAGTTCCCGATCCGGCGGACAATCCTGTGTATCGGCGGGCGTGGGAGCGGCTGGAATACCTGCAAAGCCGTTCAGACCTGCCCCTGCGCGCGCTCAATGTGCCCTCTCCCCTTGTTACCGCTTCCCTTATCTGGGATTATACCTCTTTTATCGAGGCCACGCTGGTTTTCCCCGACGAGATTCACGCGCTTATGGAAAAGGTAACCGAGGCAACTATCCTCTATATAAAAGAACAGTTCAAGCGGATTAAAAACCTCTACAGCGTAGGCCACGAGCTATGGCACATACCCCGGGAATGCGGCGTCAGGGTAAGCGACGATACCGCGGCTCTCCTCTCCCCGTCCCTGTACCGCGAATTCGGCGTTAAGTACAACAGCATGATAGCCGAGGCGGTAGGCGGTATCGTGGTTCACTCCTGCGGGAACGTTGAGCATGTGGTCGGCCCCATGATGGAGATTTCCGGGCTGCGCGGACTGGATTTTACCATTCCGCAAACCGATAACTGGGAGAGCATACGATCCGCGGCCGCGGGGAAAACGGGCCTCTGCCTGCGCCATTGCTACTGGGACCATGCAGCCGGCTCCGAGGTAGACTTGGCCGGGTACACTAAAAAGATACTGGACTTTTTCGGCAGGAAAGGGCTCTTTATCCAGACCTCCACGCCAACCGCAGGAGAATCCCGCGCGCTCGGCGAAAAACTGCACGAAATTCTGTCAAAGTAAAAGCCCCGGTTTTTACCGTATTTATTTTTATTTATTGTAAAAAAAATTTGACAGGTAGATAACGGCATAGTAATATAGCACATAACATTTTATTTTGGAGGAAGTGTATGAAAAGAACACAGCGAATTCTCTGTGCGGCGCTGATCGGACTGATTGTCGGAGGGGCGGTATTTGCTAAAGGCGGATCCCAATCGGGGGGCGCAGCCGCGCAGCAGAAGGTAACCATCAAGGTCGGCGACAACTGGGGCGCCACCCATCCTATGGCGGCGGCTCTGGATACGGTATTCAAACCGCGGATCGAACAGGCGTCAGGCGGCGCCCTGACGGTGGACATATACCACTCCGGTACCCTTGGAAACGAAGCCGATCTTTGGAACGGCGTCCGTAACGGTACTATTGAGGTTGCCATTGTGGGAACCCCGATGAACCAGGAGTATCCCACCATGCTGATTTCCGACTGGCCCTTCCTGTACCGGGACCTGAACCACGCGAAAAAGGTGTGGACCGGTTCCATTGCCGAGGAGATCAGCAAGGATTTCCATCAGAAATTCCCCACGGTACACATGCTGGCTTGGGGGCCGAACAGCGCCCGGACTTTTACCAGCAACAAAAAACTTACCTCGGTTGATGATTTCAGGGGGCAAAAGTTCCGTATGCCCGCCAACCCCATCCATGTGGGTATTGCCGAAAACCTCGGGGCTAGCGCCCAGGTTATTCCCCTGGGAGAGCTTTTCTCCGCCCTGGAAACCGGCGTGGTGGACGGACAGGACAACGGCATGGTAACGGTTATCAGTGAAGCCTTCTACGAAGTGCAGAAATACCTCTATGAGACCAACCACATCATCGCCACCCTGGAAATCGTGGTAAGCGCTCCTTTCTACGATAAACTTACGGCAGACCAGCAGAAGATCATTGCCGATGCCGCAAAGGCTACGGCAGAGAAGGCGTGGGACGACTACATTAAGAGTGTGGATAGCGACCGTCAATTCCTCAGAGACAAGGGGGTAACGGTAACGCAGACAAGCGCCGCGGATCAGCAGCGGATCATCCAGTTGATTCAGCCCCTTACCGATAAACTTTTTACGGACAATGCGTGGGCAAGACTGCTTACCGAGCGTATCAAGGCGGTCCAGTAGATATTTGCCTTAATGTGTCTTTGCGGTTAAGAACTATGCTGAGGAACTGTGCAAGAATAAAATGCCCTGCATTTTATTCTCATTGCTTATCCAATAGGGAAATAACATGACCAAAAGGTCATGTTATTTCTGCACAGTTCCTTAACGGGATATTTTTTACCCTAAACTACGGAGGGTTTCGTTGAAAAAAATTTTAGATGCCCTGTTCAGGGGTATTGAAATTCTGATTGCCTTTTTTCTGGGTGTAATGATAATCCTTGTTTTTATGAATGTGGTTTTCCGGTACCTGTTCAATAAAGGTTTCGCGTGGTCCGAGGAAATCGCGCGGCTCTGTTTTATTTACCTCGTATATCTGGGAGCCATCGGAGCCATGCGGGATAATCAGCACCTTATTATCGACAGCATACTATCGCGGGTACCGCTCATCGCGCAGCGGATCATCTACTTTCTGGTGCAGGCCGGAGTCATTTGGATCATGTTCATTTTGACTCAGGGCAGTTGGATGCTCATGATGCAAAACCTCCGGGATCGTTGGGTGGCCACTCATTTTCCCACCTTCATGGTTTATACCGCCGGATTTATCACCGGTATCGCCGTCGGCATCATTGCGTTGGTCAACATATTCCGCCTCATCGTTATGAAAATGCAGGTTGCCGATCTGCTTAAAATACGGGACGCGGAGGCGGATCAAATGCAGGACAGCATACAATAGGAGGAAACGATGGGTTTGATAATTTTATTTTTGGTGTACCTCTGCGGGTCGATGATGTTCGGTCTTCCCATAGCCTTTTCCCTGCTGTTCGGTTCGTCCGCCACGGCGCTCCACATGGGGGGAACTTCCACCAATCCGCAAATTGTGGCGGCCCAGCTTATGAGGGGGGTGGACAGTGTTACCATGATGGCTCTGCCCTTCTTTGTTGTCGCCGGAGAGTTGATGAACCGCGGCGGCCTTACCAAGCGGATCATAGGGTTCTGCAATATTTTTGTGGGCCGTGTCCGCGGAGGGCTGGGCTATGTTACCATCCTCGCCTGCCTCATGTTCGCCAGCCTCGTCGGGTCCGCCGTGGCCAGTACCGCCGCCCTGGGGGCTATCCTTATCCCCATGATGGCAAATTCCGGCTACAACCGCGCCAAGGCCGCGGGGCTTGTGGCCGCGGGCAATATGGTGGCCCCCATCATGCCCCCTTCGGTGCCGATGATCGTCTACGGCGTTGCGGCGGGGGTTTCTATCAAGTCCCTCTTTCTGGGCGGCATCGCGCCCGCAATCTACCTTACCGTCATCATGAGCGCCTGCTGGTTCTTTATTTCCCGCAAGGACGGGGTTAAAACCGACGCGCCGAAACCGACGATCAAGGAGACCCTGCGGACATTCATAAGCGGTCTTTGGGCGCTGCTCCTTCCGGTAATCATCATTGTGGGACTGCGGGGAGGCGTGTTTACCGCCACCGAAGCGGGGGTTGTGGCCGTCGTGTACGCCCTCATCGTGGGGGTCTGCGTATACCGGGAACTCAAGCCCAGGGATATATTCAAGGCCCTCATCGGCGCCGCGAAAACTTCCAGCGTGGTCATGTTCCTCGCGGCGGCCGCCCAGGTTGCAGCCTATATTATGACCATCGCCCGTATGCCCCAGATGATCACCGCGGCGCTGAGCGGATTAACCGGACGGCCCGTCCTGTTAAACCTCATGCTGATGGTGGTGGTTCTTCTGGTTGGAACGGCTATGGACGTGGTTCCCACGATTCTTATTTTAACGCCTATCTTCCTGCCCTTGCTTGGGGCCGCAGGAATCGATCCGGTTTACTTCGGCATCAATTTTGTACTGGTAAACGTCCTCGGCCTGCTCACCCCGCCGGTGGGGCCGGTACTTAATGTCGCCTGCGCGACAGGTAAAATCAAAATGGAAGAGATATTGATGCCTACCTTGCCTTACTTCATCGTCCAGTGCCTTCTCCTGCTTGTTATGACGCTGATCCCCGAAACGATTATGATACCCCTCAAATGGTTCGCGGGGTATACGCCGCGGGTGCCGGTTCCCTCAATCCTGGGGCTTTTCAGGTGAGAGAAGTGTGCGATGCGTGCGTCCGGATCATTAAAAAACAATGTCCGCCGCCTTTACGCTGAGGGAGAAAACATGAAACAACTTTTGACGGAAAAACCCGGGATACTCAAAATGGTAGACACGGAGATGCCGGAGATCGAAGGCCCCGGGGACGTACTGGTCAAAATGAAGGCCGCGGGAATCTGCGGATCGGATATGCACATCTACCACGGCACGTCCCCGGTGGCAACCTACCCGCGGGTAATGGGACATGAGATTGTGGGAGTGGTTGCCGAAACAGGAAGCGGGGTTACCAGAGTAAAGCCGGGCGATCCGGTCATTATCGATCAGATTGTAAGCTGCGGGGAATGTTATCCCTGTAAAATAGGCCGCCCGAATATCTGCTGTAACCTGAAAGTCAGAGGTGTTCATATTGACGGCGGCTATAGGGAATACGTTGCCGCCGGCGAGGAGGCCCTGCACCTGTTACCCGAAGGGCTTTCCTTTACCGATGCGGTGATGATTGAACCCATGAGCATTGCCTTTCAAGCCTGTTCACGGGCGGCAATCACAAAAGACGACACGGTATTCATCCTCGGCGCGGGCGCTCTGGGCAAGAGCCTCATTAAAGCGGTGCTGCTGACCGGCGCCCGGCTCATCGTATCTGACGTGGTGGAAGAGCGCCTGGCGGAAGCCGCGGCCCTGGGGGTTACGGTCGTCAATTCACGGAAGGAAGACCTGGCCGCGGAACTAAAGAAATATACCCGGTGGGGGCCCTCCGTTTCGATTGACGCCGCGGGCTTTCCCGGTTCCCTACCGCTCCTTGCGGATCTTACCTGTAATGCGGGGAGGGTTATCACGATGGCCTTTCTTGAGGAACCCTCCCCGGTACAGCAATTTAAGATCACGGCGAAGGAATTGGACATACGGGGTTCCCGGCTGCAAAACAACAAGTTTGAGGATGTGATTGCCGCGTACAAGGCGGGTAAACTTAAAATCGAGGGACAGGTTACCCATGTTTTTCCCTTTTCGCAGGCGGTTGAGGCTTTCAAAAGAATCGATTCCGGGGATCCGGGCATCGGCAAGATAGCGCTCTCCTTTGAGTAGTACCGAATCTGCTTGAGGCCGGCCTTCGGAAACACGGGGAACACATATCTTGATGAATGAGCCTCCCGCACGCGGATACGCGCGGGTATGAGACCCCCTTGCGGATAAAAACTATCAAATTTATTTGACGCTGGTATACCGGTATGATATAATAAACACATTGAACATTTGTTCAAAAACATATTTTTGTGGAGGAATTTTTATGAAGATTTTGAAGACGGTGTTGATTGCGGTTTTGGCGGTGTGCCTTGCCGCGGGCGGTCTGTTTGCCAAAGGCCAACAGGATGCGCAAGAGGGTGCTGCAAGCGGCGGCGCGTCAGGCGCGAAGATCGCCGTTACCTTTGCGGGAACCGAAGGCGCTACCGCCGGACAAAGCCGGATGATGCAGGAAGTGGCGGACCAGCTTAACGCTACCGGACGTTTTGACGTTAAAGTCTATGTTGCGGGAGCGCTTCCGGGGGATACCGACAACCTTGTAACCCAGGCGCGGCTTGGGGTGAACCTGGTAGTGCCCTCCGATCCCGGACGGCTCGCAAGCCAGTTCAACATTCCCGACCTCAACATCCTGATGGCGCCCTATATCCTGACGGATTATAAACTTCTGGAAAAACTTCCCCAGACCGCCCTCTACAAAGAATGGCAGGCGCAGCTTGAAAAACAGGGCATCGTCCTCATAGCCGATATGTTCAACGGTTTCCGCAGCTTCTACACCACGAGCCAGGTCAAGAACGTCGCCGATCTTTCCGGGCTGCGTATCAGGGGTTTCGGGAACGTCATAGGGCAGGCTCTGGCCAAATACCTGGGGTATGCCCAGACCACGGTGAACGCCACGGATATTTACGCCGGTGTGCAGGCAAAAACCCTTGACGGCTGCGAGATCCAGGCCTCCACTGCCGACAGCTACAGGCTTTACGAGGTTACCAAGTATATGGCCCTCACCAAACACTATATGCTCCAGAGCAGCTTTGTATGCGGAAAAGCCCTGCTTGACGGTATGCCCCCCGCAGACCGGGAACTCTTTATAAAGACGGTGTACGATACCGCGGCGAAGTATTCAGAGATCATCGCCAAGGAAGAGCAGGGGTACTATGACGGATTCAAGACAAAAGGTATAACCGTTACCGAGGTCAACCTTGGGGAATTCCAGAATGCCATAGCCCCGCTCTACACCAATAACGATCTTAAAATGACTCCCGGTATTAAGGACAGGCTGTTCAAAGAATTGGGACTCTAACAGCCTTATTGTACGTGTGGATTTTTTGCACCGGGCCTTTGGGCCTGCTTCATGCAAAAAATCCCGGTTATCGGGGCCTGCTTTTAATACGTTATAATGCGGAAATTCTGATTTTGTATGGAAAATGGAGAATTAATGATGTGCGTGTCCTAAGACGCCGTATTTTTTCCTCTCCATTTTCCATTTTTAATATTAAACTGGCATTAGCCTCTGGGGATATTATGAGAAAAGTATACGGGTTCCTCTGTAAAGCCGAAGAAATTATCTGTGGGGTGGGGTTTATTGTTCTCATAACCCTCGTATTCATGTCGGCAATACTGCGTTTTTTCAGGGTTTCTATGGCATGGAATATAGATATGGCCATGCTTCTTCTGGCATGGACGGCTTTTTTAGGCGCCGATATCGCGTACCGCTCCGGCCAGCTTGTCGGTATAGACCTTTTAACCCGGAATTTACCGAAAAAAATTCAAATTTGCATAGAAATTTTGGTATTCTTTATTATACTCTGCGCGCTGTGTGGGATTATTTACTTTGGAATCAGGCTGGCTGCATCGGAATGGATACGTCAGTATCAGTCTATGTCTATTCCCTACTCCCTGGTAACGGTGAGTATTGTTTTCGCGGCGGCTTCAATGATGGTATCCACGTTCCTCAAAATATGGCGGTGTATTCGTAAATTTAATCAAAGGGGCGATGTATGAGTTTTTTACTATTATGTTTTGTAGCATTCCTGGTTATGGGAATGCCTATTGCTTTTGTGATTGGCATTGCCGGTATGGCCTACTTTGTCGCAACGCCGATTCTGCCGCCTGAGATTGTGGTACAGCAGATCGTTTCCCAGAGCCAGTCCTTTGCTTTTCTTGCCGTGCCTTTCTTTATCTTTGCCGGAAATTTAATGAACGTATCGGGTATTACAAGCCGTTTGCTCGGCCTTGCCCGCCTCCTGACCCGCCGGATGTACGGGGGCACCGCCCAGATCAGCGTGGTTATGAGCACCCTCATGGGGGGTGTATCAGGGTCGGCTACCGCCGACGCCGCTATGGAGACCCGCATCCTCGGGCCTGAAATGATGCGTATCGGGTATAGCAAGGGCTATATCTGCGCGGTGAACTGCATTACGGCGCTGATTACCGCCACCATCCCGCCGAGTTTAGGGCTTATTATCTTCGGCTTTGTCGGCGAAGTTTCCATAGGGCGCCTCTTTGCGGCAGGTATTATTCCGGGCATTCTGATGATGTTCTTTTTAATGGCCGCCACCACCATCACTTCCCGCGTCAAGAAATACGATCCGCCCAGACGTGATGCGCCGAAGCTCACCGTGAAGGAACTATTTGATAACCTCAAAGATTCTATCTGGGCGCTCCTTTTTCCGGTGATACTGATAGTCGGTATCCGCTTCGGTCTGTTTACCGCTTCGGAATCCGGCGCCTTTGCCGTGGTTTACGCCCTTATAATAGGCAGATTCGTCTATAAGGAACTTACCTGGAAAAAATTCAAGGAAGCGCTGGTTACCTCTTTCAAGGATAACGGCGCCATCATGCTGATTATCGCTATGTCCGGCCCTTTCAGTTATGCCATAACCTGGGTTCAACTGCCGATTGCATTAAGCAATTTTATCTTCGGCATCACCAGTAATCCTCAGCTTCTTACCCTCATTATGCTGGGGTTTCTCTTTATTTCGGGGATGTTTGTTGACAGCAATGTCAACTTCCTTCTCCTGACCCCTATTTTCCTGCCTATGGTTATGAGGGTTGGAATGGACCCGGTGCATTTTGGGGTGCTCATGGCAACTATCGTTACCTTGGGGGTAATGACCCCGCCTATCGGCTCCGCCCTGTATACGGTGTGCGGTATTATCGAGTGCCCGCCGGAAGAGTACACGGTGGCAAGCCTCCCCTTCCTGGGAGCGGTGTTGCTGGAACTGGCTATTCTGGTTTTCCTCCCCGAAGTGGTGCTTTGGATTCCGAATATGATATTCGGCGTCATGCGTTAGATTATAGGGCCGTTTCAAAACATCGGATTTCGGAACGGCCGCTTTGAGATTTAAACGATATTAAAGGGTATTGTTATGCAAATGACCATGCGCTGGTTCGGAAAAGCCTACGATTCCGTTACCCTTAAACAGATCCGTCAGACGCCGGGAGTAAGCGGAGTGGTTACCACCCTTTACGGCGCTCAACCCGGAGAAGTCTGGGGGAAAGACGCTTTCCGGGCTTTAAAAAAAGAAGTTGAAGATTCCGGCCTGTCCATCGCGGGTATTGAAAGCGTCAATATTCACGATTCCATCAAGATAGGTTCGCCTGATCGGGATAAATACATTGACAATTACATTGCCACCCTGGAACTTCTGGGAGAAGCGGGCATTCACCTGATCTGCTATAATTTTATGGCGATTTTCGATTGGACGCGCTCGGATCTGGCAAAAATCCGTGATGACGGCGCTACGGTGATGAACTACGAGCAGAAACGTATCGACGCCATAGAACCCGATTCCATGTTTTCCGTGATGAACGCGAAATCCAACGGCTTTGCCCTTGCCGGCTGGGAGCCGGAACGCATGGGACGCCTGAAAGAGCTTTTTGAGATGTACCGGGGGATAGATGAGGAGAAGCTCTCCGCCAATCTGCGCTATTTTCTTGAACGGATTATGCCTGTGTGCGATAAATATGACATCAATATGGCCGTCCATCCCGACGACCCCGCGTGGTCCGTGTTCGGCCTTCCCCGGATCATGACCGGTAAGGATAAACTTCTGCGGTCCGTCAAGCTGGTAGACAACCCCCATAACGGAATAACGCTCTGTACCGGAAGCCTCGGTACCAACCCCGCCAACGACATTCCCGATATTATCCATGCCCTTAAAGGGCGCATTCATTTTGCCCATGTACGGAATATTCGTTACACCGGCCCCCGTGATTTTGAGGAATCCGCCCATCTTTCCGCCGACGGTTCCCTGGATATGTTCGCCATTATGAAGGCCCTCTACGACACCGGCTTTAAGGGCCCTATCCGTCCCGATCACGGCAGGATGATATGGGGCGAAGCCGCCATGCCCGGCTACGGCCTTTACGACCGCGCCCTGGGGGTAAGCTACCTGAGCGGTTTATGGGAAGCCATTGAAAAAATGTCGGGCTTGCGTTAAATTGGCACCTTACCTGTTTGTAAGGATGCCCGGGCAAACCGTAAGGCGGGGGAAATGATTGCCCGGGGTCATAGCGGCGTCCGCCCGGGTTGAAAATTTGCAAACTATACTTGCCTATATAAGGCCGTATTTTAAACGGATGGCGGGCGGCCTCGCAATCAAATTCTCCGGTACGGTGATGGACCTGCTGCTCCCCTGGATACTGGCATATATGATAGATCATGTCGCGCCCCAAGGAAGGATCGTGCCGATATTTCTCTGGGGCGGCCTGATGGCGGTCTGTTCCCTGTTTGCATTTGCCGGAAACGTTACCGCAAACCGCATGGCGTCGGCGGTAGCCGGGGATATTACCCGCGTCATACGGCGCGATCTTTTCAAGAAGGTTTTCCGTCTAAGCTGCGCCCAGATCGACAGGATAAGCATCCCGTCGCTCGTGGCCCGCCTATCAAGCGATACCTACAATATACACCGTATGCTCTCCAGCATGCAGCGGATAGGGATCCGCGCGCCTATCCTGCTTCTGGGGGGTATACTGATAAGCCTTACCCTGGAGCCCGTGCTTACCCTGGTGCTTACGGCTATTCTGCCCTTTACCTTTGGCGTAATAGCGCTGGTCTCGCGGAAGGGTACGGCCCTCTACACAGGATTGCAGAATGCGGTAGACGCCGTGGTGCGTATTGTACGGGAAAACGCGACGGGTATCCGTATCATTAAAGCCCTTTCCAAAACCGACTATGAGAAACAGCGCTTTGCCCGTGCCAACAACGAGATGACAAGCCGCGAACTCAAGGCTAATATCATCATGGGGATAAGCAATCCTGCCATGTTCCTCTTTATCAACCTGGGCCTGGTTGCTGTGATAATTACCGGCGCTTACCGCGTCAATGCGGGGCGGACCCAGCCGGGAACCATTCTCGCGTTCCTTACCTATTTTACGATTATACTGAACGCGACATTGTCCATTACCCGTATGTTCGTGATGTATTCCCGGGGCAGCGCTTCAGGCGCACGCATCGCCGAGGTTCTGGCCCTGCCCGACGACCTGGTCTTGAAGGAACGCGCCCACGAGGACAGCCCCTATTATATACGTTTTGAGAACGTTGGTTTTACCTATCCGGTATGGGGGGATGTAAAGCCTGCCCCCCGCACGGAAACCGCCGCTTCCGGGGTTGCGCCGCTGTTGAGCGGTATAAGTTTTGCGCTTAAACGGGGGGAAACGCTTGGCATTCTCGGCGAGACCGGCTGCGGCAAGTCCGCCGTCATCCAGCTTCTCCTGCGCTTTTATGATGCCGATTCCGGCCGTATTTGGATAGACGGCGACGACATACGCGGCATTCCGGCGGATGAGCTTTACCGGAAATTCGGCGTTGTCTTCCAGCGGGATACGCTTTTTGCGGATACGGTAAGGGAGAATATCGCCTTTGGGCGGGCTCTTTCGGAGGAAGATCTCCGCCGCGCGGTTCGGTATGCGCAGGCCGAGGAATTTACCGCTCATCTGGAGAACGGCCTTGATTACAACCTGAGCGCGCGGGGAACTAATCTTTCAGGCGGGCAGCGGCAGCGCATCCTCATCGCGCGGGCGGTGGCGGCCGGGCCTGAAATACTCATCCTGGACGATTCTTCAAGCGCCCTGGATTATCAAACCGATGCCGACTTGCGCCTTGCCCTGGACAGGCATTTCCGCGGTACAACCAAGATCATTGTAGCACAGCGGATAAGTTCCATCATTCATGCGGATCATATCCTGGTATTGGAACGGGGGCGTATGCTGGGTTACGGAACCCACACGGAATTGCTCCGCGGCTGCCCGCTTTACCGCGAGATTAGCGAGTCGCAGATGGGGGGGCGGTATGTCCGGTGAACGGGGATTCGGGCCGCCTGTCATGGGGAAACCGCCGGGAGGCGGGCTCCGCGGCGGGCTTATTGTTCCCGGAAGCGGGGAAAAGCCCAAAGTTGATGTTGTTAAAACCATTCTGAGGCTCTGGCGGTATCTTGCCTCTTACCGCCTGAGGATAGTTCTGGCGATTTTCCTTACCGTATTGAGTAACTGCATCGCGCTCCTGGGGCCCATGCTTTCAGGCCGCGCCATAGACGCCATGACCGGTGGAATACGCGCCGTCGTGTTCAGCCGTGTCTTCTACTATAGTACGCTTATGGCTTGCTTCTACGTTGTATCGGCTATTCTGAACTATGTGCTGTCCATACAGATGATCGGTTTGAGCCAGCGCGCCGCCCGGCAGATGCGCAAGGATGTTTTTGACAAGCTGATGGCGCTGCCGGTGAGCTTTTTCGATACCCGCCAGATCGGGGATATAATCAGCCGTATCTCTTACGATATTGATACGGTGAACACCTCCCTTGCCAACGATCTTTTGCAGATATGCACAACCGTAGTTACCGTGCTGGGTTCCCTCTTTATGATGCTCTCTCTTTCGCCTGTTCTGGGCCTCGTGTTCTCTGTTACCGTTCCCCTTGCGGCTCTTTTTATCAAATACAAATCGGGCCGTATTCATAAATTCTTCCGCATACGATCCGCCAAACTGGGCGGCCTGAACGGGTTCCTTGAGGAGATCGTTTCGGGCCAGAAAACCATAAAGGCGTATCACCAGGAGGATACCGTAATCTCCCGCTTTGACCGGAAGAACGACGAGGCCGTGAACGCGTATTTTGACGCCGATTACCATTCCAGCAGCCTGGGGCCTTCCGTCAACTTTATCAATAACCTGTCCCTCACCCTGATAAGTGTTTTTGGGGCGCTGCTCTATCTGGGACGCTCGATTACCCTGGGCAATATGAGTTCCTTTGTGCTGTATTCCCGCAAATTTTCCGGCCCTATAAACGAAGCGGCCAATATCCTTTCGGAGATTCAAGCTGCGGCGGCCGCGGCGGATCGTATTTTCAATCTTCTTGATGAACAGGACGAAAAGGCCGACGCGCCTGAAGCGGTGGACATGAATACCGTGCGGGGCGGCGTGGAACTGTCCCGGGTGCATTTCGGCTATACGCGTGAAAAGCCGGTGCTTCGCGGCCTGAGCCTGAGGGCGGAACCCGGCAGCCTGATCGCCATTGTAGGCCATACCGGCGCGGGTAAAACCACGATCATCAATCTCCTCATGCGGTTTTACGATCCTCAAAGCGGCTGCATCAGCATTGACGGGCAAAATATAGCCGCCGTTACCAGGAAAAGCCTCCGGCTTGCCTTTGCTATGGTACTTCAGGAAAGCTGGCTTTTCCACGGGACGGTGTTTGAGAACATAGCCTACGGCCTTGAAGAGGCGGGCGGGGATCGGGAAGCGTCTGTACGTGAAAAGGTGGTTGCGGCGGCAAAAGCCGCCCAGGCGCATAGCTTTATCATGCAGCTCCCCGATGCCTACGATACTATCCTCAACGAGGACGGCATCAACATTTCGGCGGGTCAGAAGCAGCTTCTCACTATCGCGCGGGCTATGCTGCTCGATGTCCGTATGCTTATCCTTGACGAGGCAACCAGCAATGTGGATACCCGTACCGAGCTTCGCATTCAGGACGCGATGCGGCGTCTTATGAAGGGCAAAACCTGTTTTGTTATAGCCCACCGGCTCTCTACCATTCAGAATGCCGACTGTATCCTTGTTATGCAGGACGGGAATCTTGTGGAGCAGGGGACGCATCAGAGCCTCTTGGAACGGGACGGCGTTTACGCGGGGCTTTACAGGTCGCAGTTTGGGTAGGAGGGCTGGGGCGGAAGACGGGTAGGCTCAATCCCGCATATCTTTCGCGGTGTAGCGTTTTACTTTTTCGTACAATTCTTTTTCCGTAAAACCTTTGCCGCTTTCTAATACGCTTTGGACTTTTTCCTTGATATCATCGGGGACGTATTCCGTCTGCTCCTCCCGTTCATCGGGGTCTTCGATTCCGGACAGGGCCGCAAGACAAACCTCCACCGTCCTATATTCTTCATCTATATCCTCAAGTGACAGACCCGCGTGGTAAATATCATCAAGCCGGCACTGAACCTGATACTGCCATTCCTCATCCACGGCGTCATCCTCCGACTCTACGCTTTCATCGCCCAGCCATTCGGCAAGCCGGCTTTTGATTTCCTTGCCGTATCCCATAGGGCATGACTTTTCCTCACCGCCGCCGTTTTCATCAAAAACCGCATACCCGCACCAGTTGGAATTATCAGAGGAAGATTCGCCTTTTATCAACTCAAAAAAGAACGCCAGGGGTTTGCCGTTTTCGGCGGTAAAATGCTGCATCAAAGGCACAAAGGGTTCGTAAAATTTGCCACCGGCTTCTTCCCTATAGAAATACATCTCCGCCGGTGAACGGTTGAGGTCGCTTTCCGTAAAATCGGAAGCCAGTTCATCCGCAACGCGGAGACGGAACTCGTTAATGCATTCCTCTTTACCCTTACAATGCAAAATAAAAGCATAGGTGAAACGCGCCATGGCAACTCCTTTTGTATGTTTTGTACGGATATACAGTACCCATACGATCATAACTTAATTTAACTATTCTGTCAATAATTTTCAACTTAAATATTTTTCATATTCTTTAATTTTTTCTTTTAATCTATCACTTAAAAATTTTGAATATACATTAAGCTCATTATAAATTAAAATTGATTCTTCCATATATTTTTTAATTTTTTCTTTTTTCCAATATCCCGGCGGCGCTTGCAAATTCGTTATTCTATCCGCCATTTTTACACACGCTATTTCTTTACCCGCTTGTTTTATTCTTTTTAAACTATCTACCATTCTATCTTCTTTCCTCAGTTCTTCGTTTTTCGTTAATGCTAAAACTCCATTTAGAACTTCTTCCCCAAATTCGTTTCTTATTTCTTCAGCTTTTATTTCCGTATCTTCAATAACATCATGCAGTAACGCACACTGTATTGCCAAATCTTCATCGCCTATTGTCTCACTGCAAATTGCACGGGCCGTTTCCGCCGCTACATTACTGATATGTACAACATAATTATATTCCTCGCCGGGGACTAATTGTTTCCTATGTGCAAAACCCGCAAATGCTATGGCTTTTTGATATTTTTCCTGGTTCCACATAATAATTCCTTCTCATTTAAATTTATGGGTTTTATGTATAAATTTCAATCATCTATGATACTTCAAAAAATTCAGGGGGAGGAGAGGGGCTATTTCGCATAGTACGCCCGGCGCAAAACCGTAGCCCGAACCGCCTGCCGGCGGCGGAGCATCAACAGTCCTGCGCCGTTTGTCCGTACTATAAATTAATGACTTACCTCTTCAAAAGCCGTAAATGATACCTGTGTATCCACCGTTATGGCCTGCTTGTCTTTTGTTACATACCACACCGGGTTTTCTTCAATGGTGGCAATTCCCACCGTTAAATTTGTTGTCTCGTTATCTCCGATCCCCCAAAAGTAACCGGCGCTTTCCAATCCCAACCACTCATTATATCGGGAATCTTTTACCCTTCCACGAAATCCCCAGCCATACCTGGGAGGTAAATGAGGAATGGAACCTAATAACGTTTGTTTGTTTTGAGTATACAGGAAAACATCAATTTCCTTCCCCTCTAATGCGCCGCAGTCCGTAATTGTTATACGTCCGGCCTTTTTAAAATCGTGAAAGTCAAGGCGCGTAACTTCTTCGGAAAATTCGCGTTTTGCCGGCGGAACATATAATACTGAACCATCCGTTTGATCCCAGGTAAATATTCTTGGCCAATAGGTTCCTGTTCCCTCCCACGGGGTGTTTGACAAATCGGAGGTCCCTTCCTGTGCTGAAAACAGGGAGAATTCTTTTTCTCCCAAAACAGGGTGGAGTTTTCCTCCTGTTTTGCCGGTAAAGAAACTTTTTGTCTTTTGGAGAAAAAAGACTGTACATTCTAAAATAATACGCGTATAATGAGAAAGACTTAAGTAACGCTTAAGATTTTATATGGAGAAGGAGAATTGTATGAAAAAGCTGTCATTGGTATTAATGGTTATGCTTCTTGCCTCAACCTTGGCGTTTGCCAGCGGCCAGCAAGGCGGCGCGTCTGCGGGTGGAGGTAGCCGGATTCAAATTGCCCTGCTGATGCGGAACATTGACGAGCAGTTCCTGAAGGACTATTCGGACAATGTACGGAAACTGGCGGCGGAAAAAAGCGTTGATCTCAACGTGCAGGATGCCCGTAGCGACAGCGCTACGCAGCTCACCCAGCTTCAGACCCTGCTCAACCAGGGGTACAAGTATTTCGTAATTGTTCCCTGCGTTTCCGAGCTTTCGGAGCAGATGAACCAGCTCATTCAGGAGAAGGGCGGGGCCGCGGCATATTCCAATATCCAGCCCACCGTAGATTCCCTTAAGGTAGGGAAGAATTTCTTCTTTGCGTCCTCCCCCGAATTTGTGGGTGGCCGCTATCAGGGCCAGCTTATCGCGGACTATTTTGATAAGAACCCCGCAAAAGCCCCCAACAAGACCGTGAACATGCTCCTCATTCTGGGCCAGTTGGGCCATCCCGCTCAGGTCAACCGGGAAGCGGGGCTTCTGGCGGAACTTAAGACCCGCGGTTATACGGTCAATGTGCTTGCCCGGGATACCGCCAACTGGACTCCCGATCAATCCCAGCAGAAGATGGATGCGTGGATAGCCGCCTACCGGGGCCAGTTTAACGTGGTCGCGGCGCAGAACGACGGTATGGCCCTCGGCGCGGTGGAATCCCTCATCCAGAACGGGTTTACCAAAAGCGATACCTCTGACGGCACCCTTCTGACGGTTCCGGTACTCGGTATTGATGCCACCCAAGACGCCATTAACTCCATGAAAGAGAACAAGCTCTACGCCACGGTATTACAGGATGCGGTCGGGCAATCGGCGGCCGCTTTCGATGTGATCTATCAGATTGCTACCGGGGCCTATAAACCCGGCAATGCCGCGGGCGGAACCCCGGCGGCTACCACCCCTATTGATGAAGCTCCGGCCAACGATGCTTCCGTCATCGGGCAGTGTTATCTGGTGCCTTTTGTGCCGGTAGATAAGAATTCGAACTATTACAAAACCCACTAACCTGAAGGGTTAAAGGGCGGGTTCGTTCTTGAGGAGGCTGACGGCTTAGGTTATCGGCGGTTCCGATAATCGGGGCCGCCGGTCGGCCCCCTTGGATACCGGCCCTTTTTATGTTTGGAGCGGTGATGGAAGATGTAAATCCTGTTCTTGAAATGATCGGGGTAACCAAAGAGTTTCCCGGCGTGCTGGCCTTGGATGACGTAACTTTTCAGGTCCGGCCCGGTACGGTACACGCCCTTATGGGGGAAAACGGCGCCGGTAAATCAACCCTGATGAAATGTCTTTTCGGAATTTACCGTATGGATGCCGGTAAGATAATCCTGAAAGGGAATGAATGCCGTTTTAACAGCGCCGCCGACGCTATGGCCGCCGGCGTGTCCATGATCCATCAGGAATTGTCCAACGTGCCGGAGCGTTCGGTAGCCGAGAATTTGTGGCTTGGCAGAGAGCCGCTCAATGCTTTGCGTTTAATCGACCATAAAAAAATGTTCGGGGATACCAAAGCCCTGCTTCAGAGTCTTAAATATGAATTTGATCCCGGTGCCAGAATGTCAAGCCTCTCTATCAGCCAGCAGCAGGGGTGCGAGATAGCCCGGGCGGTTTCCTACAACGCGTCAATCGTAGTAATGGACGAGCCCACCTCATCGTTAACCGAGAATGAAGTCCTCCACCTCTTCGACATAATTCGGAATCTCCGCTCCCAGGGCGTGGCGATTATATATATTTCCCACAAAATGGAAGAAATCTTTAAGATTGCCGATATGGTTACGGTAATGCGGGACGGCAAGGTGATAGCCACCCATCCTGTGGCGGAAATCGACAGTAATAAACTTATCTCCCTTATGGTAGGCAGGGATATTACCCACCGCTTTCCGCCGGTGGAATCGGTTATTGGGGATGTATGCCTCCAGGTGAAGAATCTGACCGCGGTGAATCCCCGTTCTTTCAGGGACATCAGTTTTGAATTGCGGAGGGGAGAGATATTGGGCTTCGGGGGGCTCGTGGGCGCCCAGCGCACGGAGCTGGTGGAATCCATCTTCGGAATAAGGGCGGTAGCTTCCGGGGAAGTACTGGTCAAGGGCCTGCCCTTGAAAAAACTTACCCCTCTTAACGCCATCAACTCCGGCATAGGACTGGTAACCGAGGACCGGCGCAGTACCGGCATCTTCCCGCTTTTGGATATAACGGTGAATACCTCCATCCCGTCCCTCGAAAACTATAAAACTAAGATAGGCTTTTTGGATCACAAGCGGCTCGCGGAAGTGGCAAAAAACCAGAACGACCAGCTTCGGACCAAAACTCCGTCAATGTCAACCTTAATTCAGAACCTTTCGGGAGGGAACCAGCAGAAGGTGATCTTGAGCCGCTGGCTTATGACCGTGCCGGATATTCTCATTATGGACGAACCTACCAGGGGTATCGACGTGGGTGCAAAGTATGAAATTTATACCATCATGGCGGAGTTGGTAAAACAGGGCAAGGCCATCATCATGGTTTCCAGCGAAATGCCCGAACTTATTGGCATGAGCCACCGGGTGCTGGTGCTCTGTGAAGGGCGGCTCACCGGCGTCCTCACGAAAGAAGAAGCTACCCAGGAAGCAATCATGCGCTATGCTACTAAGTTTATCAAGGAGTTTGTATGAAAGAATTAAAATGGAAACAGTTGCTCAGTAAGTACACCACCTTTGTAACTTTTGTGGTGTTGCTCTTTGTGCTGGCGATTTTAACCCGGGGCCGGGCCCTTACCTGGGATTCCATGAAGACCTTGATTATTGCCGAAGCGGTACGGGCCTTTGCCGCTCTGGGAGTCGGGATGATCATCATCACCAAGGGCATCGACCTTTCTATCGGTTACGTGGTGTGCCTTACCGCCTCGGTAGCGGCATCCTTTGCCCAGATCCCCACCTATGAAACGGCCATCTATTACGGTCATTCTTTCCCCTTGGTAGTGCCTATCATCGCGGGCATTGCCGCAGGCGGCATCTTCGGGCTTTTCAACGGTATCCTGGTGGCCTATGGAAAACTGCCCCCTTTTATCGCAACTCTGGGGACCATGTCCATAGCCCGCGGTATCCAGCTTATTTACACCAAGGCCGCCATAGTGAGTTCCCTTACATCCCAGTTCAAGGCCATAGCCCAAACATCCATCGGTCCCTCTTTTTTTCAGATTCCTCTTTTGGGAGTCTATATACTGATAATCGCTCTTGTTATCTGGGTGTTGCTCAGGCATACCAAACAGGGAACCGGCTTTTACGCCATAGGCGGCAACGCCCAGGCCGCCCGTGTGTCGGGGATCAATGTGGAAAAAAACCTTGTGTGTGTGTACCTGTACGCGGGATTACTGTACGGCTGCGCGGGGGTATTGCTGGCGAGCCGTCTCGCGCTGGCCAACGCCCTTACCGCTAACGGTATGGAACTGGACGCCATTGCGGCGGTTACGGTGGGCGGGGTTTCCCAGAACGGCGGTGTCGGCACGGTAAGCGGTATGATCATCGGCATATTCACCATGGGACTCATCAACTACGGCATGAGCTTTATGGCCATTGATTCGTATTATCAGTATCTGGTAAAAGGCGCCATCATTATTGTGGCGGTGTTCTTCGATATGAAGAAATACGCGCGCCGCGCATAAGGTAGATTGCGGGACAAAAAGGGGCCGCGCGGGCCCCTTAAACTTCCGGCAGAATCTTAATTATAAATTATAATAGCCGCCCCAAATCGCAGACGGCGTTAAATATTTCTTTTTCTGATCAATCTGAATGACCAATAGATGATATTCAGGAATAATCCCATAAAGATAGTCATACCCCAAGCCCCGGGATGCCGGAAGGGCTTGAATACATGATCGCCGATGTCATAGATAAGTTTCATTGGCTCCACAATGATATCCCAGCTATTCCAGCGCAGGTATCTGCCAAGGTAAATGCCGAAACTGCCGATGAATAAAAGCCCTATTGAGATGAGGGTAACGAGGGGCTTCTTCAGCTTCTTGACGAGGATGCGCTCAATGTCCCATAAACTTAAAAAGCCGAAGAGCAGCCCGGTCCAGGCAAAGGAAAGGATAAGAATAAGATCGAACCAGATAGGCATACCGGTTTGACGCCGCAGGTAAAACAGATCCGTTAATATGTACGGCGCGTTGGGAAAGAAAAGCAGCCAGAAACTGAGTATGAAGAAAATTGCTATTTTTGATTTTTGAATATCGGGCTTGATCATCGAAATGCTGGTCAGCGCCCAGGGAATAAAAGCCAGAAACAGATTCCAGTTTAAAAATAGAAAGAACCGGGTGCCTGAATAGATGCTTCTGAACACGGAAAAGGAAAAACAGAAGAGTGTCAGGGCGCCCATAAAAACAGTTTCGTGCAGGCGGTTGATATTGTTTAAAATTTTAAGCATGGGGCTTTCTCCGTCCGGATACGTTCATCTGTTTACCGCCTGCACGCCGTCATTATAACAGCACCCGTTCTTTTAGATCCGCGGCCTCTTGCCGCCCTATAAGTTTCTCTATAAGAGCCGCGGCCCAAAGACCCGCTACACCCGCAGCGCGGCTTGTTATGATATTTCCATCGCATACCACCGGATCGGGCGACCACCGCGCGCCGCTTACCTGTTTTTCCATGCCGGGGAAGCAGGTAAAGTGTTTACCCTCAAGGAGCCCCAGGGGGAACAGCACAACGGCAGGGGATGCGCAGATTGCCGAAACCAGTTTACCTGCCCCGGCCATTTCTTTAAGAAACGTCCCCAGCTCTTTTGAAGCGGCAAGGTTTGAAGCCCCGGGCATACCGCCGGGAAGCAGAACCGCGTCCCAGGCATCCGGTTTTAAACGCGCTCCGCACAGTTCAGGCAGGCTGGTATCGGCAAGCACGGAAACAGCGTGAGCTCCGGTAACGGTTCCGCCGTTTTTTGTTTCAAGCGCGGCGGTGATCACTTCAATACCGGCACGGCGCAGGTAATCAATAGGCGTAACCGCTTCAACTTCTTCAAAACCTTCGGCGAGAAAAAGTACAACTTTCTTTGACATAAACACTCCTTAACTATTGAGGGCCTTTTCAGTATACTCGCCCATGCGGGAATAAACAACCGTATGAGGGGGCACGGAAGAGGTAAGCCATACATTGCCGCCTATGGTGCAGCCCCTGCCTATGACGGTTTCCCCCCCAAGGATTGCGGCATTGGAATAGATGGTAACATCGTCCTCTATGGTAGGATGCCGCTTCTTGCCGGCCGCTTCTTTTTTTACCGAAAGCGCCCCCAGGGTAACCCCCTGGTAGAGCTTGACATCCTTCCCGATAACCGTAGTTTCCCCTATTACAACCCCCGTGCCGTGATCGATAAAAAAAGATTCGCCGATCTCGGCGCCGGGGTGTATATCTATGCCGGTGCGTCCGTGAACCAGTTCGCTCATCATGCGGGGTATAAGGGGGATTTCCCTGGTCCAGAAGAAATGCGCCATCCGGTGTACCGTTATGGCCTCAAAACCGGGGTAGGAGACAATCACCTCCTGGGTGCTTTTAGCCGCAGGATCGCCTTTAAACGCCGCCTGGAGGTCCAGGGCAAGCAGGTTGCGGATACGGGGAAGCTCCTCAAAAAAATCCCTGACGATAAGTTCCGCGGCGGCATGGCATCCTCCGCGTCCGCAGGAAAAACTGCCGTTCCTGGAAGAAAAGGCTATGCTTCCCTCCACGTCGCGGATGAGTTCCCCTGCAATATGGTAAACCTTTTCCGGCGTAACTAGGGTAAGATCGTCGTGTTCTATCCCTGTAGTCTGACGGAAACCCGGAAAGATAAGCTCGTCAAGGCTATACAGGATATGGGCTATACTGTCCTTGCTGGGGAGCTTTTCCCCCTCTCTATGGTTTACGAGGCCTATGGAATTGTAAGAATTGATCAGAAGATCAATACTTTTCTCCAGCATGTGCATAATCATCCTCCGCTCACACCACATTTCCGGTTTTTCTTGCGCGCAAAATAAGCGGCGGCGCCCTTTCCAAAGAAAGCCTCCACCGCCTTCCTGTTTTCCCCGACCACCCGTTCTCCCAGTTCTATAAGTTCCCGCAGGCGGAAAAATGAAATGATCGATGAATCGTCCGTTGCGTTAATCGTAAGACTTGCGTTGTAGCCGTCCTTTTTATCCAGGATGTTCATCACCGTTTCCATAGCGCGGAACACCACCGCCGGGCCGTTTTTAAGCGAATCACGGGGAATAGGGGTATAGCTGTTCACATTCACCGCCAGAATCCGTTTAAAGCCTTCCTTACGGGCGATGGCTACGGGCATATTATCGGCAAGACCGCCGTCAATCAGAAGCCGGGGACCTTCAACCAGGGGATCAAAGAAGCCAGGGATAGCCATAGAAGCCCTCATCGCCCTGGCAACGGAGCCGGAATTCAGTATCACCTCATCACCGCTTATCAGGTCAACCGCATTGCAGCGGAAAGGTATTTGCGTTTCGTCGAAACTCTTACCTTCGGTAAGACGCTCAAAAAGGGCGAGTAAGCGCTGCCCGGAATCTATCCCCTGACGGCTTGCCAGACTGCTGAGTATCTGCCCAATCTGGAAGATACGCCCGAACGGGCCGTTCAGCTTGAAAACAAAACTGTCCAGATAGTGGACAATATTGAATTCTTCAAGGGCGAATTTATAGATATCGGCCGCGCTCATACCGCAGGCATAGATTCCCCCTATAATTGCCCCCATAGATGTCCCCGCAATAAGTGAAGGCCGGGGAAACCGCATTTCTTCCAGAGTTTTGAGCACTCCGATATGGGCAAGACCCTTGGCCCCTCCTCCCGAAAGTACCAGCGCCCATTTAAGGTTTCTGTTTATTTTCATGGTCAATCAAATTGGGCGGGCCCGGCAGTTTGCCGCGCTTCCGCGCGCAGAGGCTCCCGGAACCCCGCCCCGTAAGGATCTAGCAGTTTGTTGCGCTTCAGCGCAAAATTGTATAAAAATTCACGAAAGTGAATTTTTATACCTTGCAAACTGCATAAGCAGCCCCGATGATCGGGATTTTTTTGCATGAATATGCAAAAAAATCCACAAGTGCAACAGGCTTGCTAGGTGTTGACTATCTGCTTCTCCCCGCCCGCGGCAGATGCGGGCAGGTCAAAGCGCCGGTTATGACTGCCCGCCTTGTCGATAAGACCGCCCAGATCGCCGCCCCCCTTGAAGCGCAGCACGTTCACCATAAAGATATTGAGCTTATTCACGATATTGGGGGGGAGAAGATTGCCGTCAACCTCTACGGAAAGCATAGGATAGTTCCGGTCACGGGCCCAGGGAGTAAAGATACCTTCGATAACCCGGCCTATAAGACAAGCAAAGGGGCTGATGTTGACTATTCCCGAATAGCCGTGTTCCATCGCAGTGGCCGCAACCCCGCTCGAAACCGCAATCTCCGAGTTAAGCTCCAGATTGACAAAGTATTTCTGGGCATTCTCCATTATTCGGTGCATATCGTGAGGGGTTTCAGGGATAAGGCCCGTCGGGCCGAGTATCTTGAGCACTTTCTTTTCTATCGAATGCTTCCACCATTCTTCAATTTCAAGTTTCTTGAGATCCTTCCAGGGTTTGGAGAAGATATGCGGGAATATTTTCCGTATGAATCCTTTGGGGTTCTGCAATTTGAGCAGTTTCTTGTAGGAATATTCCCGTACAAAGTCCAGGTAGTGTATCCATTCGGCAATACCGGAAACTTTTACCACAATGCCGCGCTCGCTTATAAGGTCGGTAAGTTCCCCTACGGCAAAGTCGTCACGGCGCACGTAGATCTCGCCTACGATGAGCACCTTGGGGCAGTCGGTAACCTTCCGTTTAAGGGGTATCTTCTTTACATCAGCGGCTACCCGCTCCAATTCCTTCCAGACGCCCTTGGGATTATGCTCCACCGCGTACATCACCTTGCGCCAGGATTTTTCGTATTCGACAAGGGCCGCGCCGGGATCGGCGGCGGTCGCCTTGAGCGATGTCTGTATGTCCTTGAGGTAGTCTGAAAGAACCAGGCCCCGCCACATCTCCTTTGTAAAATTCGGCCCAAGTTCGGCGTAGGAATTGTCCGCCGAAAGGGTGAAAATAACTACATTTTCCAGGCGCAGGTCTTTAAACAGGTTTTCATAGTACACAAAGTACTGCCCCGTCCTGCAGGGGCCTGTCGTTATAGGCACAAAGAGCAGGTAAAGTTCATCCTTGCGGTACTTGCCGCTCGAGAAGAACTGGAGCGCGCTGCCGAGGAGCAGGTGGCTGGGCACGCATTCCTTGCCCGAAGCATGGGCGCGGGCAATCTGCACGGTTTTTGCCGTGGCAACCGGCATGGCTTCGGCCTGTATCCCCAGGCTGCGTACCGCCGCGCCTATATACTCGGTAGAGATGGCACCCATATTGGAAAGCAGCACCTTAACCCGCTTGTTGCCGCGGACCATGACCTTTTCTCCGGTTTTTTCGTTGACAATGCGGAAATCCTCTTCTTCACCCCGCGCATTCGCCCCGTACCGGAAACGCCAGCCGTTATCGTAGCGCTCGGCCTCAAGCTCGTTCTTCTTGGCGCGGTAACCGTCAATAATGTCCAGGAACGCCTCAACACGGGTATCCACCCCCGCGTCCGCGGAATGCGAATCGAGTTCCAGTACGAGGAAGGGCTTGTGCCCCATAACCCATTTAATGTAGTGGAGGATGAAGGAATCCGGCGCGCAGGAAAAGTTGGTTATATAGGTGATGTAGACATTGTCCTCTTTTTTAAGGAGATTCGCCGCCTTCACATCCTGTTGTCCGTAGTACCAGTACATATTGGGGAAGATATTCTCGTCCTTAAAGGGAAGAATGTCAAAGGGAATGATGGAGTAGCCCCGCGTGCTGAATTTTCGGGGGATGCCCATGTTTGCCTCCGGCGTAAAGGCATTGTAGGGCCTTCCCAGCAGTACAATCACCGGCCTGTTTGACTTGCGGGCATCCTCCAGGGCCTCTTCGCCCAGCTTCCTTACCGCCTCAACGTAGGCGTGCTGTTTTACCAGCGCCTTTTCAAATGCCGCCCTGGTCTCCGCTTCATCAATGCCGAGTTTTTCCGACATAAGGGTAAACAGTTCCAGGGCCTTGCCCTCGCCGAACTTGAAGCTGACCACGAGGGGCAGCCACCGTTTTTTGTTTACATCGGGGAAGGCTTTCTCTATATAGTAGGGCAGGCTCTGCGTGATGGGGCAGAAGTGGGCGTGGACGTGCTCTTCGTAGCTGGGCATATCCCTAAAATGCGGCAGCAGCACATAGTCGGCGCCCTTATCCAGACAGTCCTGCACCGCGCCGTGGGCTATCTCGGCGGGGAAGCAGTAAGTTGATTCGGAGCGCGCAACGCCGGCGTGGGCTACTTCCGTGGAGAGGAAGGTACTGATCCCCAGTTCGTAGAAGAACCAGCTATAGAGCGGGTACAGGGTATGGACCGAAAATGCACGGGGAATGCCCACGGTAAAATTGCGCTTTACGGGATTGACGGCCGCGCCGTCTGCATTTGGCGGTGCAGCAGCCGGGGCCGCGAATTCTTCAAAAAGCATCTTCTGGCGTTTCTCCACATAGTCAAAGATCGGCACGTCACTGATCGCCTTGCGCATATTGGTGTACTTGTTGCAGCGGCCGCCGAACATATAGGTATGGCCGTTCACCTTGAGAACCTGTATGGAGCAGCCGTTTTCACAAGCCTTGCAGGTAAAAACCCGCTCGTAGCCTATCTCGCGGTTTAAAAGTTCATCTATATTTACCGTCCGTTCTTCCAAAAGACCATCCGCGTGTTTACGTTTGGCAAGAAGCGCGACCCCGAAACAGCCCATAAGTTCAGGCGAAGGCGGAACCAGTATCTCCTTGTCCAGCATCATGGCAAAGGCCAGCGGTACGGCGGGATTCTTGGCAACACCGCCCTGAAGGAAGACCTTACCGCCTATGGTACGGTTCCCCACAACGCGGTTAAGGTAATTGGCAACGATAGAACAGGCTATACCCGCCGTAATGTTCTCGCGGCTGGCCCCCTGCTGAACGGCCTTGCGTATGTCGGAATTGATAAACGCGGAACAATGCTCGCCGAATTTGAGGGGGGCGTCGGCGTTCAGGGCTATAGGGCCTATGTCTTTGGCCGAATGTATGGAAAGATCGCCGGATGCCGATTCCTCCAGGAAGGAACCGGTACCCGCGGAACAGGCTTCGTTCATGGCATAGTCTATGGGCACTCCGTTTTTAAGGAGCACGTACTTTGCGTCCTGGCCCCCAATCTCGAATATCGTCTCCACCCCGTGATCAAAGTAGGTGGTTCCTACGGAATGGGCTATGATCTCGTTGTAAACACCGGGCGTTTCCAGAAACACGCCGAGTATCTCCCGCGAGGAGCCGGTAGTAGCCGCAAGCCGTATGTCAACCTTTTTGTCTCCCGGCGCGGACGCGGTATCGGAGGCTATCTTGTCCCGTATGATCCCCAGACATTCCTTGAGGGCCTTGACCGGATCGCCGTGGGTACGGCCGTAATGGCTTGCCGCAACCTCGTCGGTTTCCGCGTCCACAAGGCATACCTTAGTCGTGGTAGAACCGCCGTCAACGCCCAGTATATACGTCCTCCCCGGCATCACCTTTCCCTCGGGTTTATCAAAAAACTTTACCTTGTCCTTCCAGTTCTTCAGAGCATCCAGGGTGCCGAAACGTATCTCGTTTGGTTTGAGGAGTCTGTCTGTTTCCGGCAGCGGGCTTCCCGATTTGAGGGCCAGCACCGCCGCCCCCAGGGCTTCAAAAACGGCGGCGGTTTCAGGAATGATAAATTCAATCTGCGGGGCTTTTTCACGTATAAAACGGATGATATGGCGGTTTAAGGTGATTCCGCCGGTCAAAACAACCCGTCCGCTTGTAACCTTGGCCCTTTTCAAAAAGTCTATAACCTTAACCGCCATGACATCGGACAGGGACAGGACTATATCGTCCTTGGTCGCTTCCCGCTTGTTCAGCCTGTGCGTACAATCGCTCTTCATAAACACCGAACAGCGGGTGGAAAGGGGATAGACCTTGGCCGTATCAGGAACCCCGTCAATATCCTTCAGCGTCATATCCATACGGGCAAGCTGCTGTTTGAGGAATTCCCCCGTACCCGATGCGCACTTATTACCGGAAAAATTATTGACGATTTTACCGTTTTTATCCAGGGAATAGACAATAAGGTCCTCCCCGCCCATACTTACAACCGCGTCCGCTTTAAGGTCAAGGGTCCGCAGGCTTGCCTCTACGCACAAAGGCTCCAGCGTACCTGCCGCGTCGAACATAAAGCGGCCTTCATTCCCCGTAATCAGGGTCGGCGTTCCCGGCGGAACCTTTCCCTCGCCAAGCAGCTTCCTCACCGCCGCGCTGAAATCGCCCTCATGGGGAACGGCGGCATACCATAACGCTTTACCTTCATCGGCCAATACCATCTTCAAGCTGGTAGAACCGATATTTATTCCTAACGACTGCATACTACCTCTTACAAACAAATAATATACTAAATTACATAACTATTATACAAGAGATTATGTTATTAATTATTGAATAAGGCAAGCCTGCAAAAATGAGTATAACTGAATCCTTTGCAAAGGGGAACGGAGGCCGTCAACGCGGGCTGCCGTGAATTTTGCGTGATCCGTGCAGCCGGACATTTTTATGGAAAAATCGTTTTTAAGTCTATCTCCAGGCCCGGCAGCACCGAAACCGGCGCCTTGTCCGATGTATATTCCGCCGGTTCGTCTTCCGGATCAACGATGCCGTAGGCTCCGGCTATGAATCGGCCCCGGTCAAGGGTATAAACCTGTACGGAAGGCGCATCGGGATCCACAATCCAATATTCCCGTACCCCCGCCTCAAGGTAACGGTTGAATTTAAGAAACCTGTCCTTTTGAGCGGTGGAGGGGGACAGGATTTCGATGACCATGTCGGGGGCTCCGTTACAGCCCCTTTCGTCCAGTTTGGAAAAATCACAAACAACCACGATGTCCGGTTCCACCACCATATCGTCGCTGCGGTCGTCTTTGGGATAAAGCCGGACCCCAAAGGGGGCGGTAAACACCTCACAACAGGGCTTCCCCTTCAGAATTTTTTTTATTTGATAATGATATTCACGCTAACGGTATATCCCGCCTTACCCGCCTGCCGGGGCACAGGCGGCCTCCCATATCTCAGGCCATGCGCGGAGTAATTCCCCGATGCGGGCAAGGTAATGTCTGAACTCGGCTTCCCCCTTTTCCCCAAAATCTTGAAATTCGGCGGGCGCCCAGGGGCGGAGGGAAGACTTGGATTTCTCGATGTTTCCGATCCGTTCCCAGACATCCTCCGCCCAGAAGGAAGGCTTTTCCCTCGATATTTTGAGGTTCTTCCCAAACTGATGGATTTTAAGGTCGCACAATACAAGACAGCCGTCCAGCAGGTAATCCCGCCATTCGGCTTCCGGCATGGATGCAAGTTTGCCCAAACCTTCTCCCAAACTGACCAGAATATCTTGGGGGCTCTTGCCCTCCAGGTTCCGGCGTATGTCCTGCACGGTCCAGAGTATAATCTGATCGAGAGACGTATCGGAAGAATCGGCCTCCGTGAACGGGCTGCGGGGGGAGGTGTCGTATTCCGCGGCAAAGGGAAGATGGCCTATGGGGGAATTGCCGTACATACAGCGGATCATATACGCCCAGATACCGTCCTCGTTTTGGGTATGGGGAAGAAAGGGCGGAAGGATGGAAGAAGAATCGTACCCCATAAGGGAGCCGGTAAAAAAGGGATAGGCCTCAAGGCTCAGTTCCGGCGCGAGGAGAAGGGCGCGGGGGCGCTCCATAGCTTCGGCATATTCCCTGCGGTTCTTCCACATAAGGGAACGGAGGCCGTACTCAAAGCTGAGCGGGGCAAAACGCGATAAATACCAGCGCTCCCCGCAGATTCCCGCCGCGGCTATGCGGACAGGCCCCGAAAGTTCGGCGGCATCCGATCCCGCTTCCGGGTAAAAGCCCAGTTCCCGGGGATTCTTGCCCAGTACGTGTTCAAATTCATGAAAGATATTCCCGGTCCACTCTTTAAGCCGGCGCTTCTTAAAATGCCGCCATCTTTCATCGGGGAAGGCAAAACATGCCGCTCCCCCCATACCTTCGCGCAGCCCGGTGATGTACTCGGGGTCCTGAAAAGAATGGAACCGGAAGCGTATGTTGTCATCGGCCGAAACGACTTTGGAACCCGCAAAACGGAGGAGGACGGCATTCCGGTTGCATCCGGACGCGTGTATCCAGCCGGCGCCGCCGTAAAGGGCAAAGCGTAACATACCGTCCGTTCCGTTCATCCTATCCGCAAGGGAACGGACAAACGCTTCTCTTTCGGCGTACCCTCTAAGCTCCAGATCAAGGCCGTATTCACTGTTCAGCCGGTCAACCAGCGCCCTGGTATCCGCTCCGCCTTCATTTTCCGGCGCATCGTCAAAGACCGCAACGGGATGGGCTTCCGCTCCGCCCGCTCCCCCGGCAAAACTTCGCAGAAGGCTCTCAAGAGACCGGGTGCGCTTGTAAGTGGGAATAACAAGAGGAATGTTCATTATCTATAATATCGGAAAAAACAGCCGGATGGTATATTCCCGGAAATAATCAAAAAGCTCAAAAATTTTCGTCCCCGAATGATTATATTTGTCTATAATTATATGTTAAATTTGTAAATGAGGATCCAAAAATTGTTGTTTTTAGAGGCGCTCTATGGTCATCTGTCTTGCGGAAATTTTATTTTAAGGACATAATGGGTTAAAGATGACTGTCAGCCAAGAAAAAGCTCTTTACGAATTTCTCGATACTGTTCCGGGGCCTTTTACCCTGGACGATGTGGTAGGTTTTATCCGTAAGAAAGATCCCAAGCGGCTGGCCAAATTGGCTTCCGAGGCTGCTTTTTTTATAAACATTAGGAATATCGCCTTCAAATTGGGAACCAAACGCTGGATTTCCCGGCGGGGTTATTTTGAAGGCTCGTTTTTTGTGATCACCCCGACGCGCCAGGAACTGCAAAACGGTATACTTATACCCGGACACCGTTGCGTGCCCTTTGCCAATCCTGCGTTGCTACCGCATGAATATCAATTCTTTTGGCAGAATTCCAAGATTCCCTTCACTACATCCGAAGGCTCCCCCGAGGATTTTTACCCGTACTATAGTATTTTGGGCGAGGAATACGCGCCGCAGTACGTGGCCAGGGATAATCCTGAAAATGAATCGGCGTACAATGACGACCCTTACGCAGAACCCGCGGAAGTTTCCATTCAGACCGTGGATATGAGGAATATTTACCGGAAAACTTCGTTTATTCCGGGGGACAGGTTCGTCGTACAAACAAAGGACTGGAAGGACGGTGTCTTTTACATAGAAAAGGTCGGCAAGGATGAATGGCCGCAGGCTGAACTTGACGAGTGGTTTCAGGCGGCGGAAGAAGGCTTTAAGAATTCCTTTACCCTGTTGGGGCCCGGCGCTTCCACGGACGAGCAGATCGCCTTTGCCTACTGGTATGGCGGGGAGCGTATGCGGAACGTACCGGCCTATTCCCTTGAAGATTTCTTCTATGAAAAAACAGACCGCATAGAAACGACGGCCTATGGTATAGAAAGCCGCTTCTGGTTTAGCGGCAAGGACATTCCCGACTGCAAGGGGCTCATGCTTAACCAGATGCACCCCGATATGACTGCCGTTGAAAATATCCTCTATAAAAACAGTATCCCCATCTCTGAATACGCCGTACAGGCGTATGTCCTTGATGCCTTTTACCGCAAAGATACGAATGCAAAAAGCCTCATCAAGCGTATAGTCCCTCCATGCGTGGAGATGGAAAAGTATGAGTATAACTATCTTGCCGGTTATATCAGCAGATTGCTTGTTGAATGCAAAGAAATCTACAATGTATTTCAGGACAGGACCTTCGGCCCCATTCGGCAGCGTATCGGCGAATTGCATACGGCGGTAATAGAGCTGGCGGTACGGCTGCAGAAAAGCAACATAGACCCCGCATGGCTGCCGAAACATACCTTTATCATTCTGTCCCAGATCCAGGAACATACATCCGGACTGCTTGAGGATCTGGATACCGTTAATGTGGATGAGGCTCCTTCGGAAGACGAGCTTGATACTATCGATAATTCTCTGGACAGTATGATAGAAACCTATGAGGATATAAAGGAATTGGTTCGGGAAACGCTGGACAATTTCAGGCGGAGCCAACTGACAATAGTTAGACGCCGGGGTGAAGATAAAGAAACGGCGCCCGGACGGCTTATTCAGATCAATCTTGGCGGAACTAACGTTTGGCGCAGGATAGTCCTTCCCGAATCGGCCTTGCTTACGGAACTTCATACGGTTATACAGACGGTTTTCGGCTGGGAAAACAAGAACGTCTTCCAGTTCAGCCAGGAAAAATGGGGAACAGGGGAAGCCGCGGATATTGCCCCTCGTGCGGAAATTGGAGAATTGATAGGGAAGGGGATCAGCGAGCTGATCTACGAATACGAAAATAAATGGACGGTCAGGATTCTTATCCTCTCCCGTGCCGAAACGGATTCTAAAACAGGAAAAGGGGACGCGCGGTTCTTCGCGGTGGGAACCGGCGCTTACGGCGGCCATAGCGCGCCGCCCCGTTGTGTCGCGGGGGAAGGCGCCGCGCCGCCGGAATTTATCGAGGGCCCCCTGCGTTTCCGCAGGTATCTGTCCGCGCTGGAGCGGGGGAATGAAACCGAACGGCAGACAGCCGTGCGCGTACTGGGGGTGGACTTTGATCCCGGTTCTTTTGATATGGAACAGATAAACAGAAAACTTAATTCGGTGTATACGTTGAAAACAAGAGCCGGTAAAGAACGGCCTCAATAATGCTTTTTTTATGGATGGAAAGATGAAGAATGGCGGACTTGCTGCGCTTATCAAGCGCGGCGGAATTTACTATGGCGTTCAGGGGAGCAATCCCCAGGAGATACTTGCCAATATTATCAACGAAGCGGATATTCCCGCATCCCTGGACAGGAACAAGCTCCTGGAAGCGGTTCTTGAGCGTGAATGTCTCATGTCTACATCGATAGGCGAAGGTATAGCTCTGCCTCATCCGCGGAATCCCCTTATTTCGGAGACCGGGGAACAGTTTGTACGCATCGCTTTTCCCCGGGATCCGCCTGATTGGAACAGTCTTGACGGTCAGCATATCCATACGGTATTTCTCATTGTTTCCGCGTCGGCAAAGTTGCATCTCCATACCCTCTCGGAGATCAACTACTTCTGTAGACAGAAAGAATTTACCGAACTTCTGAAAAAACATGCGCCGCAGGAAGAATTAATCGGGATGATTGCCGAAATTGAAAAAACTTGGATATAGGACATAAAGACGGCGGCATACGGCGGAAAGGCCGTAGTCCGCGGATTCGCATATAAGCATTTTAGCGGGCATAAGATCTACTAAAATTTTATAAGGAGATTACAATGAATATCAAGGCATTGGAAAAAACAGCGCTGAGCATCCGGGCCCTCTCTATGGATGCCATCCAGAAGGCCAATTCCGGGCATCCCGGTATCTGTCTGGGCGCCGCGGAACTGGGCGCCGTTCTGTACGGCGAAATCCTCCGGCACGATCCTTCCACGCCGAAATGGGCCGACCGCGACAGGTTTATCCTTTCGGCAGGCCACGGTTCCATGTTCCTCTACTCGCTGCTTTACCTCGCAGGCTATCCCGGGATAAGCATGGAGGATATCAAGACGTTCAGGCAGATTGGCTCGCACGCCGCGGGGCACCCTGAGTACGGCCTTATCCCCGGCATTGAGGCAACCACCGGACCGTTGGGGCAGGGTTTTGCCATGTCGGTCGGCATGGCCATAGCCGAAACCATGCTGGCAGCCCGCTTCAACACGGGCAAGCGGAAGATCATCGATCACTACACCTACGTCCTTGCCGGCGACGGCTGCCTGATGGAAGGCGTTTCCTCCGAGGCAAGTTCCCTTGCGGGACACCTTGGCCTGGGTAAGCTCATCGTGTTTTACGATTACAATAAGATTACAATAGACGGCAGTACGGACCTGGCCTTTACCGAAGATACGGCAAAACGTTACGAGGCTTACGGCTGGCAGGTGTTGAAAGGTTCAATGTACGATTTTGAGGGGATTGCCCGTTTGGTTGCGGAGGCCAAGGCGGATAAGGAGCGGCCCTGCATTATCATCTTAACCTCGATTATAGGGAAGGGATCGCCCAACAAACAGGGAACCGCGGATTCGCACGGGGCGCCCCTGGGCGCGGAGGAGCTTGCCGCCGCAAAAGATGCGCTGGGCATCCCCGAAGATTTCTACGTTGCGCCGGAGGCCGCCGCGTATTTTAAAGGGAAACAGGCCGAATGGAAGGAAGCGCGGGAATCCTGGAAAGCTGAATTTAAGGCGTGGTCGGAGGAAAACCCCGAGAAACGCGCCGAATGGGATCTGTTCCATGCGGGAAAAGCCGTGCCCGCCCGGAATCCGGCCTTTGCGGTCGGGGACAAGCTCGCCACCAGAAGCGCGGGTAACAAGGCGCTTGCCGCCGTCGCCGCGGCAAATCAGAACCTGGTCGGCGGTTCCGCGGACCTCAAGGGGCCCAATGCGGTAGGTTTTGCGGGCGGCGTCTATTCCGCAGCGGACAGGAAGGGGCGTTATATACACTTCGGCATACGGGAATTTGCTATGGCCGCTATTTCCAACGGTATTCAGCTTCACGGGGGCCTGCGTGCATTCTGTTCAACCTTTATGGTCTTTGGCGATTACCTGAGGCCCGCTCTCCGGCTTTCAGCCCTGATGAAACAGCCGGTGATCTACGTCCTCACCCATGACTCTATCTATGTTGGGGAAGACGGCCCGACCCATCAGCCGGTGGAGCACTTGGCCTCTTTCCGCGCTATGCCGGGCTTGAGGGTTCTGCGTCCCGGCGATGCGGAGGAAACCGCGGAAGCCTGGTCTATGGCTATGGAACGGCTCGAAGGGCCGACCGTGCTTGGCTTTACCCGTCAGAACCTGACGGTATACCCCAAGGACGACCCCGACTGGAAGAACACCATAAGGACCGGCGCCTATGTGGTTAAAAAGGCCGAAGGCGGCAAGCCGGATATCGTAATCATCGCCACCGGTTCCGAAGTGGGCCTTTCGCTGGAAGCGGCCGCAAAGACCGGCAAGAAGGTGCAGGTTGTTTCCATGATAAGCCGGGAACTCTTCGAGTCCCAGCCTGCGGCTATACGGGAAGCCCTTATTCCGCAGGGTGTCCGCGTGATCTGTTGCGAGGCCGGCGTCAAAACCGGCTGGGAACGCTGGGCAAAACCGGAAGACATTTTCAGCCTGGAACGCTTCGGCGATTCCGGCCCTGCAAACAAGGTTGCCGAGGCGCTGGGCTTTACCGCCGCGGCCTTGGCCGCCCTGATTGAGCGTTAATACAGGCGTTTAACCGCGGGGATTTCCCGCTTAATCATCGGAGGCTGCTGTGGGATCCATACTATCGAAATTACGGGAAGCAAAGGTGAAAAGCCTTGCCGGTACGGTTGAGACGGGAACCGGCCGGGCCGCACTGAATGAATTTGTGCGCTCCGGGGTAAAATTCGTATCTTCCCATCCTAAAATAGAGAACGTGTACTACCGGGCCGTGCATGATCTTATGAACTGTATTGTCCCCTCCGCTTCGGGAGGCCCCATGCTGATAGAGGGGGCCATGTTTATCGGCAATTGGCTGGAAAGTACGGGAACCATCAGCACGGAACTGCTTTCCCGGTTCTGTCCTGAAGCGGCTCAGGCGACTTTTGAACTTTTTGCGGACTTCCAGCGGGAAGACGGCCTTATCCCCTATAAACTGCTCACGTCGGGCCCGAGTTTCAGGCAGATACAGATGGTAACGCCGCTGGCCCGGAGCGTTTGGAACCATTACTGCCTGCATCGGGATAAAAAATTCCTGGAAAAGATGTACTATGCGATAAGCCGTAATGACGAATGGCTGGAAAAATACCGAAACACCAGAAAAACCGGATGCGTGGAGGCTTTTTGTACTTTTGATACCGGGAACGACGCGTCCCCGCGGTTTTGGCACGTGCCGGATGTACCCTATATGGCCGATCCCACCCGGTATGATCCTGATTCGCCTATCCTGCCCTTCCTTGCGCCGGATCTGACCGCCAATGTCTACTGCCAGCGGAAGTACCTGGGGCTGATGGCCGAAGAGTTGCGCCGGGACGATATATCCTGGGAAGAAAAAGCCCGGCAAAGCCTTGAAAGCCTTATGCGGTACTGCTACGACGAAACGGATCATTACTTCTATGACCGGGACCGGCATAACCGTTTTGTCCGCATCCACAGCGATAACCTCATCAGGGTACTGGCCTGTGAAGTGGGGGACGATGCGATGTTTGATGATGCCCTGCGGCGGTATCTGCTCAATACCAGGAAGTATTTTTGCCGGTATCCAATCACCACCATCGCTATGGATGAACCGGGCTTTAGCCAGTCCTTCGAGTTCAATAGCTGGGCGGGGCAGGTGAGTTTTTTAACCCAGATACGGTTGCCCCATGCCTTTGAATACCATCACCGGTATGTGGAATTAACCTGGATACTGCACCCGATTATTACCGCCCTGTCCCGGTTTAACAAATTCCCGGGAAGTTTAAGCGCCTGGCTCGGCCATGAAGGGTATGCAGAAAATTATACCCCTACCATGCTCTGCGTCCTCGATTACCTTGAACGGATGAGCGGGATATTCCCGGCCCCCAACGGGGAACTGTGGTTCACCGCCCTCATCCCCCGGGGCGTCGACCACGGAGAAACGGTGGCGGAGAAAACGGGATACAGCCGGATTGTGGACGGAGCGTGCTTTGAATTCGTCAACGACGGGGAAAATTCCTCGGTGTATAAGAACGGGGAACTGCTCTATTGGTTCTCCCCGGGGGTTCGGCTTGTAACGGACCGTGCGGGAGTACTGAGGGGCCTTATCGGTATGAGCCCCCGGCGTATAGAGGGGGCAATAGGCTGTCAAAACGGGGCGGTTCTCTTTGCCGTTTCGGGGAACGAAAGGCTTGAGTACACAGGCTCGGAATTGATCAGCGTTGAAAACCACGGGGTTATTCCGCCGAATTACGGCGTGTATGATACCATTACTCTGTAAGGGAAGGCTTCCCCTTCCTCCCCGTATAAAAAAGGGCCTCCGGAGATAGGAGGAAACCGGAGGCCCAAAGAGGGGAACAAACAATGTAGCGCTACACCATTATTATGAAAGCAACTAATATTTTTATAGCCTATAATCAAAAAAGAGTCAAGCCCTTAAATTCTATCCTTCAATTCGGAATATGAGATACAGCATAGGGCATCAAACCAGGGAGAGAATCCCGTCAAGTTGTAGCCTGATGTCGATGGGAAGTGTGGCATACAGTTGTAGGAACTCAAGAAAGGCGAAAACAGCAAAACTCCCGCCGCTGTACACTATGACCGAACCGGGCGGGGCGGGACTTCCACGTTTCCGCTCCCAGGTCTTCCCTATCACCGGCAACGATTGTCCCGCCCCCCGCTTCCCTTCCTCTGTCCCCACATACAATTGGAACAGCAGATACCCCAAAAGCGTACACACCAGGTGAAACGCTATCAGCGGCAGTTTCGTGCTCTTGAAATCCTCTAATTGCCAGAAATCTTTAAGCTGCCGGTAGTCCTCCTCTATCTC
>JAISNI010000038.1 GCA_031276295.1 Treponema sp.
GACGAGGTAGAACGAGCGCGGCTGATGAGCGAGTACAAGTATGAGGTAGACACGCAGAGTAAGGTGGTACAGGCGAAACGGGAGGGGAGGAAGGAGGGGAGACAGGAGGGGAGACAGGAAAGAGAACGGGAAATGAAGGCAGAAATACTGGAACTTATCAATGCGGGATACTCTCTTGATGCACTCAAGGAGCGGCTGACAAGCGGAGGGTAGTCCCCGACGGATGGTCAGGAGTGAGGATAAGCCGAGACGAGGTAGAGCGGGCGCGGCTGATGAGCGAGTACAAGTATGAGGTAGACACGCAGAGCAAGGTGGTGCAGGCGAAACGGGAAGGGAGGAAAGAGGGCTTACTGGAAGGGAGGAAGGAGGGTATACGAGAAATAGCCCGTAATTTAAAGGCAACGGGGGAGCCTCTTGAGAAGATAGCTGCTCTTATCGGTTTGTCCCGCGAGGTAATCGAAGGCCTGTAAGGGCAAGAAGTATGCCGGCAGAGAAAAGGGGGCTTACGCCCTTTCGCTCCCCCCAGCTTCTGCGGTTGCTGTTGAAGGGCAGTAAGTTCAGCAATCAGGGCCGTTCAACTTCCCTTTTCTTACAACCGCCCCATCATGTATACTTTAACCAGGAGTGAATCATGCCTGCCGTCCATCTTGACGAATCCGACGACCTCATGATGCCTAGCAGCCTGTTGCACTTGTGGATTTTTTGCATATTCATGCAAAAAATCCCGATTATCGGGGCTGCTTTGGCAGTTTGTAAGGTAGAAAAATTCACTTTCGTGAATTTTTAGACGATTTTGCGCTGAAGTGCAACAAACTGCTAGCACCGAAAAAAGGCCGGCTGCCTTTCCTTATCCTTTTACCGAACCTATCATAACGCCCTTGATAAAGTACTTCTGGACAAAGGGATAAATAATAATGACCGGAACCATAGTAACCACGATCAGGGAGTATTTGATCACCGCGGCGGCTTCCGCAAGACGCAACTGAGCTTCGGGGTCCGAAACGGTGGAAGGATCAATCTGGGTGGCCATAAGGATTTCCCTCAGGTAAATGGTCAAGGGGTAGAGGGCTTTAGTATTCAGGTAGATCATCGCGTTAAAGTAGGCGTTCCAGTGGCCCACACCGTAGAAAAGCACGAGAACGGCAATAATCGCTTTGGAAAGGGGCAGGACGATACGCACATAGTACATAAAATCGCCGCAGCCGTCTATCTTTGCCGCGTCAAGCATCTCGCCGGGGATACTGTTCTGAATGAAGGTTCGCGCGATGATCATGTTGTAAACGCCGATGGCCCCCGGGATGATCAGCGCAAACGGGGTGTTGAGCATCTTCAGATTCCGAATCAGTATGTAAGCGGGTATCATACCGCCGTTAAAAAACATGGTAAAGGTAAAGAGCAACATAATACCGTTCCGCCCCGGCACATCGGTGCGGGAAAGACAATACGCGGTGGTCATCGTCATAATAATATTTATCAGGGTGCCGAATAACGTATACAGTATCGAGTTGCGGAAGCCTATCCACACCGTGCCTGTGTTGAACACCGTATTGTACCCTTGCAGGCTAAGTTCTACCGGCAAGAGAACTACCCTACCCGCCTGCACCGCCGATCCGGAAGAAAAGGATGCGGACAACACAAAGATACAGGGATAGAGAACAATCAGAAAAAACAAGGTAAGGAGGACAAAAATAACCGCATAAAATACCTTGTCGCTTAAGCTGCTTTTATTCCAGGTAATTTCCATAGTCAACTCCCCTGTTCAAATTCCGCCGTGATGATTTCCGGCAAGGACATTAGAATATACCGCTGCCGTTCAGTTTCTTGCTGCCCCAGTTTGCGATTATAAGTAGAAGAAAATTGATCACCGAGTTGAACATGCCGATGGCGGTGGAAAGAGAAAAATCATTGATGCCGCTGGCAAGACCGACCTTGTACACGTAGGTTGAAATAACCTCGCTGAAATTGATATTCAGACTATTCTGCATAAGCAGCGTTTTTTCAAACGCAACGTTCATCAGGCCGCCTACGGCGAGAATCAACATGATACTTGCGGTGGGTAAAATACACGGAATATCCACATAGAGCACCCGCTGGAACCGCGTGGCTCCATCCACCAGAGCCGCTTCATGCAACGTGGGGTCTACATTGGAGAGGGCCGCAAAATAGATAATCGAAGCGTAGCCTGTTTGCTGCCATATCGCCGACCAGACGTAGATATGCTTAAAGTTACTTCCCACCGCAAGAATGTCCGGCGGCATGACCTTGGTCAATTGCATAAAAAGGGCCCCGTAAAGCCCGTTCCGGTTATTCAGAATTTGAAATATCAGGCCGACCATCACCACCGTCGAGATAAAATAGGGGATATAGGTAACGGTCTGTATCACCTTCTGATAGGGTTTGAGGGGCAAGGCGTTGAGGAGCAGTGCAAAGATAATAGGAATTGGAAAGCATACTACCAGACTATACACCGATAAGGTAAGGGTATTGGCAAGTATCTGAACAAACTTGTAAGACTCGAAAAAACGCCGAAAATTATCAAATCCAACCCAGGGACTTCGGAACATTCCAAGTGCAAAATTGTATTTTTTAAAGGCAATAACCAGACCCACCATAGGGCCGTAGGCAAAGATGAAAAGATATACCAAGGGTACAACCAGGAGCAGATAAATTTGCCACCGCGCCTTTATATTGCTGAATAAACGTTCCCTTTCGCGCTTTTTTACGATATAAACGGCTTTGCTCATTACCTGCCCCTTTCAGGAACGGGACGGAAAAGCCGCTACAGCCTCCCCTTGTCCCGCCCGTGTTGTTGTGTTATTTTACCCGGTCGTAAGCAGTCTGAGCGGTACTCAGCCACGTTTGCAGACCCATGTTGTTGAGATCCCGCAAATAGTTATTCCACAGAGTATCGTTGTTGATGTCCCGCGCGCCGGTAACAAATTCCGCGATAGACTGGAAAACATACTCGCTGACGTTGACGATAGGCTCGCTAATCTTTTCAGCTTCAGGGGCAGTGTACTTCAACGGCGACGGTAGAATATGCTGAGGATGAGCGTTCAAGTTGTACTGATAATTGTACCCGTTTACCATAGCCGCCGCCGATGCGGGGTTATAGGGCGCCTGCATACTTCCGCGGGTGTTTCCCTGCTGCATGGAGGCGTAACGCGGGCCCTGGTTGTGCCAGAATTTGTTGGAAGGAGAATTCCAGATGTCGGTAATCTCCACAATGGACAGAGACGGATAGATGCCCAGTTGAACATAGGCATTGGTGTCCTTGGCCAGATCCTCAGGCTTGCGCGTCCAGTCAACCCCTTCCTCGCCGAAACGCTGAATGATAGAAATCGTATGTTCAAGCATGGAATCCATAACCTTAAACGCCAGATCGGGATTCTTACACGCGGACGTGATGAAGGTACTGGCATTGGGCACAAAACCCGTATACGCACTGTACGCGGCGCCGCCGGGCCCTTTAAAAGGGGGAACCATAACCAACTCGGCAAAGTTGGGATTTTTATCGATAGATGCCTGGGGCCAGTTACTCAAACTGCCGGCAGTGGTAAGGGCCACTATCGGAGGATTATTGTTCAACTCCGCACGGTACTGCTGCTGATCGTTGGTAAAGACCGAAGCGGAAAGCACCCCGTCCCTATACAGGGTATTGAGGTACTGGAGGGCCCTGCGGAACTCCGGATCCACAAAGGGCGCGATAACTTTCTGCCCCGTACTATCCAGGGTAAGGCCGGGGGATGAACTGCTTTGGGTATAGAAAACGAATGAATTGATCAGGGCACAGATGGGATTTTCACCGTAAGTACCCCGGAACCAGCCGGTAATACCAATCTCATCCTTGCGGCCGTTACCGTTGGGGTCCCTGTCGCGGAAGGCAATCAGTACCTGCCGCAGTTCTTCTGTGGTAGCGGGCATCTTGAGGCCAAGTTTATCGATCCATGCCTTGTTGATGTACTGCCGGTTAGGGGTCAGATTCCAGGTTTCAGGCTCGTAACGGGCCAGATTATAGATGTGGCCGTCGGCGCTGGTGATGTACTGCCGATAAGCCTTCCGGTCTTCTTCAGGTATCTGGTAAAAATACGGCGCGGTGGAAGGACTTGCAAGGTATTTGTCCAGAGCGATAAACGCACCCTTAGTACCGTAGTCAAAGATGGCTTCCAGGGGAATATCGTCGGTGATGATCACATCGGGGAGATCGCCTGAAGAGACCATTAAGGCCAGCTTGGTGCGGATCTCTTGCGGATTCTCGGGAAGCATATAAAACTGAATATCAATGTTATGCAGTTTCTCAAGATATTGGGTGAGGTAATTATTTTTGTAATCGGTAATGAAGGAATGGGTTTCCATTCCTATTGTCAATACCGGCATACCCCCCCCCCCCCGCACGGGTTGGCTTCCGGCGGCGAAGATCATTCCTGCCATAGCAAACAGCAGAAAAACCGTTACTATCACGCGTCTTTTCATTATTCTCCTCCATAAAAATTATAAAAATGTACTTTCCCATGCTTCAGCATGTTCCAATTATTATAGGGGTACTTTTAGAAACGTGCAAGCATTTTTTTAAAAAATTTGCGGTATTGACTATACTATTTTTTTCAAAAATAATGGACAAAATAGTATATTATATATATAATTGTAGGATTATTTTGGTCTATACGAAATACAAGTGAATTTTATATGAAAGGGGATGACATGGCTATTAAATATTCCACCCGTAAAACGCCGGATATGAAGGGTATCATCAATGAAATCGAACAGCCTGATATTAAGGCGGTGATATATTTCTTTTCCGGTGAATATGAATATGCTGAGCCTCACAAGGCATTGAGAAGGGCTTTCCCCCAGGCAGCCTGTATCGGATCTTCCATGATAGGCGGATGGTGTACTTCAGGAGCGGCGGCCAAGGGTATAATGGCCATGTCCTTTTCATCCGAGGAAGTTGAAAAGGTTTTTGTTTCCTTTAAGGAAGGGGTCAAGAAGAACCCCGCGCTTGCGGCTGCCGGGGCCATAGAAGAATTAAAGCGGAGTCTGAGCGGCCACGACATTAATCCTAACGCCTACGTCGGTTTTATTTTTTTTGATGGTCTTTGTCTGGGTGAGGAAATAATAAAAAAATTCACCCTGGATAAGGCTCTTAACATGCCTTTTATCGGAGGCGCCGCGGCGGACGAACTGGCCTTTACAAAAACCACTGTCGGTATTAATGACAAGTTGTCGGGAGACGGGCTTGCCGTAATGATTATGAAGATGAAGATACCCTTCTATTTTAACCATTATGTCCACTATCAACCGACCAACACATCCTTTGTCATAACAGAATCCGAGCCTTCAAAACGGACGGTATGGAAGATAAATGGAGAAAACGCGGCGGATTATTATGCAAAGGTCATCGGGGTTCCGTCGGCCGCCAAACTGAATAGCGGCCATTTTTCAAAGAATCCAATCGGTATTGTTCAGGGCAGTACCGTCTATGTACGCAGCATCAGCAATCTGGTTGACGGGAGCGGCTTAAGGTTTTATTGCAACATAGAAAATGAGACAACCGTTTACCTGCTCAAACAAGGCGATATTATTGCGAACGCACAGCGGGCGGTAAAAGAAGCGGAAGCCTATCTTCCGCGTATATACGGGGCTGTTCTTTTTAACTGCGTCCTCCGGTATCTTGAATTGCAGGAATTAAAAAAGGTGGATGCCTTCAACAATGTCTTTGCGCATCTTAATTTTATCGGCCTCAATACCTATGGGGAAGAACTTTTTACCCACCACAACCAAACCTTAACCGCCATATTCTTTGGAGGACGCAGATGAACACATCGAAAGATATTCAGAGAAGGGATACGCCGGTAAACGACACCTTTACCCTTAAAACAAAAAGGCTGTTTCATTATTTTAATACAAAATTCAAGACCCTCATATTTGAAATACTTTCCCGAAGCGATCTCCTTAACACGACCATACTCTATCTGAATAAAACCTTTAGCCGCATGTCTTCGGTTGCAAAGGATGCCAATGCCTCTTTTCAGGAGAAAACGAGGGCCTTTGTCGGCAATTTTAATGAAAACCAGCAGCATATAGATGAAATACAAAAAAATTTTACCGTTATCGATAAAACATTTGAAAATTCTTTTTCAATCGCCAATAATCTGTATGGCGTTGCAAAGATTACCGGGGAAAATCTCGCCGTTATTCTGGATATTGCCGAGGTAACCAATATACTTGCCCTCAATGCCTCAATTGAAGCTGCCAGGGCAGGAGAGGCGGGCAGGGGTTTTGCGGTAGTGGCATCGGAGATCCGTAAACACGCAAATACCACCAAGGGCTCGATAGAAACAATATCAGATAACATCAAAAGTCTTATACGGGATATAAATAATTTGTCGAAAGAAATGAACAAGATGAAAGGCGAAGTTACCCAGGGGAAAAATCTGATACAAAAAGTCGTGAACAGCAACAAGGAATACACTGCCGAGGATTTTCTTTCCAGAGACGTTTCTTCTATGGATACAACTATTCAGGAATACGATCTTATCAAGGAAACTTTAGATAAAATGATCGAGCAATCCGATACATCAAAAAAAGATATCGCACTTATGCTTGAGCTGTTTCAGGACAGCATTGAAAAAATTGAGAAAATCGAAGACAGTTATACACCCGGATAATCGCGGTTTTGCCTGCGTTTATCCGCCGTAACGCAGGTAATATAATAGTCCCAATTTTCCCCTCGATACATATTTCCCTCAATTATTGCAGAGAATTGAGAACTTACGGACGGCCCTCACGGGCGGCTCGGAATCCTTGCCTATTTCTTGTCGGGCTGCTTGGTATCCAGAGATTTAAGCAGTCCCATAAGTTTGTCCTTTTCAATGAGTTCGATAAGACGGGCTTCGGTGTAGCGTTTAGCCTCTTCCGTATACTTGCCCACGGTAATACAGACTCCCCTGCCCGCTTTTACGTCCTTAAGGTGGGAATGGAAATCACGGACTATAAGTTCCCCTATGGACCCTTGACTGCGGATAAACCGAAACATGATCACATCCTGCCACTTGAGGGTGTCCACTTCGGTAAGGATATCGGCCCATTCGTTCTTATTTACCGATATATTAGTGATTTTTATCTTTGCCCTGGGGAAGTAATTCATCACTATCTTACGGCACAGCGCGACAAAATCCGCCGACGGGGCCATGATATACACCTGGAGGTTCTGATTGGAGTTCAGTTCCTGGTATCTCCCGATCAGGACGGAAACATCCTTATAATTTGAGTTTTCAAGGCGTATCTGTTTCAACAGGGGTAGAGCCTTGCCTATATCGTTTTGCTGAATATAGCAGGTCGCCAGCTTATACCGTATCTCCGTCAGGGTTTCCTGTTTCACGTTCTGATGTTTAAGCCCTATCTCAAAGTCCTGTATGGCCTTGTCTATCTGCCTTTGCTCCAGGTTGATATTGCCGGAATAAAGGCAGGCATTAGGCCCCATAGCCGGATCCGCCCTCAGATGCCCGAATATACGCAGGGCCTGCTCCGTCTGATTAGCCTCGTAGTAACATTCTCCAAGTGTATAGAGTGATTCCTTATCGTCGGGCGCAAGATCTATAGCCTTACGGATAAAGCTCATGGCCTCCTTGGGCTTTTTAAGCCGGAAAAGGGCATGTCCCAGAAGCCTTAACGTAGGCGGATGCTCGGGATCGCTTTTCATGGCCTGCGAGAGAAACTGGACTGTTTTATCGTAGTTCTTACGATCAAATTCCATAGCACCCAGATTATAATTCACTTCAAAATTATCAGCTTGAAATGTACGGGCAAGGTTAAAGCCTTTATAGGCTTCTTCGGTCATGCCGAGTTTCTGCGCCGATATGGCGTAACGCAGATTCGCCTCAAATTCATTAACACCCGCCCCGCCTATTCCTATAAGTATCTCGTAGGTCTTCATAGCGCGATCCCAAGTTTCTTCCTGAAAGTAAATATTACCTACCGCCGCAAGGGCTTCCGCATCACGGGGATTCTGGGACAATTTCTTATTCGCAGCCTTTAACAAGGCGTCACGGCCTTTGGAACCTTTTCCTGCCATACCATTGAGGCCATCTCCTCCCTTGGATCTGCCGATAACTAACATTACAATTATAACCCCGACGATCAGCGCCGCAACAGCCGCCAGGATGGGAATCAAACTTTCCATAAACTGATTATCGGTAAAAAGAACATAGTTTTAAGCTGTAAAATACAACAAACGGTATATGCCGAAAAGTCATTACTATGCCTTTCCCCTTCAAATAACTACAAATTTACCAATTTATTAAAAAATACCATTGCAAAAAATTTATCCCTGTTGTATAATTCTGGATAAGGAGTGTACGATGATTACCGGGCTGGCCCATCTTGCCGTTACCGCAAAGGATATGGATAAATCGCTTGATTTTTATATACGGGTTCTGGGCTTAAAAAAAGCGTTTGAGCTTCCAGACCCCAATACGGGAGCCCCCTGGATCGTTTATCTCCAGGCAGGTTCACAGTTCATTGAATTGTTCTATCATGGGTCCAAGGATAACCCTTGGGAATCGTCGTTGAGGGGTTTTCATCATATCTGTTTACAGGTAGATGATATCCATAAGACCTTTAGACAGATTGAAGATGCGGGGTATAAGGCGGATAAAGCCCCCCGGCAGGGCGCCGATAAAAATTGGCAGGCTTGGGTAACCGATCCTGACGGTGTGCGTATAGAGCTTATGCAGATCGATCCGGAATCACCCCAAGGTAAATTAATCATAGGTAAATCGCTGTAAAAGACCATAGTTTTTTATAACCGGCGGTTTCCGCCGGTTTTTTTTTGGAGGTAAGTTTCGTTTTTGATTTGCCGTGAGGAATGAAAGCAATATCCATTTCGTTGACGCCGGATATCGCTTGCATTATATTAGAGGTATCCAGTTTGGAAAAAACCTGATTTCTTTTCTTTTGGAAAAAACAATGCAATATTTTGATACTCATGCCCATATTGGGCTCATTGTAGATGACGCTATTGATCAACTCATCGTGATTCAGGAGGCTAAGCAGGCTTCCGTCAATCGAATCATATCAATTTGCAATAGTCTTCACGATTTCGTGCGGGTTTACGATAATTTGAGAACTGCGGATAATGTATACCATGCGGTCGGCGTTTCCCCTTCGGAGGTCCAAAACAGGGGAAAGGACTGGGTGCAGATCATTGAAAAAAGCGTTAAGCAGCCGAGGGTTGTCGCGGTTGGCGAGATCGGCCTTGATTACTTCCGTAAATTCGGCGATAAAAAGTCCCAGATAGAGCTTTTTATCAGTCAGTTAGACCTGGCTAATAAATTGAATATGCCGGTTATCATTCACAACCGCGACGCGGGGAGCGATGTGCTTGACATACTGAGGGACAGATTGCCGTCCAAAGGCGGCGTGCTTCACTGCTATTCGGAAAATGCCGATTATGCCAGAAAAGCTCTTAAACTGAACCTGTATTTCTCCTTTGCCGGCAATTTAACCTACCGGAACGCGCGGAATCTCCACGACACCATAGGCGTTTTGCCCCTGGATCGTATCCTTATCGAATCGGAGAGCCCCTTTATGGTTCCGGCGGAATACCGCGGCAAGCGTAACATGCCCAAATACCTGCCTTCAACCGCCCGTTTCCTGGCGGATATGCTTAACATTGACGATGAAGAGATGGCAAACATCCTTTGGGAGAATGCCAACCGCTTCTTCGGTCTGCCCAATGAATAGAGAGGCTGAAACGAAGTACAGGGAAGCGGACCGGGAACCCTCCCCGTCCGCTTCCCTGTACCATCCGCTTAGCATCGGTTCCCTGGCATTGCCCGGCAACCTCTTCCTTGCGCCGGTAGCCGGCTATACCGACCGGGCTTTCCGTTCCGTCTGCATTGAAGCCGGCGCCGACTTCACCTTTACCGAGCTTATCTCCAGCGAAGCCCTCGTCCGCAATCCCCTGAATATGGAGAAGCCCGACAGGGAATGGACGGGGACGGCGGGGCTTATGCGCCGGGCGTTTAACGAAAGGCGGTATGCAATACAGCTTTTCGGCTCATCCCCCGAGGTGATGTACAAAGCGGCCAAGCTCCTTGCGCCTCTGAAGTGTGAAGCGGTGGATATAAACTGCGGTTGCCCCGTACCCAAGGTGGTCAAGACCGGCGCGGGGGCCGCGCTTATGCGTGATCCCGCCGCCGTAGGCCGGATAGTGGAAGCGGTTGTCAGGGCTTCCGGGGAAAGCCTGGGTTCCGTGCCGGTTACGGTAAAGCTGCGTTCAGGCTGGGATGATTCCTCCATAACTTACGCCGAATGCGCCCGTATTGCCGTAGAAGCAGGCGCCGCAATGGTTACGCTGCACCCGCGGACCAGGGCGCAGGCTTACGGCGGAAAAAGCGATTGGTCCCGTATCGAACACCTTGCGGGCTGCCTCCCGATACCGGTAGCCGGTTCAGGCGATCTCTATAGCGCTGAGGATGCGGAACGTATGCTCCGTACAACCGGCTGTGCTGCGGTGATGTTCGCGCGGGGGGCGATGGGGAACCCCTTCATCTTTTCCGCAGCCCGCGCCCTGCTTTCGGGCCTGCCCTGCGATCCGCCCGGTGTTGCGGAACGGGTACGGACCGGTTTCCGCCAGCTTCTGCTTCTTGCGGAAGACTGCGGCGAGCGTACCGCCTGTAGAGAGATGCGTAAACAGTTCTGCGCTTATACCAAGGGCGGCCCCGGAGAAAAGGGCATGGCGGGAAGCGCGGCGCTCCGTAACCGCCTGGTTCATGCGGAAACTATTGAAGAATACCGTTCTTTATTCTATGATATGGGGATAGCGATTCCCTTAACGCAAGACGCAGGGTGCAGAAGTTGCATGTTACGCGGCGGGACCGTCCCGCAAGAACGGCAAAAAAACATTGACACGGGAAGGTATTCGGCAATATTTTAAAGACTACAGGCAGGTATTATGATCTTTTCCAATCCATATCATCGCTCCTCTCTCGGTGCGGTTCTCGTTCTTATAGCGATCAATGTGCTCGTTTTTCTTGCTCAACAGTTGATACCGGAAACGGCTTTTTATACGGCCCTCAACGTAGTTGCGGTAGTCAGGAACGGGTTTTTCTGGCAATTTCTTACCTATATGTTCGCCCATGCCGGCATCAGCCACCTTTTTTTCAATATGCTGGCCCTGTTCATCTTTGGTACCGCGGTAGAGAGGCGTATCGGCGCCGGGAGTTTTGTTCTCTACTATATGATCTGCGGTATTTTAGCCGGAGTTTTCTCCTTCGCGGTGTTCTGGTTTACCCATTCCTACTACATCTTCCTTGTGGGCGCATCCGGGGCCATCTTTGCCGTACAGCTTGCCTTTGCCGTATTCTTCCCGACATCGATCATCTATATCTGGGGCATACTCCCCCTCCGCGCGCCCGTCATGGTCCTTATCTTTACCGGCATAGAAGTTTTCTCGACGATAACCGGCTTTAACCGGTCGGTTGCCCATCTTACCCATCTGGCGGGCTTCGGTTTCGGCTGGATATACATTCTGCTTTGGTTCAAGATAAATCCGTGGAAGGCTCTTACCAGAAGATAGAAGTTCGCGGGGCTTCGTTGTTTTTCCACATTTTTAAAGCCGCCGTAAAGAGCGCGGTTTCCTGCACCTTCCAAAATACCGATAATAATTCCATGAAAAACAGCCGTATAATCCTGAGCATTTTCCTGGGTATGGCGGGCGCCGTCCCGATCTTCCCCCAGAACAGGGTTCCCGATATACTCCGCGGTGAGGTACAGGTAGAGATGGAAACCCTTAACGCTTTTTACCACGAGGATAACACCCCGCCCGACATACAGACCGTCAGGCGACGAGCTCTGGAAGAATCGGCGATCTATTTTTCCGCCATGATCTACGGCTGGTCATTCAGCTACGACATAGGCGAGCGGGCCAGGGGCATAGAGGAGCGCTTTGAGCTTAAGCCCCTGGGGGCTATCCCGTTCGGAGACCCGTCCCTCATTCCCGGCGAGGCCGAACTGCGCGGCATATATTTTCATCTCTGGTCAGACTACCGCCTTAACGACAGCCAGAAACGCCGTATGGCTGCCTGGAAATCGGGAACGGTCAGGACTATTCAGGGCCTGGGCGGTAGCGCCCTGGGCCCCCCGAAAGAGGATGACGACTGGTTTACCCTTAAAAAGACCGCTCTTGAGGATGCGGCCCGTTCGGCAATCAGGGCCGCGCTCCGCGGCAACGAACGGAACCGCCCCAAACAGGCGCACGGCTTTATCGGCCTGGCCCAATTCCCGCTCTACGGTCTGATAGGGGGCGGCCTTTCGGTATCCGCTCGCTTCCTCCTGGAACTTACCGAGATAGTTCCCTTTGCGGCTTACTGAGGCCGGCGGCTTGTACCATTCGATTTCATTTTCTCTTATATAATTATTCCGCCGATACATTGAAATAATTGCCGCTTTTAGGCTATACTAATATAACTGAGCCGTGACCGTATTGGATTGCAAACAGGCTCACATAGAGCCGGAACGGCGGGGAGAGATGATGAAGGCGATAGAACTGGAAAAGGCATATAATCCCAAAAATTTTGAGGATAAGGTGTATAGGCAATGGCTTGCGGCGGATAGTTTTAAGCCCGCGGAAAAGGCCGGCGATCCCTATGTCGTCGTAATCCCCCCTCCCAATGTAACCGGCATCCTCCACTTGGGCCACGCCCTGGTCGTCTCTATTATAGACATTATCATACGCTTTCACCGGATGCGGGGCGAAAGTACGCTTTGGATGCCTGGCACGGATCACGCGGGGATAGCCACCCAGAATGTGGTCGAGAAGCGGCTCAGGGCAAAGGGTATAAACCGCCGCGAGTTGGGCCGCGAGAAGTTTGTGGAAGAAACCTGGAAGGTAAAGGAAGATCACCACCGGATAATTTCCGAGCAGCTTGCCCGCATGGGGGCAAGCGTGGACTGGTCGCGGGAGCGCTTTACTATGGACGAAGGGCTTTCCCGCGCGGTGCGTGAGGTGTTTGTACGGCTTTACGAGCGCGATCTGCTCTACAAGGGGAATTACCTGGTCAACTGGTGCAGTTCCTGCGGAACGGCCCTTGCGGACGATGAGGTTGTCCACAATGATACGCCGGTTAAGATGTACCACCTGCGCTATCCGCTTACCGGCGGCGGCTTTATCGAGCTTGCCACAACCCGCCCCGAAACTATGCTGGGCGATACGGCGGTGGCGGTTCACCCTGATGATGAACGGTATAGGCATCTTGTCGGAAAAAAAGTGCTGCTCCCCCTGGCGGATCGGGAAATTCCGGTTATCGCCGATACCTATGTGGACAGGGAATTCGGCACCGGCGTGGTAAAGATCACCCCCGCGCACGATCCTAACGACTGGGATGTAGGAAAGCGGCATGATCTTCCTGTCATCAATATACTTACGCCGGAAGGCCGTCTAAACGATGAAGCGCCGGAAAAGTACCGGAATTTAACCATAGAAGAGGGAAGGCAAGCCGTCCTTAACGACCTCAAGGCCGGGGGATTCTTTATAAGGGAAGAAGCCATTACCCATGCGGTAGGGTGCTGCTACCGGTGCGGGACGGTGATAGAACCCTTCCTCTCGGAGCAGTGGTTCGTCAGGATGAAGCCCCTCGCGGAAAAGGCCCTGGCCGCCTGGCGGCGGGGGGAAGTTGTCTTCTACCCGCGTAAATGGGAGAACACCTATCAGCACTGGCTTCTCAATATCAGGGACTGGTGTATAAGCCGCCAGCTCTGGTGGGGGCACCGTATACCCGCCTGGACGTGTACGGAATGTGGAAAGACTTCTGTTTCCATGCAGGACCTTTCAACCTGTCCCCACTGCGGGTCCGCACATCTGGAACAGGACCCGGATGTGCTTGATACGTGGTTTTCCAGTTGGCTCTGGCCCTTCAGCACCCTGGGGTGGCCGGAAGAAACATCGGATTTAAAACGCTTTTATCCTACCACCGCCTTGGTTACCGGCTACGATATTATCTTTTTTTGGGTTGCCCGTATGATTATGGCCGGGCTTGAATTTACCGGCAAGGCGCCGTTCCGCGACGTATATATACACGGCCTTCTCCGCGACAAACTTGGCCGTAAGATGAGCAAGAGCCTTCGGAACGGCATCGATCCCCTTGACATTATTGACGAATTCGGCGCCGACGCCCTCAAGTTTACCCTGGCCTTTACCTGCGCCCAGGGCCAGGACCTGCTTGTGGATAAGGAATCCTTCAGGCTGGGCTCTAAATTTGCCAACAAGGTCTGGAATGCAAGCCGTTATATCCTTATGAACCTTGAAAACAGGGAACTTGTACGGGATCCCGTACTCATTCCGGTTGACCGCTGGATATATTCCCGGCTTAACGGCGCCGTTAAATCCATGGAAGAAGCCTTCCTGAACTATCGCTTTAACGACGCCGCCCAGACCGCCTATGAATATTTCTGGAATGATTTCTGCGACTGGTATGTCGAGGCTACAAAACTTTCGTTTCGGGAAGGGGCCGGAGGTTCGGAAAAGGACAGGGCGGTAACCGTACTCCTTGATGTGCTGGCGGCTTCCCTGCGGCTTCTCCACCCCCTGCTGCCCTATGTTACCGAAGAAATATACGGCCGGCTTCCCAATGTGCAGGGAGCAGGGGCGCTTATATGCGCGGCTTACCCGAAGTACGATGCAATGCTGGATGATGCACAGGCGGAGCGGAATTTCGGTTTCCTGCAGGAACTGGTACGCTCGGTAAGGACGCTCCGCAGCGAGTGTACAATCAGCCCCGAAAAGAAGATACGCGTCCTCGTTTGTCCTGAAAACGATCCTGAGAAGGTAGGGTTCCTGACGGAAAACTCGGGGCTTTTAAAGCTGCTTGCGGGCATAGGGAACCTTGAAATAAGCGCGGAAGACGGTGCCGCGAATTCTACACGGCCCTCCGGTTCCATCGGTCTTGTGGGTAAAGGCTTTGAGGCTTTTGTGTATATCGCGGAGGCCGCGGATCTCTCCTTCCTTAAACAGAAGTTCGGTAAGGAAATTGAGAAGGACCGTAAATTTGCCGCTTCCCTTCAGGCTAAACTGGAGAACGAAAAATTCCTCCAAAACGCCCCGCCTCAACTGATCGAAGAGGAAAAGCTCAAGATGGAAGAGAGCCTTAAACGCACAGCAAAACTTGAAGCCTATATCCGGGATTTTTCCTGATACATACCGGTATATTATTATGGAGAACTGAGGACGGAGAACAGAAGGAGGGTTTGTAATGACTACTGATGAAATGTATATTCTGAGCGGGACGCATCTGGCGCCTTACATACACCTCGCCACCGCCCTCATCGGGAAGACCAGGCATGGGGGCGGCAATATGTTCCGGCATCAGCTTGATACCATGACTATTCTTATCGACTATGGGTATATCAACTCGGTGCTGCTCAAGGCGTCGATTGTCCACGATCTTATCGAGGATATTCCTGATTTCAGCCATAACCGTTTGTTGAATGTCGATTACGAAAGCCCCGCCGTGTACGACCTCGTACTGGAGGTTACCCGTTTCCCCGGAGAGACCAAAGCCGACTTTCTTACCCGTATATTTGAAACCGGCTCGCATAATGCCAAGGTGCTCAAAGTGGCGGACAGAATTTCCAATATGATCTCCCTTGGTTTTGTCAATAAGCCTGAATTCCTGATTCGTTATACGGAAGAAACGGTTAAATATATCCTGCCTATCGCCGACGAGGTTGACAAGGCCATGCTTGGCGAACTCAACTCCCTCGTAGAATCGCGCAGGAAGTATATTTCGCTGCTTAAACACATGCCGCCGGAAGCAGGCGGCGATCCGATCTAAAGCCCATCTCGCTTAACCGGGGCCGGTTCACGGCCGGATATCGGCAGCTTGTTGCGCTTCGTCCTCAAACCGTATATTCGGGCAATTAATCGCACTAATATAAAATACCGGAATCCTTAAAAAGCGGTATCTACTTCTCGATTTTCAGCAAATTCCAAACTTCAGGCGTTTCCTGGCTCAACGCCCAAAAGCCTATAGACTTGACGCCCATCTGACGGTACATTTCCATGCGGGTCGAAAGGGAATAGCCGTCTTCGTAGTAAGCGACTATATCAATGCTTGTCTGGTATTCAAAGTAGGGTACGCCCTTTTCCCTGTTTATCTCGGTGATGTTCTGTTCTTTTTTCAAGTTCTCTATGGAAGAATGCATATAGGCCCGGTTTGCGTTGAAGTTGCCCCAACTCCGGCCATAGAAAGGAAGGCCCATGATAAGTTTTTCGCTGCCTATGGTCCGCAGGGAATAGGCGGCTACCTGCTGACACCAATCCATTGAGGCCACGGGGCCGGGCTCGCTTGTAGACCAGTGTTCGTCGTAGGCCATAACAAGGATACGATCAACAATTTCGGCAATCTTCTTATAATCGTAGACATCGTCAGGAATGGTTCTTGAACGGGCAGGCAGGGCAATGGTAAACATTTTATCCTTGAGCTCGCGCCTCAGTTCTTTCAAAAACGAAAGAAAATCCTCCCCGTCCTGCGCGGGGACATATTCAAAATCAATTTGAAGCCCCTGATACGGCCGGCTTGCATCAACAATATCCCCGATAAGCTGCTTGCGGACCTTGCTACCCTCTTCAATAGAAAAATGCGTCAGGGCGCGTCCGTTACAGGCAATGATAAGGTGGAGACGGCCCTGAAACGAGCTTAATTTGGTCGGATCGGGCAGGGCGGTAAGTTTGCCATAGGTATCCACCTCTGCGTTAAAATAAACAAGGTCCGAAATAGGATAGTCGGGGTTGAGGGCATGTTCCCTTTCAGCCATAAGGTAGGCCCAAACCTCGCCGAACGAGGAAACAGGCAAATTTTCATTTTCAGGAGGCAGTACAATTTCTTCAAGGATTATGTCTTCCGGTTCTTCCGGCGCCGTACCCTGCGCGGTATCGGACACCGGTTTTTTTGTATAAAAAACAAAATAATAGAAAATACCGGCGGCCAGGAAAAGCCCCAGAAGAATCCAGCCTATAATCGGCTTGTACGTTAAACGCATTACCTACCCCCAAAGACCGTTCTAAAGTCAATCACGCAACCCTCTGCGGCAAAACCGTTTCGGTATCGCCGCAGAGGGCTGCCATGCCCTTTCGGGCCGCAAATCCCGGATGTTTAACATAGCCGCAGACCCGTGTGCGGGATTCTTCTGTGACGGTTCATTCCTCCGTATCGTTTTCAGATTCTTCCCCGTTAAAATCAGGTTCAACAGGCTCGGCAACCTTTTCAAGTTTCCGTCTTTCGAGAATTTCTTCCATATAGACATCCAAATCCTGTTGATCCTCGTCAAAGAGCTTAACCTTCCGGTAACGTTTCATGCCGGTACCCGCGGGAATAGGATGCCCGATAATGATATTCTCTTTAAGTCCCCGCAGATGATCGGTTGATCCGGAAATCGCCGCATTGGTGAGCACCCGCGTTGTCTCCTGGAAGCTCGCCGCAGACAGGAAAGAATCGATGTTGAGGCTCGCCTTGGTGATCCCCTGGAAAATAGGACGCGCAACTGCCGACTGGCCGCCTTCCGCCATGACGCGGTTGTTTTCCTCGTGGAAAGTGTACTTGTCTACCATCTGGCCATAGATGAATTTGGTGTCCCCCACGGCCACTATCTCTACTTTCCGCATCATCTGGCGTATGATAACGCCGATGTGCTTGTCGTTGATAGAGACGCCCTGGAGACGGTAGACCTGCTGTATCTCGTCCATAAGGTATCGCTGTAGGGTGGATTCACCCAGGATGTGAAGTACGTCATGCGGGTTGACGGAGCCCATACACAGGGCTTCACCGGCTTCCACCGTATCGCCGTCCCGCACAAGAAGCCGTTTGGCCATAGGGATCAGATGTTTGTACTCCTTGTCAAAGGCATCGATCACGCTGATCAGCCGTTTCCCCTTGACAATACCCTTAAAGTACACCGTTCCTGCCGCCTGGGCCAGAATCGCCGGATTTTTCGGCTTACGGGCCTCAAAAAGTTCGCTGACCCGCGGGAGGCCGGAGGTAATGTCGCTGGCCTTGGTAGATTCCTTGGTGGTCTTGGCTATGGTACGGCCCGCGTTGATCTTCTCGCCCTCATCAACCTGGATATAGGCGCCTCCGGGAAGGTGGTAGTAGGCCGCTTCCTTCCCTTCATCGTCAATAATGAAGATACGGGGCTGCTTGCTTTCAAGCTGGAATTCGGTGATGCGTTTCTCGATTCTTCCGCCGGATTCTTCGGTAACTTCTTCCTTAAGCGTGGTACCGGGGATTATATCCTCGTACTTAACCGTACCGGACACTTCAGCGATGATAGGATCGGAGAAGGGATCAAAGGTGGCAATGGTCATTTCCGCGTTGACAATATCACCCTTCTTAACCAAAACGGTGGAACCGTTACGTATTTCAATTTTCTGATCCTGCCCATAGAGGTAAAGAACACCTTCGCGTATCATGGCATAGGCATTTTCAGGGGAAATAAGCTCCCCGTCCTTCCGTTTGATTATCGTTTCACCCTTAATGATACGTTTGCCGTCTTCGATCAAAAGTTCATCGGTTTCCTGAAGCGGGTATTGCCTCATGATCTTGTTGACTATTGCCGCACCCTTCCGGGTAAAGAGCCAATGGCCGTCAGACAGTTCCACATGGACCCCGGCTACATCCTTGACAAACACAGGATACTTGAGGAAGATGCGGTTTTCTTCGCTGGCCTTGGTTGCGACACCGCCTATATGGAAGGTTCTCATGGTAAGCTGGGTGCCCGGCTGTCCGATGGACTGAGCCGCAATAGTACCTACGGCTTCGCCTATATCCACGGACCGGTTGGTTGCAAGGTTACGGCCATAGCAACGGCGGCAGACACCGTGTTTGGCTTCACAGGTAAGGACCGTCCGTATGCGCACCGATTCGACGCCGGCCTCTTCAATGATCACGGCTATCTGTTCGGTAATTTCTTCGTTTACATCAACGATGATCTCCCCGGTTATAGGGTGTTTAACCCGTTCCAGGGTGTACCTGCCGACAATACGGTCCGCCAGCGATTCAACAATTTCCTCACCGTCCTTGATGGCGGCATAGGCAATACCGTTGATGGTACCGCAGTCATCCTCATTCACCACAACATCCTGGGCAATATCCACAAGCCGGCGTGTAAGATAACCTGCCTCGGCGGTTTTAAGAGCCGTATCCGCAAGCCCTTTCCTGGCACCGTTGGTTGAAATAAAGAATTCGATTACCGAAAGCCCCTCTTTAAAGTTTGAACGTATGGGCAGCTCAATAATATCGCCCGAAGGCTTGGTCATAAGGCCGCGCATACCTGCAAGCTGGCGTATCTGGTTACGGCTTCCGCGGGCGCCGGAGTTGGCCATCATGTATATCGAATTGAAACCGCCCCGGTCCGCCTCGAGGGTTTTCATCATAATATTGGTCAGATCGTCATTCGTTTTGGTCCATACCTGAACGACACGGTTGTAGCGTTCCTGCTGGGTAATGACCCCCACGTCGTATTGATTCTGGATGGTTTCAACCTCACGGTTAGCCTTTTCTATCATTTCGGGCTTTTCTTTGGGTACGACAATATCATCTATCCCAATGGTAGCGCCGAAAACCGTCGCGTACTTGTACCCCGTCGCTTTGATAACGTCGACCATCTTAACCGTGGTCCAGGCGCCTTTATCCGTAAAGATATGCTCAATGAGAGCCCGCAGTTCCTTGTCTTTCAGTTCATAGTTGAGAAAAGGTATCTCCGGAGGCATCTCTTCGTTAAACACAAGCCTCCCCGCCGTCGTTTCGATGAGGCCGTCTTCAGCAATTTTTATCTCTTTACCTGCCTTTTCCCATACAGGAAGTTTAGTCGGTTTTATCCTGATAAGGGCTTCCCAGTCCAGCGCCTTCGCTTCCACCGCCATAAGCACTTCCTCACAACTGGAGTAACGGGGAAGTATGTTTTTTGCCGCGGATCTTTCAGAACCCGGCCGTTTTGCGTCGGCTTTGATCCGCGTAAGAAAATTGATCCCCAGCACCATATCCTGGGAAGGGAATACAACGGTCTTACCGTTTGCCGGGTTCAGAAGGTTCCTGGCGCTGAGCATGAGAGTCCAGCATTCCATCTGCGCCGCCTGGGTCAGGGGTACGTGGACCGCCATCTGATCCCCGTCAAAGTCCGCATTGAAGGCATGACAGACCAGGGGGTTAAGTTTAATAGCCTTTCCTTCCACCAGAACCGGCTCAAAAGCCTGTATCCCAAGCCGGTGGAGGGTAGGAGCACGATTTAACAACACCGGATGTTCCTTCACAACTTCATCAAGTATTTGAAATACCTCCGGGGTCTCCTGTTCAACCAGCAATTTCGCCTTCTTGATATTGTAAACCACATCCTTGTCAACCAGTTTTTTCATGATGAACGGTTTAAAGAGTTCAAGGGCCATTTTGGTCGGAAGTCCGCACTGCCACATTTTAAGGTCCGGCCCAACGGTGATAACGGAACGTCCCGAATAATCGACCCGTTTTCCAAGGAGGTTCTGGCGGAAACGGCCCTGTTTACCCTTCAGCATATCGCTTATGGATTTAAGCGGCCTATTGGCGGCGCCTTTTACAACCCGCTTCTTCTTGGAATTATCAAAAAGCGCATCCACCGCTTCCTGAAGCATACGCTTTTCATTGCGGATAATTATGTCCGGCGCACTCAGCCCTTGCAGCCTTTTAAGGCGGTTATTACGGTTGATCACACGCCGGTAAAGATCGTTGAGATCGCTTGTCGCAAAGCGTCCGCCGTCAAGCTGTACCATAGGGCGGAGTTCCGGCGGGATAACCGGAATAAAATCCAGAATCATCCATTCGGGCTTGTTATTGGAATTACGAAAATTCTCTACTATCTCAATACGCTTGAGGAGCCGCTTGTCGGATTTAGCGCCTTTCTCTATCATCTTCTGTCTCAGTTCCGCAGCCATCTGATCCAGATTGATATTCTCAAGAAGCGTCCTTATCGCCTCGGCGCCCATATTGGCGGTGAATGCCCCCGCAAAGAGTTCCTGGGCATTGTAGTACTCATCTTCGGTCAGGAGCTGCATCTTTTTAAGGTCGGTATCACCCGGATCGATGACCACATACTTCTCGTAGTACAGCACGGAGCGCAATGCCGTCATAGACATATCGAGGAGAAGTCCCATGCGGCTGGGAACGCTACGATAGTACCAGATATGAGAAACCGGCGCGGCCAGTTCTATATGGCCCATCCGTTCCCGCCTTACCTTGAAGTGCGTAACTTCTACGCCACAACGGTCGCAGATAACCCCTTTATAGCGTATGGATTTAAACTTACCGCAGTAACATTCCCATTCCTTTGTGGTACCGAAGATACGCTCGCAAAAAAGGCCGTCTTTTTCCGGTCTGAGTGTCCGGTAGTTGATGGTTTCAGGTTTCTTGACTTCCCCGTATGACCAGGCTTTGATCATATCGGGAGAAGCCAAACGTATCATAATCGAATCAAAATCTTGTATATCGCGCATTTCAGTCTCCCTCCTCTTAGAAATTGCTCCCCGACTTCGTAATCATTTCCTCGTCCCTTTCGGTCAGAGGAATCTGCTTACCCTTTGAATCATAGATGGTAAGATCCAGGGCAAGCCCTCGCAGTTCCTGCACCAGTACGTTGAACGATTCAGGAATTCCCGCGGTTGTAGAAGGTTCGCCCTTAACAATAGCTTCATATATCTTTGAACGGCCCGTCATATCGTCCGACTTTATGGTAAGAAGTTCCTGCAAGGTATTGGCCGCGCCGTATGCTTCCAGCGCCCAGACTTCCATTTCTCCAAGACGCTGGCCGCCGAACTGAGCCTTGCCCCCCAGAGGCTGCTGCGTTACCAGGGAATAGGGACCGGTGGATCTGGCGTGCATCTTATCGTCTACCAGGTGGTGGAGTTTGAGGAAGTAGATCACCCCGCAAAATACCTTATTAACAAAGGGCTCTCCTGTTTTTCCATCGTAGAGGGTAGCCTTGCTCGTTACCGGCAGCCCCGCCTCCTTCAGTTTTTCCTCTATTTGTCCGGTCGAAGGCGACTGGAATACCGGCGCAGAGTACCATTCATCAAGCGTACAGCCCGCCCAGCCAAGCTCTGTCTCCAGGAGCTGGCCTATGTTCATACGGGAGGGAACACCCAGAGGGGTAAGGCAGAGGTCAAGCGGCGTTCCGTCCTCCATATAGGGCATATCCTCCTCAGGCAAAATACGGGCGACGACGCCTTTATTGCCGTGGCGCCCCGCCATCTTATCGCCTTCACGAAGTTTCCGTTTGGTTGCGATAAGAGCCTTGACCACCTCGTCAACGCCGGGACTCAGGTCATCCCCCTCGGTACGTTTAAGCCTCTGTATATCAATGACGGTTCCTTCGATCCCGTGCGGTACACGGAGGCTGGAATCCCGTACCTCTTTTGCCTTTTCACCGAATATGGAGTTGAGCAGTTTGAATTCCGGCGTGGTTTCGGTTTCGCTCTTGGGCGTAACCTTACCTACGAGTATGTCCCCGGAACGCACCTTCGCCCCGACACGGATTATCCCTTCCGCATCAAGATTATCCAGGCTTTTTTCAGGTGTATTGGGAATATCCTTGGTGATCTTCTCCGGCCCCAGCTTGGTCTCCCTTACCTCGGTTACAAATTCTTTAATATGGATAGAGGTGAACATATCATCCTTCACCACCTTTTGGGAGATGAGGATGGAGTCTTCATAGTTATACCCGTTCCAGGGCATGAATCCTACAAGGATATTCCGCCCCAGGGCCAATTCCCCATTCCGGGTAGCGGGCCCGTCCGCTATAACCTGCCCCGTAACAACCTTGTCGCCCAATTTAACGATAGGCCGCTGGTTGTAGCAGGTATCCTGATTGGTACGCTGGTACTTTACCAGACGGTATACATCGATACCGTCGGCATTGGTTTCGGCGATTCTCTTTACCTCGTCTCCGTCCGGATCCTTTTCCGGTTCAATGTATATTTCCGATGAACTTACCCGTATTACCGTCCCTGACCGGCGGGCCTTGGCAAGAACCCCCGAATCGTAAGCGCACTTGCCTTCCATACCCGTACCGACACGGGGCGCTTCCGGGAAAACCAGCGGTACGGCTTGGCGCTGCATGTTGGAACCCATCAAAGCCCGGTTAGCGTCGTCATGTTCCAGGAATGGGATAAGAGAGGCGGAAACGGAAATGATCTGTTTTGGGGAAACGTCCATATACTGAATATTCTCCGGCGCTCTTGTCGTGTAGTCCCCCCGGTACCGGCAGGAAACCTGGTCATCGGCAAAGGAACCGTCTTCGTTCAATTTTGCCGAAGCCTGGGCAATGTAATAGCGATCCTCGTCCATAGCGGAAAGGTATTCAATTTTCGCCGTTGCAAAGGCCGGCTTCTTCTTTTGCTTTATCTCCTCACCGGATTCGTCGATAACCTCTACCTTTCGGTACGGTGTTTCAAGGAAGCCGTATTCATTAACCCGCGTATAGTTTGCAAGCGAAACGATAAGACCGATGTTCGGTCCTTCCGGGGTCTCGATGGGGCACATACGTCCGTAATGGGTATAGTGAACATCCCGTACCTCAAAGCCCGCCCGGTCTCTGGAGAGCCCCCCGGGGCCGAGGGCGTTGAGCCTGCGTTTATGGGTCAGTTCGGCCAGAGGGTTTACCTGATCCATAAACTGGGAAAGCTGGCTGGAACAGAAAAATTCTTTAATCGCCGCTACTACGGGCTTAATCGAAATAAGATCCTGCGGTTTGATGGTATCGGTCTCTTTAAGGCTCATCCTTTCCTTGGCGATACGATCCATGCGGGCAAAGGCTGTCTTCATCGAATTGGCCATAAGTTCTCCAACCGACCGGACACGCCGGTTTCCCAAATGATCTATGTCGTCGATGGTTTCATCGCCTATATAAACCTTAATGAGGAACTTCATGGTAGCGATGATATCCTGCTGGGTAAGGGTAAAATCTTCAAGCTCGGGCTTAAAATTGAATTTTTTGTTCAGTTTATAACGACCGACCTTCCCAAGATCGTAACGCCGGCTGGTAAAAAACATACCGGTAAGATCCTTTTCGGCATTTTCCACCGTGATGGATTCTCCGGGCATCAGTACCGTATAAACTGCCGAAATTGCATCTTCCTTTAAAGGTTCGTCGCGATCATCCTTCATAAATTTGATCTGTTCCCGTTCAAAACAGTTAAGCAGCATATCGGATTTAAGGGAATCTTGAGCGTCGAAATCAATAACCTCAACTTCGGATACATTGTTTGCAAGAAGCTCATCCACATTGTGGGGATGCAGCTTTTCACCCGCCATATACAGTTTCTTTTTCGCCTGGCGCTGATCGCCCTCTTCGGAAACCTCCGCATCCCCGGTATCAATCCATACCGCTTTGGATAGAACCCTGCCGGAAAATTTTTCCCTGGTTTCCCGGTCATCTTTTACTTCAAGCGTTTCCGTTGTATAGAAGGCTTCGATTATCTTCTCCCTGTTTTCATAGCCCAGGGCGCGCAGAAAGATAGTTCCCAGAATACGCTTTTTTCTATCAATTTTGGCGTAGATAAGTTCCCGTTTCTGATCGATCTCAAATTCCAGCCACGACCCCCGGTAGGGAATGATGCGGGAAGAAAAGATGCCTTTTTCATGACTGAAAATAACCCCCGGCGAACGGTGTATCTGGGAGACCACGACCCGTTCGGCGCCGTTTATGATGAAGGTACCCCGTTCGCTCATGATGGGAATATCGCCCATATAGATGTCTTTCTGCCGGATTTCACCGGTCTGCTGAAAGATAAGGTTGATCCTTGCTTTCAGGGGCACCGCGTAGGTCAGACCTTTCTGCTTACAGTCCTGCTCGGAGAATTTGATGTTATCCGCGTCAAAAGAATAGTATTCGTATTCCAGGACCATATCGCCGTTGGGGCTTTCTATAGGAAAAGTCGTCCTAAATACTTCTTCAAGACCTTGCAGGAGAGGCTCTTCATGGTTCTGCAATTTATTCCTTTGGAGGAACCGTTCATACGAACGAAGCTGAATATCTATCAGATCGGGCAGATCCATTACATCCTTTATGTCTTTGCCTATATAGGTTCTTTTTACAATTGTTTTTTCGCCGCCCATTTACTCCTCTCCTTATTCAAGAATTTATAGTTGAAGCGATACCGCCCCCCCTATACCCAGGAATCGGACTATGAGTCCGCTATTCCTTCAACAGCTTCCTTAATATTAAAAAATTAAAACTTCCCCGTAAGCATACCGCGGAATGCCTCCCCAAATTACGCTTTGGCTTTCAAGACTATACCGGCATCATTCCACATCCGGGATCACAAAAAGGCCCCGGACATACCGGAAGCCTTTCGATTCCCTCCGGCAAGGACAGTATTTCTCTTTATAGAGATAACACCATCCTTTCCGAATTTTCCAGCTTAAAAGAGAAAAATGCTGTTATTTTATGCGTGTATTTACTGAATTTCAACCGTACCGCCGGCAGCAGTAACTGTCTCCTTGATTTTTGCAGCCTCATCTTTAGAAACATTTTCTTTAAGGGTCTTTGGAGCGCCCTCAACGAGGTCTTTGGCTTCCTTAAGCCCAAGTCCGGTAACGGCGCGGACCTCCTTGATAACTGCAATCTTCTTGGTATCATCATACGCTTTAAGAATAACATTGAATTCCGTCTTCTCTTCAACGGCTTCCGCCGGGGCTCCGCCTGCCGCGGGGCCTACTGCTACCGCTACAGGAGCGGCTGCAGAAACACCGAATTTTTCCTCCATCGCTTTTACCAGTTCCGAAACTTCCAGAACGGTCATGGACGAAATCGCATCCAGAATCTGTTCATTTGTAAGGGCTGCCATATTATCTTCTCCTTAATATACAATTTAATCCGCGTCCACCAGGGGGCACGGTCGGATAAACCATTACGGCCTCTCCATAATAACCCGACAGGAAGAGCAGCCGGCGGGTATACCCGCACGAAGCCTGACGGGTTTTTAAATATTCCTGTCAAACATGGAAAATCAACATACCGCGCCCTGAAGCTCGCACGCGGATACGTGCAGAGGGTATTAAACCCTTCGGCGCGAATAAAACAATACCACGACCCTTTATCATGTTATTACCGGGGTTCTTACGATTCCTGAGCCCCGCCTTCCGCCTTCTTATCGGCAACAGCCTTTACCGTGCGTACCAGTCTGGCATTAACATCGTTAAGGGCGGCGGCTAAATTCCGTACAGGGCCGTTCATAACGGACATAAGCATAGAAATAAGGTCCAGCCTGCCAGGAAGTTTGGAAAACGCTTCTATCTGTTTACCATCGTAAACCATATTTCCTATAAGACCGCCCTTGACATGAAGAACCGGCGCTTCTCTAGTAAATTCAAAGAGAAGTTTAGCCACTTCGTTGGAATCCTGGGGGGCGATTGTTACCGCGGTAGGCCCGGTAAGGTAATTTGAAACATTAGGAGCGGAAAGCTGCTCAAAAGCTATGCGTGCAAAGTTATTCTTTACAACCTTGAATTCGGCGTTTTTTCCCCTGAGATTTTTCCGCAGATTTGTGATCTGCTCTACGGTAAGACCGCGGTAATCCGCAAAGATAAAATCGGACGCTCTGCCGAAACTATCCTTGAGATTATTTATCGATTGTACTTTGACATCCTGTATTTTTTTGGCAACTATGGCCATTCTCTACTCCTTTAATAAAGGTATCTTTCAAGACCTTCTCTATCAGGTTCTTAAGACACCGCGGATAAACGGACTAAAGCCCGCCATACTGTGGTCCGCTTATTCTCCGTCCTTGACGGCAACCCACACCCCAGGCCCCATAGTTGAAGACACCGAAACGGTCTGGATGAATTCACCTTTGGCATCAACCGGGCGTTTCCTCTTAATTTCCGTTACCACAGCCTCAACGTTCTCGGCGATTTTTTCCGATTCCATAGAAACCTTTCCAACCGCCAGATGAACCACCCCGGTTTTGTCCGCACGGAATTCAACACGGCCCTTTTTCAGTTCCGCAAGCGCGGTTTTTAAATCGAAGGTAACGGTTCCCGTCTTCGGGTTAGGCATAAGGCCGCGCCGCCCAAGAATCATACCCAGCTTACCGACATCCTTCATCATATCAGGAGTCGCAACGGCAATATCAAAATCGAGCCAACCGCCCTTGATCTTTTCGATAAGGTCTTCCGCTCCTATATAGGTAGCACCGGCTTCCTGGGCTTCTTTCTCTTTTTCGGCCTTGCAGAATACCAGTACCTTTTTTTCACCCCGAAACTGATGAGGCAGCACGACGGTATCCCGGACAGACTGGCTCTTTTTCATATTGAGTTTGACCGAAATATCTACAGTCTCATCAAATTTGGCGGCGGCCATTGACTTTACCAGACCCAGAGCCTCCCCTAAATCATAATACGTTGCGGCGTTGTACTTCTTAACACTCTCCCGGTATTTTTTTCCACGTATCATTTTTCCACCTCGACTCCCATAGACCGGGCCGTACCGGCAATTATCTTCATGGCACCTTCCAGATCGATAGCCGAAAGATCGGCCATTTTCTGCCGGGCAATATCCTCAAGTTTTGCCCTGGAAAGTTTGCCTACCTTGGTTTTATGCGATTCTCCTGAACCTTTTTCTATACCTACGGCTTTCTTTATAAGCACCGGCGCCGGAGGCGTCTTGAGTATAAAAGTAAAGGTCTTATCCGCGTACACCGTGATCAGCACAGGGATAATAAGCCCCGTTTCCATATTCTTTGTCCTCTCGTTGAATTGCAGGACAAACTGGGGCGCGCTTACACCGTGAGGGCCAAGCGCAGGGCCTACGGGCGGAGCGGGCGTCGCCTTACCCGCAGGACACTGGAGCTTGACCATAGCGGCAATTTTCTTCTTAGCCATTTCTTCCTTCCTTTGTGGTCTTACCGGCGGCAACCGGCATAGCGAGGATATAACCCCCTCCCACATTTATTCAAATAAAAATAAATTCATTACTTCTTTAATCTTACAGTTTTTCTACCTGTAAGAGATCAACCTCTACCGGGGTATTACGCCCGAAGATGCCGACCATTACCTTTATCTTATTCTTTTCCTGATTAACTTCGTCTATAATACCGGTAAACGACTCAAAGGGACCGTCAATTATCTTGACCTGTTCCCCTACGGCAAAAGTCTGCCGCGCCCGTGTCGGACGCTCTCCCTTAATCTCCCCGGTTTTTTGAAAAATAGCCCGCGCATCGTCAGGATTGAGGGGATCGGGCTTGCGTTCGTTGGTACTCCCCAGGAAACCGGTAACGCCCTGTATCTTTTTGATCTTTGAACAGACGATTTTCCAGCCTATATCGGGCAGGTCCATTTCGACAAGAATATAGCCGGGGAGGAATTTCCGGGTCTGGGTACGTTTCTTGCCGTCCTTGACTTCCACCACTTCTTCATGGGGCACTTTTACATCCCGCACGATTTCTTTTTCGAGTTCCCCGCTCTCCAGCATCATGTGGAGCGTCTTTTCAATTTTATTTTCGTATCCTGAATAGGTATGAAGAACATACCAAGCTGTGGCCATATTTTCCCTTTACCGGAAAATTAAAGGCATTGAATTTTCCGGTTTTTAAGCAGATAAACCAAATTCAAGCCCTGATTGGAGCGGAATTCTTAAAACAGAGTCTGCACCCCAAGCAACAAAATTACATCTACCAGACCTAAAACCGCAGCAATAATAACGGTAGAAACAATCACGACCTTAACGGAACTGACCACATCTTCTCTGCTGGGCCAGACAACTTTCCTGAGTTCACCGTAGGATTCTTTTACAAACTGAACAAGTTTGTTCATGTAAACCTCTTTTATTTGAAGGGCTTATGGTATCAAACAAAAACAGGCCGGACATTTTCGATTCCTGCCCGGAATCGCCCTTCTTCTATCACAGGCCAGGTAGGAATCGAACCCACGACGTTCGGTTTTGGAGACCGATACTCTACCAATTGAGCTACTGGCCTAAATCTTGCGGACATTACTTGATCTTCGTTTCCTTATGCGGGGTATGTTTCCGGTCAAAAGGACAGTATTTATTGAATTCAAGTTTTTCCTGGGTGTTCCGGCGGTTTTTGCTTGTGGTATAATTTTTCCGCTTGCATACACTGCACTGAAGGGCAACGAGTTCTACTACCTGTTTTTTGCTTGCCATATATCCTCCATAATTCACGTTTAAGTTAGACAGAAAGCTAAAAACACTTTCCGTTTTCCCTCAGCCCTCGAACGGAATCGAACCGTTGACCTTATCCTTACCATGGATATGCTCTACCGACTGAGCTACAAGGGCCTGACCGTATTTTAAAGAAATCGCCTAAAATTTCAATTTTTATAGACACCTTTAATATATTTTGATAAAATATCAATAAACGGTTTTTTGGTCAAGAGGGTTTTCCGGCAAACCGGTAAAAACTTATAATAAAGATTCCGGTTTATTCAAGGGGGCTCCTTGGGGCGGTTCAATCCTTATGCGGGTAATGGCGGTTTAACACCCCGGAGCTTGCCCCCGGATTCTTCACGGTTCCCTCCCGGATATTCTGGTACGGTTGAAGATGCGCCGAAACGGATTGACAGAGTTGCTGCATGACTGGTCCAAAAATTGCCGGTTTGAACTACACATCTCTTGCCTTGAATCGGGAATCTGCCTATAATTAGTATACAGGAGCGGTTATCTATGTCTATTCATATTGAAGCTAAAGAGGGGGAAATTGCCGAGGTTATTCTGCTGCCCGGCGATCCCCTGAGGGCTCAATTTATTGCCGAGAATTTTCTGGAAGGGGCGGTACAGTACACCGGTGTGCGGAATATCCTGGGTTTTACGGGTCTCTATAAGGGCAAGAAGGTGTCCGTGCAGGGAACGGGTATGGGCATACCTTCTATTTCTATCTATGTGAATGAACTTTTTCGTGATTACGGGGTTAAGAAAGCTATCAGGATAGGAACGGCCGGCTCTATTCAGGAGGATATAAAGCTGCGGGACCTGGTTATCGCCATGTCCGCCTGTACCGATTCCGCGGTGAACAGTGTCCGTTTCGGCGGCCGTAGCTATGCGCCTACGGCAAGTTTCGGGCTGCTTAAAACCGCCTACGAAACAGCCCTTGCGCGCGGCTGGCAGCCGAAAGTCGGCCCTGTCGTATCCACGGATATGTTCTACGCCGATGATCCCGACGAATGGAAGCTGTGGACGCGTTTCGGGTGCCTGGCACTGGAAATGGAATCCGCGGAACTCTACACCCTGGCGGCAAAGTACGGGCGTGAAGCCCTGTGCCTGCTTACGATCTCCGACAGCCTTATCACCCACGAACTTACCACGGCGGAAGAGCGCCGGAAGAGCTTTACCCGCATGATAGAGGTGGCCCTGGATACGGCGGTTTCCGTGCAGGAGCCCGCGGAGCTTTGCTCCAAAACCGTATAGAATTCACCAGCAGGCCGTTATAACAATGGCGTTGTCGGGGGTAGCGGAAAAGCCGGCAAACCTTGGTTTGCCGGCTTTGGAGCGAAGGGGGGCCGGCGAGGAAAGTATGCACTTCCGGGAAGGGAGTTTTGCGTAGCAAAACTCCGGTAAGCAAAAAACACGCAGTGTTTTTTGCGGTGGAAACAGGCCCCCCTTCCCCTTTATAATGTATTGCAACGAGGAGGAGTTATTATGAGTATTTTAAGTTACCTTGAGACCGCGCCGCTTTCCAGTATTACCAAATATTCAGGCAATCCTCCAAAGGATGCGGTTCCCTTTACCGGTTTTCCCCGGCAGCATCCCTCGGAAAAAGGAAAGCTCATCCTCATCTATGATCCGCTGGGGGCGAATCCGGCGGTGCTGGAATTCAAATTGGACGACGTGCTTTACGTGGAGGAGATACATTCGGCGGTTACCGAAGCCGGCGAGGGCGTGCCTCTGGTAAAGCTGTGGATACGGAAGGGCGCTCACGGTGTGATTATTGAGCCTTTTGAGGCATCGGATCCCGCGTCGGCCACCCGGAAGATTGCCGATATTCGGGAGCGTTTCTTTACGCAGCGTCCGGTTTCGGCTGACCGTGTCTGACAGGCTTACCGTGGTAAACCGGGGATGAAGACGGCGCGGTATTACGGCGTTCTTGCCCCTGCCGAGGCCTCTTCCCCAGGCGGAGGGCGGGTTATTGAATGCAGGCTCTGTCCCCGGCGCTGCCGGATTGCGGACGGGGACGCGGGCACCTGCAAGGTACGGGAGAACCGAGGCGGGAAAATGCTGCTTCCCTCCTACGGTTTTATTACGGCCCTTGCCGTGGATCCCATTGAAAAGAAACCGCTCTACCATTTTAGGCCCGGGACGGGTATACTTTCGGCGGGTTTTGCGCTCTGCAACCTCCGATGCCCTTTCTGCCAGAATTGGGAAATTTCCCAAAAAACAGATGTACGGGGGCGTTTTTATACACCTGAAGAGCTTATCGGGGAGGTGGAAGCAGGCGGATGCGCCCAGATTGCCTATACCTATTCGGAGCCGCTTATTCACAGCGAGTACCTCTGTAACTGCATGGCCCTGGCGCATGAACGCGGTATTGCCAATGTCCTGGTGAGTAACGGCTGCGTCAACAGAGAAGCTGCGGAGGATGTGCTGGCCCTTACCGATGCCGCCAATATAGACCTGAAATGTTTTTCCGAAGAGACTTATAGCCGTGTGCTTGGCGGGAATCTTGAAACGGTGTGTCAATTTATCGGGAAGTGCCTTGAATTGGGCGTACACCTGGAACTGACGACCCTTATTGTTCCCGGCCTTAACGACAGCCCTGAAGAAATTGACCGGTGTATTGAATTTATCGCCGCCTTTGAAGCCGCGTCCCCCGTTCCCTGGCATTTATCTGCGTATCATCCCGCGTATAAGTGGGATGCCCCGCCGACCGATACGGAGGAGCTTATTGAAATTGCCCGCCGCGCCCGGAAGCGGCTTGCCTATGTGTATACCGGCAATATCAGGGGCGGTCTTGAGGACACGGCCTGTCCCCGCTGCGGTAAAACACTGGTGCGCCGTAGCGGCTACCGTATAGAGAAATGCGCGCTTGTTTTAAGCGACGGCGGGAAGGGCTATACCTGCGCCCGCTGCGGAGCGCGGGCGCCCGTTGTTCCATAGCGGCGGCCTACAAGCGCGGATCCGCCGTTTCGTTTTCCGGGGCCGGAATACGGCTGCCGTTTATTGGAACGCCGGGGAGTTCACTAACGACGTACATTTCCAGGGCGTCTTTACATTTATACGGTTTCCACTTGACTTTTTATAAGCTCTTACATAGGCTTTATATATGAGTCGAAGTTCAAGTTCTTCCGGTATGGTCAAATTTATCGTCCGCTTCATCGCGGTTCTTACCGTCCTTATTGCAATCGCGATAGGAATCACGCTGGGGTTTTGCCTGGCGGAAACGGCTAATATTAAAAATCAGGAAAATTTCCAGGAATTCGCGCCTGCCCTGCCGACCAAGATACTTGATATTAACGGTACGGTGATAACCGAATTCTCCGCGGATGAAAAACGGGAACTTGTTTCCCTAAGCGAACTGCCCAAGCATCTTATCTATGCGGTACTGGCGCGGGAAGATCCCGATTTTTATAGCCACCGGGGGTTCAGCGTAAGGGGTATAGTCCGCGCGTTGATGGGGCAGATTCTTAAAAAGAATCTGGGAGGCGGTTCAACCATAACCCAGCAGGTAGCGGGAACCCTCTATACCAACCGTGCGGAGTATACGCTTTCGCGGAAGATCCGCGAACTGTGGTGGTCTTTCCAGATGGAACGGCGCTATACGAAAAACGAAATTCTTGAAATTTACCTTAATTATATGTATATGGGGCCCGGAACTTACGGGGTGGAAGCGGCAAGCAAGTATTTTTTCGGCCACAGCGCCCGCGAGATAAGCCTGGCGGAAGCCGCCATCCTGGTGATTCAGCTTTCCAGCCCCAGGCGCTACAATCCTCTGGATAATCCCAATACCGCCATGGAACGCCAGCGCGTCGTCCTTGACCGCATGATAGAATTCGGCTATACAACCAGGCAGGAGGCCGACCGGTCTTTCAAGGAATACTGGGAAAATTACGACTATACCCGCGCTTCAACGGCAGCATATTACGACCGTGAGGACAAGGCCCCCTGGTTTAGCGAATATGTCCGGCGCGAGATGGAGAATATGCAGTACGGGACTATGGATTACTACCGGGACGGGCTTACGGTACACACTACCCTCAACCTTAAACACCAGCAGGCGGCGGAAAAATTCATGGCCGAAGGTATAGTGAAGGCAAACAAGGAATTTTCAAGTTCCCAGGGAGCGCGTCTTGAAAAGGCGGAACAGACTTATATACCGGTTATTGATATGCTTGCCCTGTTTTTTGGCCTTCAGGATATACATGCGGCATCCTATGCCCAAAATGAACAGAAGGCCGTTTCCCGGTATGTCAAGACTATTAACCCTGTTGTAGATATGGTTACCCTGGCCTTCGGCCTTCAGGACTTAAAACCGGCAATCAATTCCGGCTATGATCAGCTTAAAAACTCTACGGAACAGAACGTAGTCGAGGGCGCTCTTATCTCTATAGAGAATGAAACAGGGTTTATCACGGCCATTGTCGGGGGGTCTAAATTTGACGAGACCAACCAGCTTATCAGGGCAACCCAGTCGCGTGTCATGCCGGGAAGTTCCTTCAAACCCCTGTACTATTCGGCTGCTATTGACAGCAGGAAATTCAATCCTGCGTCCCTTATCTATGATATTCCCATCGTATTCCACAATGAAAACGGGACGCCCTACATCCCGCTCAATTTTAAGGGCGAATGGAAAGGATCGGTACTCCTCTACTACGCCCTTGCCCACTCTATGAATGTTCCTTCATTAAAGATCCTTGACGGCATAGGTTTTGACGCGGCAATAGATCGGGCCGCGGTGCTTCTTGATATTACGGACCCGGATGAAAAACAGCGGACCTTCCCCCGTGTTTATCCTATGGGTCTGGGGATAATTTCGGTATCGCCTGTTCAGATGGCCCGGGCTTTCGCGGTTTTCGGCAACCAGGGCAGGGAAGTCAGCCCCATCGCCATACGCTCGGTGGAAGACAGAAACGGGCGTATCGTGCTGGATCCTGAACGGGAACTGCGGTTAAAGCAGCAGAATCTGGGGAACAATATACAGGTGATAAGCCCTCAGAATGCCTATGTTATGACCAGTATCCTTAAAAAAACGGTGGAAATCGGGACCCTGGCCTACGGCGTCAATTGGGGATCGAAAATGACCTTCCAGGACGAAAACGGAAAAAAATTCAGAATGCCCGCGGCGGGAAAAACAGGAACAACCCAGAACTGGTCCGACGCCTGGGCGGTGGGTTATACCCCGTACTATACAAGCGCTATCTGGTTCGGCTTTGACAAGCCCGGTAATTCCCTGGGTTTAAACCTGACGGGCGCGACCCTGGCGGGGCCTATCTGGGGCGACTATATGCGGGAGATACACCAGGGCCTGCCTATGAAGAATTTCACGCGGCCTACGTCGGGGATCATAGACGTAACGGTCTGTGCAAAATCGGGACTGCTCAAGACCGATGCCTGCGACGAGGGTGAAGTTACCCTCCCCTTCCTCACCGGAACTCAGCCGACCCAGTACTGTAATATCCACGGGAACAGGGATTTCGGTACGGGAGTTAATTTTGAAACAACACGGTTCAATTCTTTCGACATGGATGAGGATAGCCTCTTAAACGATTTAACTATGCCGACACTGAATTTGAACCTGCTGCCTTCCGGCAGAAATCTTCCGGCGTCTTCCTATAACAGCGCTTATTCGGAAGCCGTCCTGTCGAACATCCAGACGGACGGGAGCGGTTTAGGCGTTTCAGATACCGCGGGTTCTTCGTCCCATGATACTTCACCGTTTGACGACAATGAGAGCCCCGGTATTTACGACAATCCTTTTTTCAACGATACCGGTACCGAGGGTGATACGGAGGAAATTCTCCGGGATGCATATAAAGAGGGGGAAGATATCCCCAGCTATAATCCTTTCCTCTATTAATTATAGGGATAAGCAGTATGCAGATACCAATAAAAGACATTAAGGTAAAACGCCGAATACGCAAAGAAATGGGGAGTATTGAGGGGCTTGCGGAAAGTATGAAAAGATTCGGGCAGATAAGCCCCATCGTCCTGAGCAAATCTAACGTCCTCATCGCCGGATGTAGACGCCTTGAAGCGGCCAAACTGTTGGGATGGAAAACCATTAACTCGGTAATTGCGGACATACCCGATTCCCTTTCCGCCCTGGAATACGAGATAGAGGAAAACAGCCAAAGGCTGGATTTTAACAACAATGAGATAGCCGAAGCCGGTAAAAGGCTTGAACGTCTGAAAAACCCGCGTTTTTTCAGACGGATATGGAATGCCCTTGTCCGCTTCTTTAAAAGAATCTTCCATAGGGGATAGCGCCGCTTTTAATCCCCGCCTCCGCCCGTCCAAAGCAGGTTGCTATCAGTGTTGCACTTGTGGATTTTTTGCATCGGGCCTTTGGTCCGGGGCTTATATGGAAATAGTCAATTCCCGACCATAGACACGAGCGATTCGTTCAAGGGTCTTAATCGTGGGGTTCGCTTTGCGGGGGTTTTCAAGACGCTGGTATGACTGATAGGAATCCAAAGCCAGGGGGAAGCGGAAACCCCGGTCGGAAGGAAAGCGGGGTGGAATTCATCAACGAACCGCTGCTGGACTGGTGTCGTGCGCGGCATATCGAGCCGACACGAACCAGGCCCTATCACAAGAATGACAACTGTTACGCGGAGCAAAAGAACGGTGATGCGGTGAGGAAGACGGTCGGGTACTTCCGTTTTGATACTCCTGCCGAGTACGCCGCCCTGGCGGAGGTATACCGGTTTTTATGCCCGCTGTATAATTACTGGTATCCGTCCTTCAAACTGGTGTCTAAAGAGAAACAGGCTGACGGGCGGTACAAGAAAGTGTACGAGAAGGAACCGCGGACGCCGTGGGAACGGCTGATGGAATCAGCTGATATTTCAGAGGAAAGCAAGGCAGAGTTGCTGCGGCGGCGGGCATTGTACAATCCGGTTGAATTGAACCGGAGATTGAACGAGGCGGTGGA
>JAISNI010000082.1 GCA_031276295.1 Treponema sp.
ATAATTCCCCTCGATAATCCGGCGAATTACAAGCCCGGCTCGACCGCCAGGTTCCGGGTGCTGTACAAGGGGCAGCCCCTTTCGGGCGCCGAGGTCTTTGCGGTCTATGACTACTACGATTACAAGACCATGAACGCCTACGAGCAAAAGGGAAACACCGGCAGGAACGGTGAAATTACCTTCAAGATCAGCAGCCCCGGCATTTGGATTCTCCGGGTGCGGGATTCCCGGAATTCCACGGTTCCCGATGTAACCGTGGAAAATGTCGATTCCATAATCGTGTTCCCGGTTTCCAAATAATGACGCGCCGGATTCTTCTCGCGCCGGGAATAGCCCTGCTGTTCCCGGCGATCCTGGCGGCCCACGGCGTGGAAGTCTCCGTTGCCACGGGGACGACGGGATTGGGGACTGAGAGCGTCCGTTTTATGTACAGCACAGGGGAGGAGATGTCCTTTGCCCTGGTGAGGGTATATCCTCCTTCCAAACCGGATACCGAGATCGTGCAGAGCATTACCGACCGGAACGGATACTATAGTTTTGTCCCCGATGAAGAAGGGGAGTGGCGGATCACCGCCGAAGACGACATGGGCCACAAGGGTGAGATAACCCTGACCGCGGCAGGCGGCGGCAATGCGGGCGTGGAGAACGCCGTAAGCGCGGGAAGCGCCTCGGGCGGAACGCCGCTGGCGCTGCGTGTCATCCTCGGCCTGAGCCTCATCCTCAACATCTTTGCGGTCTACAGCTTTATCCTGGGGCGGAGACTTCGGCCCAGGCGGCCGGCAAAGGCGTCCCCACAAGGCGGGGAACATGCATATTAGCGAGGGCGTTCTTTCGCCGCCGGTCATCGCCGCCGGCTGGGCCGCCGCCGCCGCCGGCATAAGCGTGGGCCTCAAAAAGACGGCGGCCCAAAAATTGCCGGAAACGGCCCTGGTTTCTTCGGTTCTCTTTCTTGCCTCCCTGGTTCATGTGCCCCTGGGCCCTTCAAGCATCCATCTCACCATGCTGGGGCTTGCGGGGATTCTCCTTGGCTGGAGCGCCGTTCCCGCCCTGTTTATCGCCCTGCTGATCCAGGCCATGCTCTTTCAATTCGGCGGCCTCCTCTCCCTGGGCGTCAACACGGCCGTGATGGGCGCGGCGGCCCTCTCCGCCTGTGGGGTGTGGCGGATTTTCCCCAGGGGGAAAGATGCCGCGCCGGGGAGTATGCTTGCGGCGGGAACAAAACCAGCCGCGGCTTTTGCCGCCGGTTTTATCGCGGTGATAACCGGATCGGCCTTCGTAACCCTTGCCCTTTTCTTGAGTTCCAGGGATCTGGCCTCCACCGGGGCCCTGATTTTTGCGGCCAATATACCCCTTGCCGCCGTGGAAGGGGTGCTCACCGCTTTGTGCGTGTTATTTTTACAGCGCCTCCTGCCCCACTATGTAGCTAAATGAATCGGAATGTATTTAAAATGTACTTAAATGTTTTTTAATGTTTTTAAGTTTAATGTTTTTAAGTTAATTTTTAAGTTAAATCGAAGGAAATTTCAACACGATCTTTTGAGGCCCCTCGATCCCCGCTGCCGTCTGGCGGCGGGCTTTGCCGTCATTCTTGCCGCCGCCTCCGTCACAAACCCCCTTTTGCTTTCGGGCCTGATAATCGCCGGGGCTCTTGCCCTTGCAAGGGACATTAAGACGGTTCTCACGCGCCTTGGCGCGGTCAACGTCTTCTGCGCCATGCTCTTTATCACCATGCCTTTAAGCGGATACGGCGTCGAAGCCCCTGTGCGCTATACCCTGCGGATAAACGCCGCCGCCCTCATCTTCATGCTTTTCGTGGTCTCCCTCGGTATAGCAGATCTCGCTCCGGCCCTGACAAAGCTGCGGGTAAACCCAAAACTTGTTTCCCTGCTGATTCTGACCTACCGCTACCTGTTCCTCATGCACGACAGGGTCTTTCGTTCTATTTTGGCAATGCGTCTGCGCCGCCCCCGGCTGACCACGCGGGCGGCATGGCGGTCCTACACGGCGCTTTTTGCCTCGGCCTTCGTGAGCGCTTTTTTTCGCTCCCGAAAAATAAACCGCGCCGCCCAGGCCAGGGGCTTCGACGGTGTTTTTCCCCTTACCAGGACTTTCAACTGGAAACTTCGGGACACGGCCGCCTTAATCCTCGCTTTCGCCGTTTCAATACTATTGATATACTTGGACAAAAATTTGGGACAGGGGCTGCCATGGCGTATCTACAGGTAGAAGGCTTGAGTTTCGCGTATGAAAAGGGCCGGGAGGTTCTCCGGGATATTAATTTTTCGGTGGAAAAGGGCCGCTGCGTATGCATAGCGGGGGCCAACGGCTCGGGGAAATCGACCCTGCTGGAACTCATCGCCTCGTGTATGAAGCCTTCCTGCGGCGCGGTATGGATAGACGGCAATTCGGTTTTTGCAGAGGAAGGCGCCCAAAGAACGGGCATCGTATTTCAGGAGCCGGACAACCAGTTTTTTATGCCCACGGTTTGGGAGGATGTCGCCTTTGGGGTTATGAAACAGGGAATCGCCCCGGAAAGGGGGAAGGAACTGGCAATGGCGGCGCTTGAACTGGTTGACGCCGGGCACATAGCCGAAAGGCCGCCGTATGCGCTTTCGGGGGGCGAAAAGCAGCGGGCGGCCATCGCGTCCATCCTCGTCATGGAGCGGGAGATTTTGCTCCTTGACGAGCCTACCGCCGCCCTGGACCCCCGGTCACGGAAAAATACCATCGCCCTGCTCAAGGCCCTTGACTGTACGCGGATCATCGCGAGCCACGATTTGGACATGGCCCTGGATCTTGCGGACGAGATCATTTTTTTGCATGAAGGAAAAATAGCGGCCCAATCCGAGGCTCCGGGGCTTCTCCTGGACGAAAGCTTTCTGCGGAACATAGGTTTGGAACTGCCCCTGGGTGTTTGTTGCGCTTCTCGCACAAAACCCTTAAAAATCGACGATTAGGCGGTTTCAGCAATTCCGATTTCAAAATAACCACGGACGGACACGGACAGACACGGATGAATTAACGAATAACTCTGATGATTTTCCCAAAACAGACAAAATCAGCCCTCTATGCCTGTTTGAGCGGTTTGCCGTCATAGATTATGGGAAGCGGTTTTTCCCTTTCATAGGGAATTTCGGCCTTTTTCAACCCAATTTCCAGGGCTTCCTGTGTATCTTCTTGCATACTCTCATATCGATTTAGTCTCAATTTAGTCCGTTCTGTCCGTGAGGGTCTGTCTGTGGTTAAATTCGGAATTCCTGGCTTCGGTTTGCTGTTGTATTGTATTTTTTTCCGATTTTATGTATACTTTGATCAAATTTTATATCAAATTTTATCGATAGATAGACGATAAAACAGACGATAAAATAGAGACTTTAAAGATAGAGGCTTTAACATAGAGGCTTTCCTAAAACTTCGGTTTTTGGGAAAGCTCAATAATAAGGCGGGGTTGCCTTGGAATCATCACATAGCCGTTTTTACGGTGTTTTTCCGTTTTTCCTTCTCTTTATTCCGGTGTTCTTCATCCTGGGTTGTGATCTCTTTAACCATTCCATGGTTGACTACTTTTTGGATAATACCGAAGTTGTGGAAGTGAGCGGGATCGGCGGAAGGTCCGAATATGCCGTGATGTCCAACGGGATCATCCTTATTCCCCCGGCGTCGAGCGATGAGCCGGTTTCGATTCTTGAGGCGGCTCTTTCCAATCCCCAGAACATTGCCGTCAGGTATCAGCTTTTGGGTGCGCCTTCCGAAAAGAATATTACCATCCGGCAGGCCGGATCAACAAAGATGGAGCTGGTTATTGAGGGCGCGGAATTGGATGACGAATTCGACCTTACCCTTGTCATGCAGAGTGCCGACGGGCTGCGGGATTTTGCCAGTTACAATATGCGGATACGCTGCGTGTCTTTTGATACCGGCCTTTCCGGCTTTCGGGTGAATGAAATCCATCCCGTTTTTGACCAGGGCTCCTTTACGGTGAAGCTTCCTTATGAAACGGAGGAGGTTACACTGGAGGGGATCGCTCTGGAACCGGCCGCATCCCTTAAACTGTTTCGGGGCCAGGATGCTGCGGGTACGCTCATTGCGTCAGCTTCGCACAAAGTCGCCGGGACAGTGCATCTTGAGGTGGGGAACAACTTTTTTTACCTTGAAGTCCGGATGTCGGGAGCCGTACAGGGTTATGCGATCAACGTTATCCGGATGCAGGATTCCAAGAAGCTTATTACGGAATTCTATCTCACGGTTAATTCAAAACACTACGGCGTGGGTTCCGGGGTAGAACCCGGCTCCGGGAGCATAGACGGGGCCGATATTGCGGTAACTGTCCCCTACGAGACGGCCCTTACCAGCCTGGCGCCCGTCGTTGTAGTTTCCGGCGGGGCCTCAAGTAATCCGGCTTCGGGAGCGGCGCGGAATTTCACAAGTTCACAGACCTACACGGTAACGGCGGAAGATGGTACGACTCAGGATTATACGGTAACGGTGAATGTGGCAAAAATCGCGTCCGTAACGGCGGTTACCGGGAACCTGACTTCGCCCAACGGGTTTAAGAAGACCGGGAGCGATATAAGCGCCGCAATTAAAGCGGCCATCACATCGGTTACGGGAACCGACAGCCTGGGCACGGCAATCATCCTGGCGGAGGCGGATTATTCGGTGGATCCCCTTACACCGGCTACCGCCGGGGGCAATGTTACCGCAACTTTGAGGGTTCCATCGGCCAAGACTTCCAGCGGAACGGATATTATCACAAACTTTCCTGTGTACATCAAGAACGATGCCAAGGCGATAACGGAATTCTATTTCACGGTTAATTCAACAAATTACGGCGTGGGTTCC
>JAISNI010000132.1 GCA_031276295.1 Treponema sp.
GGCGGTGATAAACCTGTCCTTTCTGCTGGATCTTTATTACGAAGCCGTTGATCCGACATCATTAAACAGACAAGGCGCGGATGTAGGGACCCAATACCGCACGGGTATCTATTATACCGACCAGGATGATCTACCGGTAATCAAAAAATCCCTGGAGAAGCTCCAGGAAAAAATCGGCGCCCCGGTGGTCATCGAGGTGAAACTCCTGGAAAACTTTTACACCGCCGAAGAGTACCACCAAAAATACCTGGATAAAAATCCCGGCGGTTATTGCCATATAAACCAGTCCCTGTTTGACCGGGCTCGGGCGGCGAAGCCAACCTAAAGACGACACCCCTCCCCTTCCAAAGGGGCGTGGTAAATTCCTGTATAGAATTAGACTTAAAATATGCCTTTTGGGTATTATAATGGTGTTTGAGCCTCTTTGTACCCCTTTTCGGTTAGAATAATTATTCGGCCATACACCCTCTTGCCCCCACCGGATAAACAGGGTATTCTTCTTAATATTAGGAATAAACATGGATACAGATATACGGAATACCATAAAGAACCTGCATCCTCTGGAGGTTCGCATCATCCGGCATTACCGGCTGAACGACGAACTGACCATAGAAAAGGTTGAGCGGGACTTGGATTTTAAGCCGGGTAACGGGAACCAGGCGCTGTCCTGGCTTGCGGGCAAGGGCATAGTCCGCGAGATTCGGAGGGAAACAGACTTCTTCTTTGAGCTAACCGATCTTGGCCGCGAATGGAAAGATAAGGGGACGCCGGAAGAGCGGATTGTGGAACTGATTCGGATTCAGGCGGGGCTCAGGCTGCCGGAAATTGCCTCCACGCTGAAAATTGACGGCAAAGATGTGGGGAGCGCGTTCGGCGCCCTTTCCAAACTGGGCGTCCTTACTATGGATGCCGATAAACGGGTACATCTAAGCCTGCCCCCGGATCAGCAGGTCAACGGGCGCCCCGCCAACGGCGAGGCCGCCGAGCGGTTCGCCCTTATTCGGGGTATGTTGAACAGGGCCGGAAGCGCCTTGCGATACGCCGATCTTTCTGAGGCCGAAAGGCTTGTCATGGCAGGCATCAGTAAGAAGCGGGGCGCGGCAGGGGCAGCCTTCAAGGAAGTGGACCGCGAAACCGTAGTTTTTGGTTTTACGGATCGGCGGGATGCCATAGCCCGTGCCCTGGAAGCAGAGGGGATAACCGGGGACGAGGCGGGCATCCTTACGCCGGAAATGCTCTCCAGCGGAAACTGGAAAGGGAAAACCTTCAGGCCCTACAACGTCAAAGTTCCCCCCACCCGCGTCATGTCGGGAAGGACCAACCCCTACGCGAAATTCCTTGAGGATGTAAAGGATAAACTTGCATCCCTGGGTTTTGAGGAATTTGACGGCCCTCTGGTCGAGACGGAATTCTGGAATTCCGATGCCCTTTTCATGCCGCAGTTTCATTCCGCCCGCGATATACACGATGTCTACCGTGTTGCGGATCCCAGCCGCGCCAAAGCCATAGAGGAACCCTGGCTGGATAACGTAGCCGCCGCCCATGAAAACGGCGGTAGCACCGGAAGCCGCGGCTGGAACTATGCCTTTGATCGTGATTTTACGAGGAGGCTTATCCTCCGCAGCCAGGGAACCGTGCTTTCTGCAAAGCAGCTCCCCAAGGCAAAGATCCCCGGCAAGTACTTCGGCGTAGTCCGCTGTTTCCGGTACGACCATGTGGATGCAACCCACCTGCCCGACTTTTACCAAACCGAAGGCATAGTTCTGGGGGAAAACGTAAACCTCAAGACCCTGTTGGGTATGCTTGAGATGTTTGCCGTTGAAGTTGCGGGCGCGAGGGACATCAAGTATGTTCCCGGCTACTTCCCCTTTACCGAACCTTCGGTGGAAGTGCATATCAAGCATCCGGTACTGGGCTGGTACGAACTGGGCGGTTCCGGTATTTTCAGGCCCGAGGTAACGGCAAGCCTGGGGGTGGACGTACCCGTAGCCGCCTGGGGCTTGGGCATAGATCGTATGGCGCTGATGGCCCTCGGACAAAGCGATCTGCGGGAATTGTTCAGTTACGATATAGAGAATGTAAGGCTGCGGCGTACCAAAGAAGGAGGAATTGTATGAAAGAAAAGATATTTGATTTTATTGAAAAGAACATACCGCTGGTAAGGGAGCTTGAAACCGAACTGAGCAAACGTCCCGCAATCTCGCCCGATTCCGGCGGCGAGGGGGAAAAAGATAAATGCGACTTCCTCAGACAATGGCTCTGTGAACACGGTATCGATCAGATTGAACAGCACGATGCCCCCGACCCACGGGCAAAAGGCGGTATACGGCCTAACCTGATTGCAACCATTCCGGGCAGGGAAGACGGCCCGGATAAGCCGAGGGTCTGGATTATGAGCCACATAGATGTCGTGCCCCCGGGCGATATCAACCTCTGGGAGACCGATCCCTGGACGGTAGTCTGGAAAGATGACGCTCCGCTGGGTCCGCGCCTCATCGGAAGGGGTGTGGAGGATAACCAGCAGGGCCTCGTGTCGTCGGTGCTTGCAGCCCTGGCCTTTACGGAACAGAAGATCACGCCCAGGTTGACGGTTAAGCTCCTCTTTGCTGCGGATGAGGAGATGGGCAGCGATTACGGTATAAGCTGGCTTATCAGGAACCGCCGCGAACTTTTCCGCGCGTCGGATATGGTGCTTATCCCCGACAGCGGCGATGAAACGGGCTCCTCTATCGAAATTGCCGAAAAGAACCTGCTGTGGGCAAAATTCACCACTACCGGCAAACAAACACACGGCGCCCATCCCGATCAGGGTATCAACGCCCATCTTGCCGGCGCCGACCTTGCCGTCAGCCTTCACTACAAACTATCGGAAAAATTTTCCGCCCGCGATCCCCTCTTCGACCCTGACTACTCTACCTTCCAGCCCACCAAGAAAGAGGCCAATGTCCCCAATATCAACACTATCCCCGGGGATGATGTTTTCTATATGGACATGCGCATACTCCCGCAGTATCCGGTAAACCTTGTACTTGAGGAAATAGGCAGGATCATGGCCGATATTGAAGCCAAATACGGGGTAAGCATCGGTTACAGTTTGGCGCAGAAAATGGAATCGCAGCCCACCTCCGCGGACGCTCCCCTCGTAAAGCATCTTTCCAGAATCATCGAAGGAGTGTATCAGGTAAAGTGCAAACCTATAGGGATAGGGGGCGGTACGGTAGGGGCCTACCTCCGCAACGAGGGCATAGATTCGGTGGTATGGTGCCGCATTAACCATACTGCGCATCAACCCAATGAGTATGCGCTTATCGCCAATATCTTGGGTGATGCCAAAGTGATGGCATTGCTTATGCTTGGCGAAGAATGAACCGCACCTCGAAGCGGCAGGACGCTTGTTTTGGCATCGACTCAAGGAGTTAGCCTGAAAAGGCTAACCTTTTTCCGGCCTTAACTGCCGGCAGTTATATCTTTGCCCTGCCATCGGTCCCGGTGCGTTTACTTAATTAACTCATGTTATGCACGGGATCCGAGATTGAAGAAATTTAACCACGAACCTCGCAAACCCCACGAACAAACGATGGATTTCACCTCAAAAATTCGTGTTTTTCATGCGGTTCGTGGTTTCTTAATTAAGTAAACGCCTATGGACTTTAGGCCGGGCCCGCTTTAACCGGCCAGTCCGTCTATCATGCTTCCGTTTTTTAAGAATTTTGTATCAGGTTTACGGCGGCCTCGTCTTTCACCGTCTCCCCCTTACCGTCTTTATCAGCAGGTTATGGCTTACCGTGTCGTCGGAACTTTCGTTAAGATGCCCGGATAAAATTTCACCGGTTATATCCGGTCATTTAGAATCTACCAGGTATTAGTACCGATCCGAAGCTGCACTGAGTACCTGGCCGCTCTGGGTGTCCAAGGCGCGGAGGCGCAGACGGCGCAGGTTACCCGAACCGGTAACGGCCCCGGTAATGATAATATTTGCTCCCGCAATTTTGCCGATGGAGACGGCTGAATCATCGTCAACCTCACCGGAAAGCTGAAAGTTCTGTTCTTGGCGTATTGTGTCCAACTGGCTGCGGTCGATAAGGATTTGACCGTTTTCCACCATGATAAATTCCAGTTCGTTGGCAATAAATTCCGCTACATCCAGATCAGAAGCGCTCACATACACAATCGCTATACGGGAAGCTGCCGGAATTTTTTCCATAATTTTTTCGGCGGCGCGTTCCAGGGAGCCTTCCACACCATCATTTTGGTTCACGGATACGGTAGAACTGTCTAACGAACTTCCACCGTTCTGCCTGATAAGGAGCTGCTGCCCGGTGGGGGCAACGGTAAAAGTGATGGACCCTGAACGGGCGGTAAAGCGCACTTCATTGGATTTCAGGGTAGAGAGTTTCGCGCTGATGGTATGTTCACCATCGGGAACGATTACTTTGGCTTCCGTACCGTTTATCAGGGTGAGCTTCTGGTTCCCGTCAATATAGATATATTCCCTGAATCCCGCGTTTGTGGTTGACTGGGTTCTTTGAACGATTATCTCTGATTGGCCGTCTCCCGCCCTTTGGGCGTATATGCCGAAAATCGTAAAAAACGCAACGCATATCAAAATCCCCGTCTTTTTCATCTGTCAATTCCCTCCAAAAGTCATTGTCTTAAATCAATACCGCCTCACAGCCCTCGACGCCCTTGTACGGACGCGCGTATTGGCTAAAAGGCAGTATTTCTATATGGAGCTTACTCCAGCGTAACGAGGGCAGACCATATCTCAGTCTTTCCTTCCCCCGCGTTTGATATAAAAAATATCTGGTTTCCCGGACCGGCAACCGGCGCCCAGATATCGGTATTCCCCCCGGTTAATTCCGTAAGGTTATTCCCCTCGATATCCATAGCAAACAGGTGCCGCCAAAGGCTGGATTCGACTTTTACGGTTTTTACGAAAACAATATGCTTCCCGTCTCCGGTATAAGACGGCGCGCCGCACCAAATACCGTCCCTTCTATCCTTGTCCGACACCGCATAGAGTTGGGTCTGTTGGGTTGTTTCCGTGTCCATTTCCCAAATACCGTCCTCTTTGACGAACACCAGTTTGTTTTCCACAGGGTGCCAGGAAGGCTGAGAGCCGGGGCCAAGTACGGTAATTTCCGTTCCGTTATCGCGCAGGGTAACGATCTGGCGCTGGTTATTAATATACGTGTCGCAGGCAATGATATCCTCGCGAACGGACGGATTGTTGTCCCCCTGGCCGATGGCATTGCGGGTAATAAAGATTCTGCCGCCGCCTGAGACGCTGCTCTTTACAAGCTGAGTGCTTCCATCCTGATTCAGGAGTACATACACAAAGTTGGTTCCGTTTTCATACCAGGCGGGACCATAGGTGAAACTTTCAACCAAGGGTGTTTTCGCAAATACCGATGTGTTGCGCAGATACATTATCCGGCTGCTCTTGTTTTTAGAAACGGCAACCGGGTCAAATTCTGTCGGCTGTTCGCAATAGAGCAGTTTCTGGCCGTCCTTTGAAACCGACAGCCAGCCTTTTGAGATACCGTCATCGCTTATACGCACGACGTTGCGCAATGATGAGGCGTCAAAAACAATAGTGCTATCGACTTTCTTCTTGAAGAGGCCGGCGAAAAGACCGGACAGCGTAGAGCAGCTAGTCAACATCACCAACAGCACGAGGAACAACATTCCCGTTACAAAAAATTTGCTTTGCTTCATAAAAAACTCCTTAAATTTAGCGCCGTGGCAACGGCATCAATAACGCGGAAGGAAAACGACGTTCTCCAAAGATGTACCGCCGGAAAGAGCCGTATGATTTTACTACTAACCCTTCCCATAAGACAGTATATTATATACTCTACGGAAGTTGTCAACCCCCTTTCAGATAGTAAGATAGTAAAAATGAACGTATTGAGTACTTAGTATGACAAGTCTTAGAGCAATTTTAGCCTTCAACATGAAGGAGCATAGGCATATTTTAGGGATTAGCCAGGCAGTGCTGGCTGAAAAAGTAGATACCTCAACCCACTATATAGGTATGATTGAAACCGAAAGGAAGTTTCCCTCCTCCGAAATGCTGGAACGGATAGCCGCCGCTCTTGAAATCGATGCGCCCGCTCTTTTTTCGACAAGATCGTATCCGTTGAAAAAAGCCGGATCAATGGCGCAGTTTCAGGAATCGGTACTCAATGACATTACGCAAGTAATCGTATACCGTATAAAGGAATTGGAGCGGGGAATGCCGCCCTCCGCAAAATAAGGCTAAAAGCCCCAAAATGGCTTGACTGCCTGAGAGGACATACCTTTTTCCCGGTTCATGGACGCGGTAAAAATCCGTCGGGGGCGTTGTGCAGATATTTTTTTAACATACACGATCTGACCAAAGGGGAAAAGGAATGTATCCGCTGGAATCTGTGAAGGAGGGAACAGCGGGTTATGCCCTCCTTTTCAAAAAAAACTGCCTTATAGAACAGTTACGGTAGAATCAATATCACTTACTACCCAAAGTTAAGGCGGCGTACAAATGCCTTTAAAGATACCCTTTATCTAATTGTCGGCGGCGGCAAACGACTGGGTTAGATCCTCACGCACCGTTGACCTGCGCCGGCTGAAGGAAGCAAAGGCCGCATCCTGAAAACCTTTGGAAACTCCGCTTAAAAATTCGTTAAGCACATTGGCCATAGCGTTCAGCGTAGACTGTTTCCGTCTGATCGATGTAATATCCACCTCCAAAAACAAACCGGGCAGAACATGGTAGGGGTTGATCATATAGTCAAAACGGAAGAATTCTTTTATCAGGAAATTCAGCCTGTCTTCCATAACCCGCCGCTCAATGGGGTACTGGTAGTCGTACATAGCGGCCAACTTTTCCTTCATCATAATAATAAGCTGGCGGATTTGCTCTTTCTCGAAGGCATGTGTACGGTTAAGTTTTTCTACTTCGGTTTCAAGGGGCCGGACAAAGGTAATTTCGTCCCATGCCTTGGCGATGTCCTCGTAAAGAGGTTCGCCGTTTTTGGACTTAATCAGCTTCTGGATACGGAGTTTCTCTTTCTTAGCCAGATCGTTAAAGTCGGTTATCGCTCTCTTTGAATCCTCGTATATAACATTCAGAACTTCCCAGAGATGCCGCACCTCAGTCTCAAAGCTCTTTACCTGCACATCGTAGGCTTTCCGTTCCTCGATAAGCTGGGCGCTGTCAAAGTACTGCATGTGGACCTGATACCGTTCATCGGGCAGATTATCTATATCGGCATCCTCATACTCCCAGATATGCACTTTGCGGGCATTCTTGAAGTTCTCGATATACTGATACCCCATCCTGGATGTGTCGAGAATAGAGGTAAGCGTATTGACCGCCGTGTTGAAGCCCCGTGCGCGGATATTCTCTATATCTATGATCTTTTTAAGATTCTCCCTGACATTCATCTGGTCAAATTCCGCCGGATCTATCTCCGCCCGCAGGCCGCTTATACGATCAAAAAGGGCTCTGGCAACCTCATTGTAGCGTTTTGATTTAGGATTATCCGTCTCATCATCGGTTAAAGATTCTACTTTGCCGACACGGGCAAAGAGGATTTCACTGTCGGCAAACTCCTCAAGCCCCTTATTGATCCGGTCGTCCTTTATCCTTTCAATTTCATTATCAATGATATCCGTCAGATGTTTGGAGATAAGCTCCTTGATAAGGTACTCTATCGTTACCTGGTAATGATAGATAGGACTGATAAGCTCTGCATCCAGGATATTGACGGAAAGTTTGACATCAACCACCGTTTTAGGCTTTATAAGGTTGTCTTTGAAGGCGCATTTAACAATAGAATACGCATTTTCGCCGCGGATAAACGCGCCGGTATCGGTTTTTTGACGCAGGACGTTATTGGTATCTGCTTCCAACTCGTTAATGCCCTGCTGAATATGGCCTTGCAGGTGGCCGTACATATTGATTACGGACTTTTCTATTTCGCCGACGTTAAATTTGTCGGCCCCGCCTACCGCATCCAGAAGGTCCGCAATTTCCTTGGGAGTATACCGGGTTAATACCTTGGTTTCTTCCTTGTCCATATAATTACGGATCTTCTTTACCATCTCATCTTCAGTCGTTGCCATATAACGGTTGAACATATTCTGGAAATTCTGATTGAAGTAGTTGTACAGTTTCTCTTTAAGGCCGCCCATAATATCCAGGCGTTCCAGTACATCCTTGGGCAGCTTTGCGGTAAGATGATGTATAATCTTATTGGTTTCCTCTTCGAGAAGCTGATTCACCTCGCTCTGCTGGTCCCTGTGTTCCTGTGCCAAGGAATTTCTGGAACCTACCGCGCTGGGTTTCTCAGGGTGAAATACATTAGGACTCTTAGGTATATCTATATTTGCCATATTACATCTCCTGTGATAGTTTCATTTTTGAACAATTCCTAAGCCGATTTCAAAACCCTGGTGGTACAGAAAATTCATTCCTGATGAAACCGCTCCATTTAGTAATAAATGGTACTCCCATACCTAAATGCTGTCAATAGCTTCAATTCGGAATATGAGATACAGCATAGGGCATCAAACCAGGGAGAGAATCCCGTCAAGTTGTAGCCTGATGTCGATGGGAAGTGTGGCATACAGTTGTAGGAACTCAAGAAAGG
>JAISNI010000163.1 GCA_031276295.1 Treponema sp.
TGAACACCATGGTGGAGCCCTCAAAACGGCTCTGGTAATGAAACGCCTCCCTGATAAGCTCAACCTTGGACCACGCCGGATCGATAGTTTCCATTTGCCTACTATAATAGAAGAAGAGGGAGCGATTGGCAATGAGGCAGGAACAAAAGGCTATTTGCGTAGATTGCCGAGGGCGGCAATGATGATAGGGGCAACCCCGCCTATAGCCGCCGCAATGGCCCCGGCTTCCATTCCATTGAAAGCAAAAGCGGCGGCCACACCAAAACCGGCAAGGCCCAAAAGAAAGGAAAACAACTGGCCTCTGCCCAGTGATGCTGATTCCCGGTCGATGGCGACAGATTCGATATGGATTTTGTCGGTATGCACACGGTTATAATTGTCAGCCCACTGGATAATGACATCCGGTAGATCCGGTCTGATTGCCTTGTAACCGGCCAAAACTTCGGGGGATGGCAGGGGGCCACTTTGCATTTCCGCCCTAATAAGCTGATTAACGAGAGGCGGCTGGTTGTTTTGGGGTGTTATAGATTCTTCCGGCATCTTCTATTGCCTTCCACATATCGCGGCCCACGGCTTCAAAATCGTTCCCAACAGCTTCAAAAGCCTTTTCTACACCTTCCCAAGCGGTTTCCCCCGAAGATTTTCGGGATTTTTCTACCGGGGGAAACAAGTTAAGGCTCCCCATGCCTTTTATAAAGCTATTCATGCCTAGAATATATCGAATTTGAGGAGAAACTGCAAGAACTCGCATTGCCTCCTTTTTTAAGCCAAGGATGAGCGCGTTGACAGCGACGGGGCTGAGGGATATATTGAAGGACAAAAGAGGAAAACGCCACGGCTTGGATGGTGGCGGCTATCGGCACACAGGAGGCTGCAATGGCTGATGCGCTGGTCAAAGACGACAGGCGGTGGACCTATGGGGAGTACCGGGAATGGGAACTGAAGGAGGGGGAGCGCTACGAGATCATCTACGGCGTTGCCTATGCCATGTCCGCTCCCAATGCGTACCACCAGTTAATACAGGCGGCATTAACGGCAAAATTCTACAATTTTCTTGAGGGGAAGTCCTGCAAAGTATACCCTGCGCCCTTTGATGTGCGGCTTTTTTACGAAGCCGATGAAAGCGACGACACGGTGGTCCAGCCGGACCTGACGGTGGTGTGCGACGAAAAAAAACGGGGCCCCGAGGGATGCCGGGGCGCGCCGGAACTGGTGGTGGAGATCCTTTCGCCCTCCAATACCGCAATAGAAATGGACAGAAAATTCAGCCTCTACATGGAGGCCGGGGTGCGGGAATACTGGATTGTGGCGCCGGAGCAAAAGGTCGTCCATGTCCACCGCTTTCTGGACGGCAAGGTGAGCTCCCGGTTTTACAAAGCCGACGACACCGCTGTGTCCGAGCTGCTGCCGGGCCTTGAGATACCCCTGCAGCCGGTTTTTGCGGAGTAGGGGCCCTATCCCGGCGGCGGCGAGCCTGTTTTTCTGCAAAAATAGCAAAATAAGATAAGATTTTTATGTTAGCCCATCCTATAATGGACTTGCCCGACAACCCGGCTGGTTGTCAAGCAAGTCAAACATTGAGAAAAGGCAATGAAAAATATAAACATTAAAGAAGTCACCGCGTATATACGGGACAATATCTCCAAAGACATAAAGGTGGGAACCGTCGCAAAACATTTTGGCTATAGCATTTCCCATTTTAGCAGGGAATTTAAAAAAGATATGCGTGTTTCCGCATCGGAATATATTTCAGCATTAAAGATCGAACAGAGCATTAAATCTTTGGCGGAAAAAAAACACTGGAAAACAAATTTTTTTCTGCAAAAATAGCAAAATAAGACAAGATTTTTATTTTAGCCCATCCTATAGTAAATCCATCATCTTTATAGGAGGTTTTTATGTTTTATGTTATTGGGCTTGGCACAGGCATAGTGTCATTTTTTGTGGGCTGTCTATGGTATTCGGCCCTTTTTGGCAAAGCGTGGCAAAAGGGCATGGGCTTTACCGATGAAAAGGTAAAATCAATATTTGTGCCCAAGCGGATCATTGTTGCCCTGATAAGCGAGCTTGTGGCGTCATTATGCACGGTGGGGATATTATACAATCTGCCGTTCCCAATGATTGTGCGGGCAATAATGCTTATTGTGGTAGTAATCGGCTCCGGAATAAAGCTGGCCATATTCGACGGAAAATCCTTTGGGATAGTACTGATAAATGAAGGCTATAAAATAATTACTATTTTATTATTCTTCATAAGCCTCACCCTGTTCGGCGGGGCAATAGTGTTTTAGCTTGGAGCCCTGACATCCCGGACGAAGGATGCCGGGGCGCCGGACTGCCGCTCCCTGGGAATTAAGCCGCAATATCGTATATGAGCGTTGACAATGGCGGGAGAAAATGATATATTAAAACATTGCAAGGAAAAAAGGCCCCCTGTTGCCGGAGGGGAAGGGTGAAAAGGAAAATGCCACTGCTTGGATAGTGGCGGTTTCCGGCCTGATTGCGGCCCTTGCCGCCTTAGTTTCTGCTATCGCCACTCTGATAATGGCGATGAAGTGAGGTAGAATATGACCATCTCCAAAAATATGCTTATAAATTTTGCTCTGGGGTGCTTTATTTTTTCCACCCTGGTATTTGCCCTTTTATTCTTCTTAAAATAGCGTTATTCAGAAACAACAAGCGCCCCCACACACCGTCCCTCCCACAAGCCCCGCGACAGAGGCCCATATAGGCCTGTCTTAAACGGCATGAAGCTGCGCCAAACCGAGACCCCATCCAGCGGCGGGCCTAAATGGGCTGTCCCTTGCCTTTTCTTCTCATTTTTACGATATTATGTATATGTCAGAACAAAGTGTGGTGCCCATAGATCAGATCCTTCCCAATAAGCTCTCTTTGGTGGCGCTTATGGGACGGCCTATTTTTCCGGGGATCTTTACCCCCATCATGATCGGCAATCCAGCGGACGTAAAGGTGATTGACGACGCGGTTGCCGGAGACGGGCTCATCGGCCTGGTGATGCTGATGAACGAGACCGACACTCCCTCCATCAAGGACCTCCACAAGGTGGGGACCGCTGCCAAGGTGGTCAAGAAGATCAACCTCCCCGACGGGGGC
>JAISNI010000205.1 GCA_031276295.1 Treponema sp.
GTTTCAGCTTCGCGCCCCAGGGTTTCAGCTTCGCGCCCCAGGGTTTCAGCTTCGCGCCCCAGGGTTTCAGCTTCGCGCCCCAGGGTTTCAGCTTCGCGCCCCAGGGTTTCAGCTTCGCAAAACGGTGTCAGGCACCATTTTTCATTTTTGGCGCGATCGCGTCTTCCATCTTGCCGCGCCGGGTCCGACCGTCCGAAGCGGGCAAATGTCCTGTTCCTCACCTCCTCCGGAGGTTCGTCAGCCCTTACGCTCCGCTCCAGGGCCGGACATTTGCCCGCTTCGTCCTAACTTGAGCCTTAAACTAAGGGCGCACGAGCCGGAAGCCCAGATTGAGGCTCCTGCTGGACGGGGTGTTGTTGCTCCGGTAGGCAGAACGCGCGTTCCGCGCGGTGTTGATCCAGCTTCCGCCGCGATTAAGGCGGTTCGAACCCGAGGACGCGCCCACTGGGTCGGTCTGGGCGTAGCCGCTATAGCTTCCATACCAATCCCAGCACCATTCCCACACGTTCCCGTGCATGTCATATAGCCCCCACGCATTTGCGGATCCGCTCCCCACATTCCACGTCTTCCCTCTATATATTCCCTTCGCATTTCCGTTGTACGGATACCTCCCGTCATAGTTCGCCTGGCTTGTCGTGATATTGCTCCCCGTGCTGAACGGTCCGGTCGTCCCGGCCCGGCACGCATACTCCCATTCCGCCTCAGTCGGCAGCCGGTACCCGTTGGCCCCGCGGTTCCACGTTACATTGTCCCCGCTCCGCGTATACGCGGGCGTAAAACCTTCCTTCACGCTCCGCCGGTTGCAGTACTCTATCGCATCGTACCAGCTTACATTTTCCACCGGCAGATTATCCCCCTTAAAATTACTGGGGTTGCTCCCCATCACTTCCGTCCATTCCTTCTGCGTTACCTCGTATTTACTTATGTAGAAGCCGCTTACCGTTACGCTATGCTGTGGCCCTTCCCTGTCGTGCAGTCGCTCCGCTTCCGAGGCAGGACTGCCCATCATAAAGGTCCCTCCCGCTATCCGCACAAACCCTTCCAGCACCCACTCCTTGGTCCGCCCGCTTGCCACCGCGCTTTTCACACTTTCTGCCCCATCTTCCACCGCGCATACCCAGAAATAGTAGGCCGTGTTATCGTTCAGATTCCCCACGGTTACGCTTGTCCCGCCTACCGTACCGCCGTAGGTCCGCGCCCGGTCGGGGTTGTTCTCCGTACCGTAATACACGCGGTAGCTTATCCCGCTCCCCGCGCTGTCCCAGCTAAGCGGTACGGAGGTTACGGCCGCGGTCCCGGCCCGCACGTTCCCCGGCGGATTGGGCGGCTCCCTGGTCCGCCCGCTCGCCGCCGCGCTCTTGACGCTTTCCATGCCGTTTTCCACCGTGCTTACCCAGAAATAATACGCCGTGCTGCCGGTCAGATTCCCCACCGTTACGGCCGTCCCGTTTACCGCCGCGCCGTAAGCCCACGCCCGGTCGGGATTGTTCTCCCTGCCGTAATATACGCGGTAGCTCACCCCGCTCCCCGCGTTGTCCCAGCTAAGCGGCATGGAGGTTATACCCGCGCTGCCGGTCCGCACATTCCCTGGCGGATACCCAAAGCGCGCCTCCGCTATCCCCCGGCTTACAATGACGATGCTGCGGCTTACTTCTTTGCCGTTGCCAAAGCGCATCTTCACCGTATACGTCCCCGGCCGCTCTATGGGTATGGTGTAGGAATCGTTATCCCACAGGGTCGCGGCCTCCTCCCCCTGGAAGTACAGCACACCGGCAAGCGCGGTTGTTACCTTGATGCCGATACCGGAAGGGGCGCCCCCCTCAGAACGCGCCGGAGCGGATGCCGGTTGTTCCGCCTGCCGCACGATGGTTTCCCCTTGATTCCCCATGCCCGCGGCAAACGCGCCCACCAGCGTGCGTATCCCCCCGTACATGGCCGCGGGCTCCCCGGCCATAAACGCATCCGCGCTGTGCGAAAACTGCCCCGTACCTACGTCCAGCATCTTCACGGTTACCACATAGCTGTCCCCCGCCGCATCCACCGAGCCGGTAACAATATAGCTGATGTTCTGTAATTGCAGCTTCTTCACGTTCTCGCTGCTCGATATGCTGCTCACCGCTATCTGCTGGTTGGCAAGCAGCTTGTCGATCTCGTCCCGCGTGATTATCTGGTACTTGCCCGTCGCAATCATCTGCGATTCCACCAGATTCCTCACCATTACCGCGTCCTGCATGGTCCTCTCCTGCCGGTTATTCGTGTTGAATTCCACCACCGCAAGCCGCGGCAGCGCGTTCTGCCCAAAAACGGCAAAACACACCGGCAAAAACGCAAACAGCACACACAGTTTTTTCATCGTTCACTCCTTATAAGTATAAAATAGGTCTTGAATTTTAAACCAGTATAAACCTTATTGCCCGATATAACAAGCGCAATCTGCCCGCCGTCGGGCAGTCCCAACCCGCAAGGCGGGGCCCTGTTCCGGCGGCATTGATCTTATTGCTCTATCTGGTATGATGACGGTATATGGGGACAGGCGGTTACGCTCCCCCATACGCACAAATGAGCGGAGGTTTTTATGGAGATTCTCCAGAACAGTGTCGCGGGCACCCTTGAATCCAGCGACATTATGATCAGTTTGGAACCGGGCACGGACGGCGTCAAAATTGAACTGCAAAGTATTGTGGAAAAGCAGTTCGGCAGGGAGATACGCAGGGCGATAGCCGAAACCCTTGACGAACTGGGGGTGGATAAGGTTAAGGTAAACGCGGTGGACAAGGGTGCGCTGGACTGTACGATTAGGGCGCGGACCAAAACCGCGGTTTACCGCGCCGGCGGGAAAACATCTTATGAATGGAAAATTTAAACGGGAAGGCCAGGTATGAAACAATTACGGAGAACCATGCTCTTTGTTCCGGGTAACAACGCGGGTATGGTACGGGATGCGGGCATCTACAAATCCGATGCCGTCATGTTCGATCTTGAAGATTCGGTTTCGGTAAACGAAAAGGACAGCGCCCGTTTTCTGGTATTTCAGGCGCTGGCCAGCCTTTCCTATCCGGGGAAGGAGATTGTGGTGCGCATCAACGATCCTAAAACCGCCGCCGGCAGGGAAGATATAACGGCTATCGTTAAAACCGGCAAGGCGGCCATACGGCTGCCGAAAACAGAATCGGCCGCCGACGTTACCGACTGCGAGGAGCTTATCGAGCAAGCCGAACGGAAGGCCGGCATCGCGCCGGGGAGCACGCCGATGATGGCTGCCGTCGAGAGCGCCGCCGGGGTGCTTAACGCAAAGGAGATAGCCTTTGCAAGCAAACGGCTTATCGGTATAGCCCTCGGCGCCGAGGACTATGTAACGGATCTGCGTACTCACCGTTCCCCCGAAGGTGTGGAACTGCTCTTCGGCAGGAGCATGATACTGCTTGCCGCCCGCGCCGCGGGTATAGACGCCATTGATACCGTGTATTCGGATGTCAATAACGAAGAGGGCTTGCGGAAAGAGACGACGCTCATAAAGCAACTGGGCTTTGACGGCAAAAGCATTATCAACCCCCGGCAGATAAAGATCATCCACGAGGTCTTTACCCCCACCGAAAAGGAAATAAAAAACGCGCTTGCGGTTATCGAGGCAAGCCGCGAAGCCGAGCGGAGAAGTTCCGGGGTAATTTCCCTGAACGGCAGGATGGTAGATAAGCCGGTTATCCTGCGGGCGGAGCGGGTTCTTAATCTGGCCCGCGCCGCCGGTATACTGAACAAGGAGGCAGCCGAATGATGCGTACCGATCTGAATAAAATTTCCGGCCTTACGGAACTGAAATCCATACACGGGCTTTTTGATCTGGAAAAACTGGAAAAAGATAACAGCCCGCTCTCCCAAAGGGAAATTTCCCATAATAAAATCGTCGCAAACCTTGAAGAAGCGGTTGAGCTCTGCGGCCTTAAAAACGGGCAGACCATTTCCTTTCACCACCATTTCCGGGGCGGGGATTATATTGTCAATATGGTGGTGGATAAACTGGCGGAGATGGGCTTTAAGGATCTGGTATTGGCCGCTTCCTCCCTTACCGACTGCCACGCGCCGCTTATCAGGCATATACAGAACGGGGTGATACGGCGCATTGAGACTTCCGGCCTGCGAGGGGAACTTGCGGACGCCGTCTCCCGCGGTCTTATGGACATACCGGTGATATTCCGTTCCCACGGCGGGCGGGCCTATGTTATCGAAACCGGGGACCTCATTATAGACGCCGCCTTTCTCGGCGCGCCCTCCTGCGATCCCTTCGGTAATGCCAACGGTTATTCGCGGGACAGCGAGGAAGGCGTTAAGTGCGGGTCGATGGGCTACGCAAAATGCGATGCCCAATACTCCAAAAAAACTATTATCATAACCAACAATATCGTTCACTTCCCCAACGTTCCCTTCGGAATCCCCGAAAGCGATGTGGACTGTATCGTCAGGGTTGACGCGATAGGCGATCCCGCGGGGATCATGTCCGGCGCCACCCGCTTTACCACGAACCCCAAAGAACTGGTAATGGCCGAATCCGCCGCCGATGTGATAGAAGCATCGGGGCGGCTGGTGGACGGCTTTTCCTTCCAGACCGGGACCGGCGGGGCCTCCCTTGCGGTAACACGCTTTCTCCGTGAGCGGATGATTGCCAAGGGCATCAAGGCAAGTTTTGCCCTGGGTGGCATCACCGGTTCTATTGTGGAGCTTCACGAGGAAGGGCTTATCAAGAAGCTCCTCGACGTGCAGGGCTTTGATCTTAAAGCCGCGGATTCCCTTAAAACCAATCATTTTCACCACCAGATTTCCGCCGAATATTACGCCAGCCCCCGGGGACAGGGCTCCGCGGTGAACCAGCTTGATGTAGTCGTCCTCTCCGCGCTGGAGGTCGATACCGATTTCAACGTCAACGTGCTTACCGGTTCGGACGGTATTATACGGGGCGCCATAGGCGGGCATCAGGATACGGCCTTCGGCGCATCGGTCTCCATCGTGGTCTGCCCCCTTACACGGGGCCGTATTCCCTGCCTGGTTGACCGTGTGGGCACCATCGTTACACCGGGGAAAACCGTGGATGTCATTGTTACCGAGCAGGGCGTCGCGGTGAATCCCCTCCGGGAAGATCTGCGCGAACGCTTTACCGCCGCCCGCATCCCCCTGCGTTCCATAGGGGAACTGCGGGAAATAGTCAAGGCAATGGTTGGCATTCCGGATCCTGTTGAGTACGAGGACAAGGTGGTGGGTATAGTTACCTATCGGGACGGCAGCGTCATCGATCTGATACATCAGGTTAAATAGAACGCATGGAAGTACGGTACGGTTATCCTTTTAAGGGAGAGGCGCTGGAGTCTATGCGCCGCTTCCTCGCTACCTGCGGTATAGGCTACGACCAGGGAGCGGAATTTTCAGTCTGCGTTATGGACGGCGGGCGTATAGCCGCTGTGGGCTCCCTGGAAGGCAGGGTGCTCAAATGTATAGCCGTTTCGCCTGATTATCAGGGCGGGGGCCTTGCGGCGCAGGTTATCACGGAACTGGTCAATCAGGCGGCCCGTCAGGGGTCTTATCATCTGTTCATCTTTACTAAACCTGAAAACCGGGAACTTTTCGGCAGCATGGGCTTTTATCCTATTGCGGAAACCGGCCGCGCCCTCTTAATGGAGAACCGGAAAAACGGCATCGCCGATTATGTCCTGTCGTTAAAGAAGGGGAACGCGGGGCCTGCCGGCTGTATTGTGGCAAACTGTAACCCGTTTACCAAAGGGCACCTCTACCTTATTGAAAATGCCGCACGCCGGTGCGGCATCGTTCATCTCTTTATTCTTTCGGAAGACAAAAGTGAATTCCCCGCCGAGGTAAGGCGGCTTCTTGTTCAAAAGGGGACGGCCCATCTTTCCAATGTTATCGTGCAGCCCGCGGGGGCCTACATTATTTCAGCGGCAACCTTCCCCGGCTATTTTTACCGCGAGCCTTCCGCGGCAGCCGAGGCAAACGGCGAACTGGACCTGAAAATTTTCTGCGAACACATAGCCCGTCCCCTGGGCATTACGCTCCGTTTTGCGGGTACCGAACCCTTGAGCCCCCTGACCTGTTCGTACAACAGCCTTATGAAGAAGATACTCCCCCGCTATGGCATAGAGCTGCTTGAACTGCCGCGGCTTACCGACCGGAGCGGCGAAGCGATCAGCGCGGGCCGTGTACGGGCGCTGCTGCGCGAAGGGCGGCTTGCGGAAGTGAAGGACCTCGTGCCGCAGGTAACGTGGGAATACCTTGCGGAGCATCATCAATCATCAGAGGTCGCTTAATCATGGACGAATTGGCGGGGTGCAGGGCGGTTCCGCTTGAGGACGTGCTTGAGGAACGGGAAGCGCGCGCGTTCCGGCAGCGGCGGCTTTTGGCCGAACATCCGGGAACGCTTATCTCCTTCAGCCTCAATATCCCCGGACCCTACAAGACCTTTCCGCTTGCGCTGCGCTGCTTCAGAGAGGGGAAGCGGAGCATCCTGCTTGCGCTGGAGGCGGAAAACATAGCGCTTGAACACGGTGAATCTTCGGAGAATGAAGCCGGCTATGCCGCGTATTTCTGCACGAAAGCCCCGCCCGGCGCGGTAAAATCTCTCGCAATACACATAGAAGAAACCCACCCCCTGGGACGGCTTTTCGATATAGATGTGTTCCGGCAGGATGGAGAAAAGCTCGCGCGCGGCGCCCTCCGCGCGGACGGCGGAAGTACGCAGGTACGGTACGCCGCGGGCAGGCCCTGCCTTGTGTGCGGCGGGAACGCCTTTGTCTGTGCAAGGAGCGGCGCCCACGCACCCGGCGAGGTGAGGGACGCCATGCTTGCCCTTATGCGTAAGTGGCAGAGAGGGGAGGCGGCGGCGGCGGTGGAGGCCGCCGCCTTTAAGGCTCTGATGGGCGAGGCGGCCGTTACGCCGAAACCCGGTCTTGTTGATCGCGCCAATTCAGGCGCCCATAACGATATGGATTTTTTCAGCTTTATCAATTCCGCCGCCGCCATAGTCCGCTATTTTAAATCGTGCGCCTGTGCGGGCTTTGATTCCCTTGATGATAATGCGCCCTGCGGCGATCCGGCGGAGCTTTTCGCTTCGCTCCGTCATGACGGCAAAGCCGCGGAAATCGCCATGCTCCGTTCTTCAGGCGGGGCCAACACCCACCGCGGCCTTATCTTTTCGCTGGGCATACTCAGCGCGGCCTACGGCCGGCTTTTCCGCGCGGGAGAAGATTCCCTGGACGGGCTTCTGGGTCTCTGCCGCGCTATGACCCTTCATCTGATGGACGATCTTTCCCCTGCCGGAGACGGAATCGCAAAAACCCACGGTCAAGCGCTCTACGCGCGGTACGGGATAAGCGGCGCGCGCGGCGAGGCCGTTGCGGGCTTCCCCCACGCGCGCTCCGGCCTTAAACACCTGCACAATTTGCTTAAAGCCGGCCATACGCTCAACGACGCCGGCGCCGCGCTTCTCCTCCGCTTTATGGCCTGCCTTGACGATACCAACCTTGTCCGCCGCGGCGGCATCAACGCGCTCCGCCGCATACGGGAATCGCTCTCAGCCTTCCTTGCATCGGAGCCGCCGATGCAAGAGATACTCCGTAAGGCCCGCGAACTGGACGGGGAATTCATCCGCGGCGGCCTAAGTCCGGGCGGTTCCGCCGATATGCTGGCGATCACGCTGTTTTTACACGGGCTGGGGTATGGGGCCGCCCCCAATCACGGCACACCCCGTATTCCGTGAAGGCTTCGCGGATAAGGTATGGCAAAAATTTATTTCTATGCTATACTTCACCGTATGACCGGAATGGATAAGGTAAAACGGCCGGTTCGTTTTTTTAATACCACCGGCCCCTGTAACCCCTGGGATCACTACATGCTGCCCCCGGAGGAACGCCTGGTGGACGCTCAGCTTCACCGGTATATCCGGGACCAACTCTACTGGGTACTCCATGCCCCCCGGCAGACCGGAAAGACCACCTTTTTACAGAACTGGATGCGGGAGATCAACAGCGGACGCTTTAACGGCGGTGAGGCTATTGCCTGCTACGTGAGCGTAGAACGCTGCCAGGGAGTAGCGGAACCCGAAAAGGCCATGCCGGATATCTGCAAGGCCATTCAGGAATATGCGGAAGCCTTTGGGGTGCCCGCGCCGGAACTGAAAACCTGCGCGGCCAACAGTATGCTCAGTGATGTTTTAGGAAAGTGGTCCGCGCTGGTTGCCCCCAAGCCGCTTGTGGTGTTGTTTGACGAGACCGATGTGTTGGAAGGAAGCGCCCTGATCAGTTTTCTGCGGCAGTTGCGGGGCGGTTTTGCCGCCCGCGGCCCGGGTACATTCCCGGCGTCCATCGCCCTGGTGGGCATGAGGGACCTCAAGGATTACATCACCGCAGCCAAAGGCGGCGGGAATCCCAACCCCGGTTCACCCTTCAACATCAAAGAGGACTCTGCCGCGCTCTCCGATTTTCAGCGGGAAGACATCGCCAAACTGTTTGCCCAGCGGACGGAAGAGACGGGCCAGCAGATAAACGGCGATGCCTTGGACTACGTCTACGAGCAGTCCCGGGGTCAGCCCTGGATAGTGAACTCCCTATTTAAGCGGGCTGTCATGCGGATACTGGACGAGGAGAGTCGGGAAACGGTAACTATCGATCACGTCATGCGGGCACGGGAACAGATGATCCGGGCGCGGGAAACCCATCTGGATGCGCTGGCCTACAGGCTGGAAGACCCCCGGATCAGGAAAGTCATGGAGGCCTTACTGACCGGTGAACCGGACGCCGGCCTTGCCGCGGGGGAAGCCTTCAGACTCTGCCTTGATTTAGGGCTGGTAACCATTATCAACGGCGCCCCTTCGGTAGCGAACCCCATATACCGGGAGGTGCTGGCCCGGGAGATGACCTATAGCACCCAACTGGCGATCCCCCAGCCCGAGTGGGAATGGGAAAAGGCCGGCGGATCTCTGGACATGGACACCCTTTTAAAGAAGTTTCAGCAGTTCTGGCGGAAGCACTCCGAAATCTGGGAAGAAAAGTCTGATTACACCGAAGCCTTTCCACACCTGCTCTTAATGGCGTTTCTGCAACGGATACTCAATGGCGGCGGACGGATCGAGCGGGAGTATGCCGCGGGTCGCGGGCGCGTGGATCTGGCGGTGGAATACGGAAAGCAGTGGTTTATCATAGAAATCAAACTGCTCCATGCCTATAATACCCCCGATGAGGTAAAAGAGGAAGGTCTGCGGCAGATCAACAGATACCGGAACAGCATAGACGCCGCCGCCCCCGCATACCTGGTGATCTTCGACCGGCGGTTAAAGTCAAAGGACATTCCCTGGGAAGAACGGCTAAGTTGGAGGCGGGAAGGTACGGTAACGGTGGTCGGGGTCTAATTATCCTGAAGGCCGCGGTACTTTCTCCGTATCCTGAAATACTTCTTGACATATTTCTGACCGGTGGTTATATTAATGCCAGAGGTTACAAAAAGAACTGAGGTTAGGCGATGGGAATTTCTGAACGGAAGGAACGGGAAAAGGCTGAGCGGAAAATCCTCATTATGCGTTGTGCAAAAGAACTGATATTACAGCATGGGGTTGAAAAGGTAAGCATGATTGAAATTGCGGAAAAGGCCGAACTGAGCAAGGCTACGTTGTACCTCTATTTCCCCGGTAAAGAAGCCTTGTTCGAGGAGATCTGCAACGAGGCGGCCGTCAGGTTTCTTGAATATTTCAGGAAACGCCTCGACGCTGAAAAATCTTCGATTAAGGCTATACAGATATTCTGGCTGTGCTATCTTGAGCTATTCGGTGAATCAGAAGATATGATCATCATTTTTAAAATGAAGAATTATATATCACCGGGGTTTCCCTTCCTGCAGCAGGAACTCAAAAAGCAGCCCTCCGCCGATTCTTTTGTCGCGCTTCTGTTAATGATCAAAACCATGCTGGAAAAAGGCATTGAAGAGGGTTTTTTTGATCCGTCCATAGATATGGGGGAGACTGCCGGAATCATTATATCGCTCTTTTCGTATATTGTTGAAAATGCGGCAAGGCTGCCCAAAGAAACGAGGCAATCCCTGAGTATTATCGGGGAGATGAGATCTGTTTTTGAAATTATCCTCCGCGGAATCGCGCGGGAAGGCATTGACCGGTCGGTATTAAAACTGCCGGGGATTGGAGAAATTAATCAAAGATGATTGAGGTATAAGGACGATTGAGGTATGCAGAAAATTTATAGATACCCCTTGCTTGTAATTCTGATTATTGCGGTAATAACCGTTTTTTTTGTGGCGCATGTGCCCAAGGCGCAGTTTGATAATAACAACCTCCGTTTTATACCCGGCGACGACGAAGCGCGCCAGGTATCCGCCTATATAGACGACGCCTTCGGTAGCTCTCTTTTTGTACTGGTGGGCCTTGAACGTAAATACGGAACGGTTCTTGACGCGGCGTTTCTCAATCAGGTACGCGCGTATGTTGACCGTCTTGACGAAATTGAAGTGATTGATAAGGTCAATTCGCTTGTATCTACCGATTATATCACCGGCGACTCTGAATCCATACGGGTGGAACCGCTTGTGCCCGACGATTTTTCCGGCAGCGGTGAAGAAATAGCGGAATTAAAACGAAGGCTCCTTTCCTGGGATATGTATAGGCGGGCGCTTGTCTCCGATGATTTTACCGCAACTCAGATACTGGTACCTTTTTCCATTCCCGCCGAGGATGCCGGTAATCCCGAAGTCGTCGCCGGTTTTGTTCATGTGCGGGACATAGCCCGCGAAATGTTCAAGGGTATGGCCGAAGTCTATGTTACCGGAATCCCGGTGATAAGCGCAACCATTAACGAGGCGGTTAATGCGGACCTCGTCCTGCTTGTACCGCTGGTTGTTATCGTGGTTTTAACGGTACTGTTCTTTTCCTTCCGCCGCCTTACCGCGGTTATCCTGCCCCTGCTCACAGTCCTTATCGCGGTGATCTGGTCAATGGGGGCCATGCCTCTTTTCAACGTAAAACTTTCGGTTATCTCTACCGTCCTTCCGGTGATCCTTGTTGCGGTGGGGAGCGCCTACGGCATCCATATAATTACCCACTATATACAAGAGAGGGGCATTAAGCCTGATACTATGGACAGAGCGGAACACCGGGAACTTGTCGTCGCCCTGGTGCGCAAAATAGGCAAGGCCGTGTTTCTTGCGGCCCTTACAACGTTTGCGGGCTTTTTCTCCTTCTGCTTTACCCGTGTAGTGCCCATCCGCGAATTCGGCTTTTTTTCCAGTTTCGGCGTATTCGCCTCTTTTGTTATCGCAATGACCCTTATCCCGTCTCTGCTTATCCTGCGCGGCCCCCGGCCCGTCCGTACCCGGCGGGAGCTTACCTCAGCGCAGGAAGAAACACAGCCCCAAGGCGATCCGCTCAGTGATGCTATTGCCGACACGTTCCTTGCCGTGGTGCGGAAGAAACGCTTTGTTCTCTTTACCTCAATAGTAATAACCCTTGTTTCAATATACGGCGTATCAAAAATAATTATTGATAATGTCTTTATTGAATATTTTAAAAGCGAGACCGACATCAGTAGATCCGATAAATTTATCCGGGAAAAATTCGGCGGGTCGAAAATCGTGAGCGTGGTTGTGCAGGCCGATGATAGTACAACCTTGCTGCACCCCGATAGCCTTGGGGCGCTTGACCGGCTGGGTGTTTTCCTTGAGGAGAAGGTCCCTGAAACCGGCAAGGTGATGGGCTTTCCTCATTTGGTAAAACGCATTAACCAGGTTATCAACGCGGAGGAAAGCCCCGACGGTCTTAAACCTTCTGCCAATGCCGTTTCCGTCATTGAAGATGGAGAGGGCGTTTGGGATCCCTTTGATTTTGGAGATATGTCAGAAGATATTTCGGATGAAGCAGCCAACGGGGAAGCTCATACGGATGAAATAACAACCCCTGCCGAAAGCAAGAGCCTGACCCCGAAAGAAATGGCGGATTTTTTTGAACGCGCCGCAAGTTCCGCTAACAAGCGGGATATGAATGGGGATGAAATTGTCTGGAGCCTCAAGCGTCTTGTCAATTATGAAGGCGCCGCGTATTATGAGATACCGCTTGATCCCGCGCGTTACGGGAAGACCAGGCCGGAGGAATTGCAGCAGATCGTTTCCAATTACCTTGTGCTTCTCTCCGGCAATATAGACGACTACGCAAACGATCCTTTTGAGCCTACGGCAATGAAAACCACCGTGCAGCTCCGCACGCTTGGCGACAAAGATACCGGCACGGCTATCCGCGAGATTAACCGGTTTGCCGAAGCGAACTTTCCAAAGAATGTTGATGTAATAGTCGGCGGCAGCGCGCTGGTGGAACAGTCCCTTAACCGGCTTGTTGTCCAATCCCAGCTTATATCGGTATTCATTTCTATCATCATGGTTTTTCTTATCATCACGTTTGCAAACCGATCTTTCACTGCCGGCTGTATCGGCATAGTTCCCCTTTCTATCTCAATTCTTATCAACTTTGCGGTTATGGGTTTTTTAGGCATCAAGCTCAATATAGGTACCTCAATGGTCGCAAGCGTATCGGTAGGAATTGGAATTGACTACACAATTCATTATCTTGAATCATATAAGCGCGAGTACCGTGCATCGGGTGGCAAGGGGGATTTCCTCCGGCGCACGTTTCTGACATCGGGTAAGGCCATCTTTATAAATGCGGTTTCCGTAGGAGCGGGTTTTGCCGTTCTGCTCCTCTCGCAGTTTATTATGCTTGGCGATCTGGGCCTGCTCATCGCGCTTACTATGGCAACAAGCGCCCTGGTAAGCCTTACGATAATTCCTGTTTTACTGACGTTTATAAAACCTAAGTTTGTAGCGTAGGATGATTGTAAAATTTGAATGGAGAGGCTCTTTGAAGAGCGGTGTTCTTTGAATAGATTTGAATAGAGCGATATCTTAAAATCGTGGTTTTGCCGGAAGCGAATTTTCCGCGGGCTTGAGCCTGAAAAGCCTCAAACTGAATATTTTGGAGGAAAGAAAATATGAAGAAAAAATTAATTGTTCCGCGTATAAGTATAGTGCTGTTTATAGCGGCTTTTTTGCCGCTTAGTGCGTCTCTGTATGCCCAGGCCCCCGACGCGGCGGCCGTCATCAGGAATTCACGGGACCGTATCAAGGCCGATACGGTTATGACCCAATCCCGAATGGTGCTTACCGCAAAAAATGGTTCCACAAGCGAGCGTATGCTGGTGCAATACTCCAAGGACGGGGCTAAGGGGAACCGCACGGTGGTTGTTTTCCAACGACCGGCGTCGGTTGCGAACACACGTTTCCTTACGATGGAGAATCCGGGCAGGGCCGATGACCGCTGGATATTCCTGCCGAGTCTCGGCAAGGTACGGCGTATCGCCGCGTCCGAAGGTTCCGGCTCCTTTATGGGTACGGATTTAAGTTACGATGATGTTTCTTCCCAGGAGCGCAATGCCGATCTGGATACGCACCGTATTCTCCGTGAAGAGGCCCTTAACGGAAAAAGCTGTTATGTTATCGAATCTATTCCCCGGGACAGCTCCTACCAGTACGGCAAGATGCTGCAATGGATAGACAAGAGCAACAGTGTTAATTACCGGATAGAGCTTTACGATAAAAAGGGAAACCAGGTAAAATTTTTCGAGACCCTGGAATTGAAGGATGTGCAGGGAAGGCTTACCCCTATGGTTACCAAAATGACGACTATAAACGCGGGCACTTCAACAACCATTACCGTTGAGCGTATCCAGTATGACGGTAATATACCCGAAAAAGTTTTTACCGTCGATTACCTTGAAACAGGGAATGCGCGGGGTTAATGGTACGAGGCAGCAATGATACATACCTATTTTTTTAAGCGTTTTGTTTTTACCTTTGCCGTGTTTTTAGCCTGCCTGCCTGTTTTTGCGGATGACGAATTTGACGATTTTTCCGACTTTTCAGATTTTGAGAATTTTGATTCCGATGCCGGGAGCCCTTCTTCACCTGCCGCGGTAGCCGTAAGCATTTCAGGCGACATATCAGGCGGGCTTATGGGCTTTATCGATGATTTTAAAACACTGGATACATTCAAGGGGACAAACCTCAGCGATATTTTTTCAGGCAATTTGAATTTTGCGGTGAAGGGCGGCAGGGCCGATGCGGTTATCAACCTGGCTTTAAGCCCTGTTTTTGACGGATCCTCAAGCCCCATCCAGATTGACGAAGCCTACCTCCGCGCGTATTTCGGCCCGATAAACCTGGAAGCGGGGCTGCGCAAGATCACCTGGGGCAAGGCCGATTCCCTGGGCCCCCTCGACGTGGTAAACCCGCTTGACTACTCCGATCTCAGCGCGCTCTCCGATATTTTTTCCATGAAGATAGCGCGGCCCATGCTTCACGCGGTCTGGAATATCACCGATACCGCCAAACTGGAAGTGGTCTTTGAGCCTGGCTTCCGGGGCCACAAGTTTTCCTTGACCGACCGCTGGGCGCCCGCAGAGATTACCGCGCTGCCCGGGGCGATACTGGCGTTTACCGACGCGAAACTGTCCCCTCTGATTGACAACTTTCCTAATTTTGATGGGCCCGCTTATACTACACTTATGGGCCGGCTTCAATCCGGTCTTAATATGGATGCCGTTGCGAAAAATTACAACGCCGCTTCTTCCTTCCTCAACATGGAATACGCCCAAGCCGGCCTTCGATTTACCGCGACACTCGGCGGCGCTGTTGATCTTGGCCTTCAGTATTTTTACGGGAACCTTTTCCGTCCTATGGTGGATCTGCGCGGTTTGTACGGTATCGATAACACCGTATTACTCGCTGCACTTAATAAGGGAGATCACAGCGCCCTGTACCCCGTGGTACACTACAACCGCTACCATCAGATCGGCCTTGATTACGCCCAGGTGCTTGCCGGTTTTAACCTGCGCTCTGAAATTGCCGTCAATATTACCGAAGACCTCTCAGGCGATGATAACGCCGTAACCAATCCCTTTATCGCCTGGTCCCTCGGCTTTGACCGCGATCTCGTGTGGGGGATCAACCTTAACCTCCAGGCTACGGAAACAATACGCCTCCTCCACGATAAGGTTTCCGCCGAGCCGTTTCTCTACGGAGAGGAAGACAAGGATATAACCGCCACGAGGCTCACGGTTATCCTTTCAAAAAAAATTCTCCGCGACGAGCTTGAACTCAAGACAACCGGTATCTGCGATATTGAGGATAAAGGTTTCTATATTATACCCGCGATAGTGTGGACGCGGGACGATATTCAGGCGGAACTTTCCGCGGGCGTCTTCGGCGGCGATGATTCGGGGGAACTCGGCGGCTATTGGAAGAACAGTTTTATCAAAACCGTGCTGACCTTCTCGTTTTAAGGACGCGGTAAGGTGAAAAAATTGTAAGCGGAACCGCACGGGGCGCTCACCATTCACACCGGAAGCCGTGAAGCGCGCGGTTAATTTTTAAGGCTGTTTCAAAACATCACGTTTTGAAACAGCCTTTTTTACTATCTTCACAAATCCCTACAACTTGAGCCCCGCAATATACGCATCGTATTCCTGTTGGGCTGCCTGCACCAGTTTGAGGGCCGCGTCAATCCTGACGCTAAGCGCGTCTATCTCGGCATCCTGCGCCGTCATACGGCGGAGGTATTCCTGGCCCTGCTGGGTCTGGCTGCCTGCTGCTTCAAGGTTACGCCTCGTCCTGTCCTGCTCGGAGACAAGCCGGGTACGCTGGCTGTCAAGCTGGGCTCTGTCCTTTTCGGCGGCATCCGCTTTTTGCTTGAGCTCAACTGCCTTTCTTAGGGCATTCCGCACATTGGCGGGTATCTCCTGGTTGGAAGCGTAGCTTATAAAGGAATCCAGGCGCAAGGTTGACAGGGTAATACGTTCGGAGACGGGCATCTCTTCCTTTACCTTAAAGGAGAAACTTGCCGCCCCGCTCTGCGCGCCGGAAAACCCCGCGGGCAGGTTCGTGCTGAAGCGGTAGAGGGAGGCGGTCTTCTCGCTGTAGGAAGCAGGCTCCGTCAGCACGGCGCCTTGGGTTATGGGATGCTCCACGATGAGCTTTTTCTGTTCGGCGGAAGCGTTGCGGAAGCTGTAGGTTTTTTCATAGCTCTGCTTCCTCGTGATGGTCATAACACCGCCTGTTATCGTAACAGCGGTTATAAACCGCGAACTGGAATTTGACACCGATCCGGTAACGGTAAGATCGTCCCCATAGGAGATGATGCGTTTTTCGTTTTCAGGGAAGAATTCGATAAGCGCGTCCCCCGCATAGGTCTGGTCATAAACGGTGATGGGTCCCGCCGGGAGCTTCATACCGGTCGTGTTGGTAAGCTCGGTGCTGATTGCGGGGTTTGCTTCCATGCCGGAACGGGCGCGGGAAACGGAAAAGACCAGCGTTTTTTCCGCAAGCACCGGCCCCTCGACCAGCGGCAGCATAGCGCTTTCCTGCCGCGCAAGGCTTACCGGTTTTTTAAAGCTGAACTCAAACTGATCCCCCGCGGCCGCTCCCGCGGCGCTTTCCATACCACCGGCCACCGCGGGGGCAGGCACGGGCGCCCGTACCGGAGATTCGTAGGCCTCATCCGCCTGAACGGCAAGAGCCTTGGCCGCCGCCATGTTCTGCGCCCGGGGAACGGCAGCCTGGGCCCTCTCCGCGGCAAGATCGGTTCCCGCCCGGTCCGCACCCGAAGCATAGGTTTCCGCTTGGGCAATACCCGCGATGGCAAGGGGCAGCGTCGGCCTTGAGAGGCGGTAAGGCGCGTAGAGATTCTGGATAAAGGAAACAGGCTTTCCGGTAACCAGGGAAAGATTGACATTGTTCCAGTCTGTATCGCTGTCGTTATCAACAATAGCCCAGCCCTGGAGGAAGGGCTTATCCCGGCTCAGATCCAGGCGGTAGGAAACCTTCCACACCGGCGTTGGGACAACATAGCTTAGGGAAACGTCCCGCCGGCCCTCTCCGGGAAGACTCAGCTTGAGGGTGCGGGTATCCTGGGCGCGGGAGGCCATGATAAGGTCAAGGGCGCGCCCCAAATCGGCGTTTATCCTGGGGTCTTTAAAGGAATACGAAGATATTTCTTTTAAGCCTATCACCTTGATCCCGTTCCCCGTAAAGAGGGAAAGGTACGATTCTATTCCTCCGCTTTCCCCGTAGGGACGGGGAGAGACCCGCTGCTCTACCCCAAGTATCCTTCCCGTAATAAGGCTCGGCGCGTAGATTTCAATTTCCGCACCCCGGAGATTCCCCAGAACCTCGGCCATTCCGGGATTACCCGAAAGATCGACCGCAAGGCTCTTGAGCGTCCGGTACAGGGTCTGCTCGGAAGGGTAGTGTACCGAAGGGGAAGGCGAGAGCGGATCGTTTACCACAAGCGATTTAAGCGCGTCGTTTACCGCGTTTGTGTTGAAAACAAGGTCTATATTCGCAGAACCGCTCAAACTGCCACTATGCTCAAAAAAACCTACGCCGGATGAGAAAAGGCTGATATGGCGCAGCGGCGCAAGGGTTTCCGCCGCGGTACTCCGAACCCCGCCGGACGCCGCCGTATTCGGCTCAGAGGAAGCCTGGGCAAAAACCGCGGGGCAATTCGGCAGTATATCCGATAGAAGAATCAGAAACGCTAAAAAAAGACCGTGTAATTTCATGTTTACATCCTTTAAAAAATTATAATGTTTGAGGCTGTTTCAAAACATCAGCTCTGAAACAGCCCAGTTTTACTATAACTAACTATAGCACAATAAGGCGGGATCTTCTAACCTGAGACGCGGATTATCCGCAATTCAAAGGCTGCCGCGAGGAAAAGCGAGAGGATCGTTACCGTGTAAAGGTGTTTTGCCGTATTTTGCCACATTGCCGGGTGTTTTATGGGGATAAAGCCTGAATCCGTACAACACATCATCTCATTTCTTCAGTATCTCTTTGCGACCCTGTTGTCTCTCCCCCGTAATGAGACATTTCAAAATGTAACCATGCGTAAGTCTAATTCCTGTATGGACTTAGACTTACAATATGCCTATTTAGGCCTCCGGATACTTTTGGATCTCTTTGTAACTCTTT
>JAISNI010000120.1 GCA_031276295.1 Treponema sp.
ATACTTTTATTCCTTTTTTAGCATTTCAGAACTTTAGAATAATACTTCTTATTAGAGATACTACTACACGCCGGAGCGCTTGTCAACATTGCGCGTATCGGTACCAGGCATTGCGTCACGGTATTAGTGCCAGGCACGGATTATATGCGGTACCGGTTACTAATCGGGTTATTACTCATTACGTATGCGGTCTTTGCCGGGGAATGGTATGTGGATAAACCCGTTAAGGATATTGTTTTTTCAGGGTTAGAGCATGTAAAGGCCGAGGAACTTCTGGAGATAACCGTTCCCTATGTGGGCCGTCTGTTTACCGAGGATGCGGAAGGGAGTTGGTTTTTGGAACTTGAGCAAAAACTTTATTCCCTGGGATATTTCGAATCGATTACTCCTTCCGCTATTCCCGCGGATCCGGCGGGGACGGAGCTGATCATCAAGTTTACGGTAAAAGAGCATCCCCGGGTACTACGGATCGATTTTCTGGGAAACGACCATATCCGCAGAGGCAGGCTTCTGGAAGAGCTTGCTTTTAACAAAGAAGGATCTGATAAACATTGAAAAACTGCGTATGAGTCAAGAAGCTATCGTCAAGAAATACCTGGAAGAAGGCTTTCCGGCTGTCCAGGTTGGAGGGGCAATTCGGGATAACGGCGATTCGACGGCTACGGTTACGTTCATTATTGAAGAGGGTGAAAAAGTAACCGTAGCGGCGGTCAACTTTGAAGGGAACAGCGCCTTTTCCCTTGGAACCCTTAAGGGGCGGTTATCTATGCGGAAGGGGCCTTTTCAGGAAGCGAAACGTGAGGCCGACCGGAATGCCGTCATCCAATACTACCATAACCGGGGATACATTGAGGCCGACGTTACCGACATTTTTTTTCCGAAGTGATTCCCGATACCGAACCGGGCAGCGCCGAGGATTTAATAGACCTGATAATTACCGTGGAGGAGCGCTCTACCCTGGATATTCAGTTTGGAATAAGCGTGTCGGCGGATGCGGAAAAAGACCCTTTCCTTGGAATGATTAATTAGTATAGATATTAATGTCGAACACAAAAACACCTGGACTTTTGCCTATGACCTTGACTTTACCGGTGATGACGAAGAAGACGAAGAAAAGGAATATGAAAAGTATCCGGCGTCTCTTGGGTTTTCCACCGGCTATACATGGCAGACCATCCTGGGCGATTTCAGTGTCAACGGCGGGATAGATTTGGTTTTGTCTTTTGTCCTGTCAAGGTATTAGCCGCCTCACGGACATCATCGTGAAGCCCCTCCCGCATCGGGTACTTCCATAAAGCTGATTATTTTGGTATGATTTATACATGAAAACATTCCAGCAAATTATTCTTTTATCCGTGATGGGTGTATGTGCGGCAGGCATACTTGCGGCGCAGAACACGGGGCAGGCTCTTACCATATATGGGATTAACGGACCTTCGGGCGTCGGGATGATACGCCTCTTCGAGCACCCGCCGCGTATAAACGGTTTCCAGGTAAAGGTTGAATCCCTTGCCCAGGCCGATCTTATGGCGGCCCGGTTTGTATCGGGGGAAGCCAAGGTGGGCGTACTTCCCCCCAATGTAGCGGCCAAGATTGCCTCGACAGGTAAGGCCGTCCAGGTGGCGGCGGTACTGGGGAACGGTATGTTGAGCCTGCTTTCCTCTGACGGCGGGGTCAGGCGCATCGAAGACCTGAAAGGGAAAACCGTGGCCGTTGCGGGGCAGGGGGCCACGCCGGAGTTCGTTTTCCGTAAGATACTCCTTGCCCGCGGCCTTAACCCCGAACGGGACCTCAAGCTGGATTATGCTCTTGCCATACCGGAGATAAGCCGGTCCCTTATCGCGGGACGGATCTCCCTTGCCCTGCTGCCGGAACCTTTTGCGACTATGGCCCTCAGCGGCAACACCTCGCTCAGGACGGTAGGCGACATACAGGACGAATGGAATAAAGCGAACGGCGCGGCGCCGGGTGGCGCATACCCCATGACGGTATTGGTTGTGGACGCCGCGTTTGCCAAAGCCAACCCGGAGGCTGTACGCGTCATTCTTGCCGATGTGAAGGCTTCGATAGACTGGATCAAGGCAAACCCCGCCGAAGCGGGCGCCCTGGTGGAAAAGCATAATCTGGGGCTCCGCGCCCCGGCCGTCAGGGCTTCAATTCCCCGCAGCAACCATACATTTATCCCCGCGGCGGACGCGCGCCCCAGCCTCGAAGCGCTCTTGAGGGCTTTTCTGGAATTCGCCCCCCAGTCTATAGGCGGCGCCCTGCCCAAAGATAGTTTTTACTATAAACCCTAGCAGCCTGTTGCACTTCAGCCGGGTTTGCAGAGAAGGATTGAAGCGTAGCGTGAAACGGAACGGTTCCCTCTTGTGGACTCTTGCCGGCGCGGGGGCCTTTATTTTATTTTGGGAATGCGCGGCGCTGATAAGCGGGAGCGAGCTTCTGGTTCCCGGCCCCCTTCCCACGGCCGGGCGGCTTGCTGCACTCATGCATCAGCCCGCCTTTTACCGCGCCCTGGGCGGCAGTTTTATCCGCGTGCTGTTGGGGCTCCTCATATCCATACCGCTGGGAATTGCCGCGGGGCTTGTCTCGGCGCTGGATAGACGGGTGTTATTATTTTTAAAGCCCTTTCTTACGGTGATCTCGGCAACGCCGGTGCTGTCAATTATCCTTATCGCCTTTCTCTGGTTCGGCTCCGAACGGACGCCGGTCTTTACCGGTTTTCTCCTGGTCTTTCCGGTGATGGCGGCTAATACCCAGGAAGGGTTGCTCGCCATCGATCCCCACTTCAGGGAACTTTTTATTCTCTATAAAATACCCTTTACCGAAAAGTTACGTTCGCTCTACCTGCCCGCCATCCTCCCTTTCATTACCGGCGGAATCCAAAGTTCCCTGTCCCTCTGCTGGAAGGTGGTTGTGGCTTCCGAAGTGCTGGTACAGCCCTTTGCGGGTCTTGGAACAGGAATGCAGCGGGCAAAGGCCGGCCTTGAAACCGCGGAACTCTTTGCCTGGACCGTGGCGTCGGTAGCCGCCGCGGGATTTTTGCAGTTGGCCTTTGCCGCGCTTATGCGCCTTATGCGCTTCGCGCGCCTGAACGGAAGGCGGCGCCCGTGACGGTTTCTATAGACAGGCTCTGTTTCCGGTATACGGAAAAACCCCTCATCACCCGTCTTTCCCTGGAATTGGGGAAGGAAAACCCCGTCTTTATCCTGGGGCCGTCGGGCTGCGGCAAAACCACCCTGCTGCACCTTATCGCGGGCCTCCTTAAACCGCAATCGGGGAGCATTTACTTTGAAGGCATAAACCTTTCCCCCGGAGAAAGCCCCGTGTCTTTTGTGTTCCAGGAACCGCGGCTCCTGCCCTGGCTTACCGTGCTGGAAAATGTCATGCTCCCCGTAAAAAACATTACCGGAAAAAAGGACGCGGAAAGCCGCGCCCTGCGCTTTCTGGAACTGTCCGGCCTTTCGGGCAGGGAAGACGCCTTTCCCCATGAACTTTCAGGCGGCCAGCGGCAGCGGGTTTCCCTGGCGCGGGGCTTTACCTACCCCGCCCCCCTCCTCCTCATGGACGAACCCTTCCAGTCCCTCGACATACCCCTGCGCCTTGAACTTCTGGGGCTGACCGGAACCCTCTTGCAAAAGGAGCGCCGCCTGCTTATTGCCGTAACGCACGACCCCCGGGAAGCGCTCAGCCTTGCCGGGCGCGTTATAGTTCTTGGCGGCGAAGGACTCGGCCCTGTCTTTGACATGGAGGGGGACCGCCTTAAACGATACGGCAGGGCGGAACTGGAAGAAGAACTTTTGCGGGTCCTGGCAGCCTGTTGCAGTGGAGGCTGGCGTGGGATCTGAACGGCCCAAGGGCCTCAGGGGGAAAAGGGCCGGTGAATGACACAAAGGCGCTTTCTTTCGTACAATTCATGCGCCCTTTTGTAATATCCCCTTTACTATTTTTCTTTTTTTTTCTACTATATAAATATGAAACTATTTTAGATTGGGGGTTTTTATGAAAATTGCAATTAACGGATTCGGTCGTATCGGACGCCTGGTGTTCCAGTCTCTCGTTGATCAGGGGCTTCTCGGCAAGGACAAGATTGACGTGGTTGCGGTAACCGATATCGTTACCGATGCAAAGTATTTTGCCTATCAGCTTAAATATGACTCAACGCAAGGTCAAATGAAAGCGAAAATCAGCACCAAAAAGAGCGCCAATGCCGAAGCCGACGACATTCTTGTGGTAAACGGCCACGAGATACAGTGCGTTATGGCCGAAAAGGAACTCAAGAACCTGCCCTGGGGCAAACTGGGGGTTGAATATGTGATTGAGTGTACCGGTCTGTTTACCGACGACAAGGCGTTCGGGCACCTGGAAGCGGGGGCGAAAAAGGTTATCATCTCGGCGCCTGCCAAGGGTAAAGAGAAGAAGATACCCACCTTTGTGGTCGGCGTCAACCACGAGAAGTACGATCCCGCCGTTGATCACGTTGTTTCCAACGCGTCTTGTACCACCAACTGCCTTGCGCCGGTGGTCTATGTGCTTCTGAAGGAAGGCATCGGTATTGAAAAGGGCCTTATGACCACGATCCATTCCTACACCGCTACCCAGAAAACCGTTGACGGCCCTTCCAAAAAGGACTGGCGCGGAGGCCGTGCGGCCGCGATTAATATCATCCCGTCTACCACCGGCGCCGCCAAGGCGGTCGGCGAAGTGCTTCCCGAGACCAAGGGGAAACTTACCGGTATGTCTTTCCGTGTCCCCAGCCCCACGGTTTCGGTCGTTGACCTTACCTTTACCGCCGCGCGGGATACTTCGATTGAGGAAATCGACTCCTTCATGAAGAGCGCATCGGAATCCTACCTGAAAGGCATACTCGGTTACTGTAACGAGGAAGTTGTTTCCACCGATTTTGTGCACGATCCCCGTTCTTCCATCTACGACAGCCTGGCCACGCTCCAGAACAACCTCTCCGGCGAGAAGCGCTTCTTCAAGGTTGTTTCCTGGTACGATAACGAGTGGGGTTATTCCAACCGTGTGGTCGCGCTTTTAAGCTATATGGCGAGCAAGAAATAACAATTTGCAGGAACAGAAGGGAAGCCGCAGGGGGCGCGGAGAGGATACGGGGTGCGCGGGGAGTACGATCAGGCGGGCTTGGGTATACTCTGCGGACTTTGCGGTTTTTCTTTTATACGGAGGTATACGATGATAAAGACGGTTAAATCCGTTGAACTAAAGGGCAAACGGATCATTATGCGGGTTGATTTCAATGTACCCATGAAAGACGGGGTTGTCCAGGATGATACCCGTATTGTTGCGGCCATTCCTACCATCACCTATATACTGGACCAGGGGGTAAAGAGCCTTACCCTGATGAGCCACTTGGGGGATCCAAAGAAGGACGCTGAAAAGGCTAAAGATAAGGCGGAAAAGGACGGGAAGGTTTTTGACGAGGAAAAGTACCTGGCGGGCAAACACCGGATGAGGCCGGTAGCCGAATACCTTGCAAAGAAACTCGGCAAGCCGGTTGTTTTTGCCGGGGAAGATTCCTGCTACGGCAAGAAAGCCTTTATTGAAGGGCAGCCTACGGGTTCGATCATCATGCTGGAGAATACCCGTTTCCACAAAGAAGAAACCGCAAAAGACGCCGCGGAGCGCGATAAACTTGCCGGGGAACTGGCCGGTTACGGCGATATATTTGTCAACGACGCCTTTGGAACTGCCCACCGTGATCATGCGTCCACCGCATCAATCGCCAAATTCGTGCCGGTTTCGGTAGGCGGCTTTCTTATGGAAAAGGAAGTTCAATTCCTTGAACCTATCGTTACAAGCCCGGTAAAACCGCTTGCCGCCGTCATAGGCGGGGCAAAGGTTTCCTCAAAAATTGCCGTTCTGGAAAGCCTGCTTAAAAATGCGTCCGCCCTGGTTATAGGCGGCGGCATGGCCTATACCTTCCTCAAAGCTCAGGGGCATAAGACGGGCAAATCCCTTATAGAAGACGATCAGATAGATACCGCAAAGAAGATACTTGAAGCGGCCAAGGCCGTGGGCGCCGATATAGTGCTGCCGGCGGATCATCTCGGCGCGGAGAAATTTGACGCGGACGCGGCGCCTGTCCCGATTGACGGCGTTGACATTCCCGATAACCTTATGGGTCTTGACGTGGGCCCCAAGACTATCGCCAGGTACGCGGAAGTGCTTGCCAAGGCAAAAACCATTGTGTGGAACGGGCCGGTCGGCGTGTTTGAGTTTGAGAATTTTGCCAAGGGAACCGAGAGCGTGGCAAAACTGGTTGCGGAGGCCACCGCCACGGGAACCATCACGGTGGTAGGCGGCGGCGATTCCGTCGCGGCGGTGAACAAGTTCGGCCTGGCCGCTAAGATGAGCCATGTTTCCACCGGCGGCGGCGCTTCGCTTGAACTTTTGGAAGGGAAGAAACTTCCCGGCATCGAAGTCTGTAGGGGATAGGAGGCGGTATGCGGAATTACTATATAGCCGGTAACTGGAAAATGCACAAAACCCGTTCCGAAGCGGCGGATCTTGCAAGGGCCCTGGTAAGCAGCCTCAAGGACGGCAAACACAAGTACCTCGTGGCGCCGAGTTTTACGGCGCTTGAAACGGTAGGGGCCCTGGTTAAGGGAACCAACATACGCCTGGGCGCCCAGAATATGGCCGCCGAGGAGCAGGGCGCCCATACCGGGGAAGTTTCGGTTCTTCAGCTTAAAGACCTCGGCGTCCAAACCGTGATTCTGGGGCATAGTGAAAGGCGGCATGTGTATAAAGAAGACGATGCGCTTATCAACAGGAAGGTAAAGCTGGCCCTGAAACACGGCCTTGAGGCGATACTTTGCATAGGCGAGCTTTTGGAAGAACGGGAAGCGGGCAAGGCCGAACAGGTCTGCGAAACCCAGACGGTGAAGGGGCTTGAAGGCGTTGCCGCATCCGATCTGGCGAATATCGTCATTGCCTACGAGCCGGTCTGGGCTATAGGCACGGGCAAGACCGCCACGCCGGAAGACGCCGACGCGATTCACGCCTATGTACGGAAGGTGGTTGGAAAACTCTACGGCGCCGATGCTGCGGAAAAGATCATCATCCAGTACGGCGGATCGGTAAAGCCGGAAAACGCCTCCCTGCTTATGGCCAAGGAGAACATTGACGGAGCCTTGGTCGGCGGCGCGGCCCTGAAAGCGGAAACCTTCGTGCCCATAGCCCTGTTCGCCTAAGAGCCTGTCGCACTTGTGTATCAAACAGGCGGCATGGTAATGCGTAACATCTAAAAATTTGCGCATGTATAGAAGCTCTTTCAAAACTTCAGTTTTGAAAGAGCGCCCTTAGATTTAGAAACAACCGCACAGGCGGAAAAGTGAACCCCTGAAGGGCGGGGTATGAGACCCCGCGAATGAACGGGAGGTGTAACGATGATGACGGCGGAAGAGGCTGCGGCGGCGACTAAAGGTTTATCCTTTGAACAGGTGTGGGCTGCAATCGGGGAAGTTTCCCGGCATATTGCCGAAATGTCAAAAAACGCCGATCAGCGGCAGCTAGAACTTACCCAACGGTTCAACGAAACATGGGGAAAGATTGAACGGGAGCAGGAGGAGACCGCCAAGCGGTTCAAGGAAACGGAACGCTATTTAAAGAGGGTGTCGAGGAACATAGGGGGAGTAAACAATTCCCTGGGGAAATGGGTGGAGAAGATGGTTTCCGCAAATTTTTGGGAAAAGTTTAACGATCTTGGGTATGTCTTTACCAAGGACGGCCCCTGCAAATTCATTGAAAACAACCGGGTAGTGGCCCAAGTGGATGTGTTTCTTGAAAACGAGGAGGATGCGATGCCGGTGGAAATAAAAACGGACCTGACGGGAGAAGACATAGATGAGCATGTAGAGCGGATAGGGAAGATACGGGGCTACATGGAGAAACGAAATGACAAACGGAAACTGGTGGGAGCGGTGGCCGGGGCGATAGTTC
>JAISNI010000170.1 GCA_031276295.1 Treponema sp.
TTCGGAGGCGCTTTCGGCGTTTTTTTTCAGTTCCTCCAGGCGGAGGTTCTGTTCGTTGATCCGTTCAAAGGGGTTTGCGATGCTGCGGCCGGTAAGAAAGGCGGTTATGATCCCTAAGCCAAGGAAAATCCCGGACGAAATCAACAGTATCCGCTGCAATTGAGCCAGGGGACTTTCCTGCATGGGGGCCGCAACCCCCAGTACAAAACCATCGGACTTCTCGATGGGCATATAAAAGCCGAGGCGTTCTTTTCCATTAAAGGTGTAATACCCTAAACCGCTTCCGCCCTGAATCATTCTTTCAAAGAATCGCCCCGTGCTTTCCAGGCTGGGCTCGATCTTTCCCATTTCAATATAGTGATGCTCCATTAAAACCAACTCGGCCCACTGATGGCCTACAAACCTGCCATGCTCGTCAAGGATAAAGATACCGCCGGTTTCCCATATCCTGAATTCCCCGATAATATCGCAGAAAAAGGTCCCGGGTAAGATACCCGCTAAAACCCGGTTGTTATTCAGGGGGGTCCAGACCCGTATGACCAGTTCCCCCGACGGATCTCTTATGGGATTTCCCAAAACGGTTTCTCCGGCAAAGGCCCGCTGGGCATAAGGATTGGTCAGGTATTCGTTTTCCCACAGGAGCGGTTTACCGTAATAAACGCCTCCTCCCTGTGCGTCCAGAATAGCAACATCCCGAAACCGCGTGTGTTTGGCTACGTTATACAGGGCTTCGACAAGATCCTCCTCCGGCGGCGCCGCCGCCGCTATCTGCGCCGCCAGCGTGCGGGATTCTTCTTTGAGCAGGCCTATCTCGTTAGAGACCATCCGTGCCGCAATCCTGCCGATCACTTCCATGTCCTTTTCAACGGTAAGCAGGAAGTTCCCCTTGCTGAACAAAAACCCCGGGGCAAGACTTGACAGGGTAATACCTACCACAATAACAATAATTATCAGTATGACCTTGATGCGGATAGATAATTTATAGAAGGATATGGTTATTTGATTTTTTCCCATACTCAATCCTTATAAGAAAACCGGCGGAGTATGTACCGCGCAGTATAGACAAACCGGAAAGTTCCCTGCCGCTGAAATCTTCCGTGTATGACTATCCATAACAATCCCTCGCCCCGCATTATATGAAAAACAACCTATTACATACGAAGCAAACTATACGACAAAGAGACAAGTTAAACAAGTAGAAATACTCGGATTTTTTCTGAAATGATACCGTTGTATAATCGTGGGGTCCGGGGCCTCTCATAAAAATTCCATGAATTTTAGGCGTACCCCCGAACAAACGCATAGAAAACCATATCCTTCCTTGCGTTTATCGCATATATCGACAGCCTTCATTTGGGGCCTTGGGTTTTTCACGCCCGCAGCCCCATGATACCGGACGACCCATGTACGCCCCCAAATATTTGTTAAAACTGTATGTATACGGGTATATGAACCGTATCCGCTCATCCCGGCGGTCCTATTGACCGCGGTAGGTCCTTGTCCGGCGCCGCCGGGCGGCGGTCTTGAGGCCCCAGGCCAACGCGTAGCCGCAAAAGGCCGTGAGCAGCCGGTCGGGCACGTTTACCGGAATCCGGGACCCTATTTCTACCAGCAGAGCTGGCCAAGCCCTCCCGGCCAGGGGCGGCGCGTAGAATTCCTCCGGCCCCGTGATGCCTGCGGAACCGGGAATGAACGCCTTGATACAAAAGGCGATAAGCCCGCCGGAAACACTTAAGACCGCGGTCAGGGCAAAGGCCAGCAAAAAAAGCGTGGTAACCCGGTACAGCACCCTGTTCAATCGCCTTGACCGGCGGGTCAGGGAAAGATCCTTCCGCTCCAGGTCCAGTTCGTCGGGACAAAGGCGGACAAACAGGACCGTAAGAGCCGCCGCGATGGCGTTGCAGATCCCAAAGAGGTATCCTCCCCACCCGGCAAACCAGACCGTATTGATGATACACTGGGTCAACAGGCCCGTCAAAACTCCGGGCCAGAGGCCCCCGTAAAACGCCGTTACGGCGGTAAACACCGTGTCCAGATACAGGGGCGTTTCCAATACAAGCCTGAATACCATCATGGCAAGGGCGTTCATGCAGGCGGAAAAAATGCACAAAAGGCCCATAGGGAACATACGGTTCGGAATTTTACCCATAGGAACAGTAAAGCCCTCATTTGCCAAAATGTCCAGATTGTTGAGGCAATTTCAAAATTTGACATTTTGAAATGCCTCTGTTATACTTCCCCCATGCCTCCCCTCGGTCCCGGCGCGTCCGGGGAACTGGAAGCCTATCTCCGCATTAACTGGCTCTTTGCCGCCATCGGTTTTATCCTGGCCCTCCTCTTGCTGGCGGTTTATGTTTCCATGCGGAAGGCCCGGAAGCGGGAAGCCGAACACCTGCTCATGTCCGCCGATGCCGTGGCCGCCCAGGAAGCGGAACGGCTGCGCATTTACATGGAACTGCACGACGACATCCTTCCCCGCCTGGCGGACCGGGAACTGGCCGCCCGGCTCCGGGGAATCTGCGCCGACCTTATGCC
>JAISNI010000127.1 GCA_031276295.1 Treponema sp.
TATAAATCATGCAAATAACTATAGAAATCAAATGCCCCCATTGCCACAGTTCCAACATAACCCGAAAGGGGAAAAAGAACAACGGCACACAAAATTATCTTTGTAAAGACTGCGGACGCTATAATGAACCCAAGAATTAAGACAAAAAAAATGATAAAATAGGTGGACCGGCAGCCCCGAAGGGGCAAAGGAAGGACCACCTATGAGAAAGACTTATGACAAGGCGTTTAAGGCAAACATTGCCCTGGAAGCCCTCCGCGGCGAGAAAACGCTCCAGAAAATCGTAATCGCCTACGCCGTTCATCCGAATATGGTCAGGCAGTGGAAAACACTGCTCCTGGACAACGCCGTATCGATCTTTGAAAAGTCAGGGAAGGAAACTTCGGCGGAAGTCGAAGCCGAGCACATAAACGACGAGCTCTACCTCCAGGTCGGAAAACTCCAGGTTGAATCGGAAACATCGTTTCCGCCGATTTCTTAAAAAAAAGTATCGGCAACTATTCGGGAGCGAGCCGATGCGGTAGAGCCGGAACACCGGGAACTGACCATAGCCGAACAATGCAGCATCAAGTATGGGCGACGGACATCACCTATATTACGGTCAATGGCAGCCAGGTATATCTGGCCTGTATACTCGATTGGTATAGCCGGAAAGTGCTTACTTGGCGGGTGTCGAATACGCTGGACGCGGCGTTTTGTGTATCGGTGCTTGAAGAAGCCTTGAGTGTATGGGGGGTCCCTGCAATCTTCAACAATTTTTTGTCAAATATCTTAACAATATTTATTTAGAAAAATCGCCCTAATTAACCCTCAAGATTTCCGTTTACAGTACCACGCCCGCATCTACCGGAATGACGGCCCCATTGATACGTTCATTTTCCAGTACGGCAAAAGCCATCCGGGCGCTGTCTGCCGGATCAAGCGCCTTGCCGCCGGGACTCAGGCGACGGTTGTAGGCTTTTGTCCCTTCGTCCGTGTATTCGGTATCGGTGAGCCCCGGACAGATTACATTACAGGTAACGCCGTGCGGCCCCGCCGTCCTCGCGACGGATTTTGCCAGAACCCCCAGCCCTGTTTTAGCCGCCGAATATGCCGCCGTTGTACTAAATCCCCTTATAGTATCGGTATTAGTGCCTCCAAAAAGAAGAATTCTTCCCCATTTTTTATCTATCATACCATTAATTACGAGAGAAATAAGGATTCCCGGAAAAATAAGGTTGTTTTTTATCAGATAATGCCAGTCCCCGCCGTTCATCTCCCCGATAGGTTTACGGAAGAAGGGCCCCCAGGCGCAAACCAGTATATCAGGAAGCATATCGGAACGGTAGTTTTTTTCCGCATAGCCGGCCCGGGACGGGGCGGATTCCGGCGTTCCTCCGTGCTTCCCAAACAGAACCGCCGCCAGATTCAGTATGGCTTCGGCAGCTCCGTCCCCGTCAGCCGGGTAGAGAAAGCCCTCCGCCCGCCCTCCCGCCTCCTGTATGGCCGCAAGCGCCGATTCAAGCCCTTGCTGCGAGGAACCCCCGTGCAGTACGGTTAGAGCGCCCTGTTTTGCAAGCCCCACGGCAAGCTCGCGGCCTATACCGCCGGTTCCTCCGATGATCAGGGCTTTTTTACCGGCAAATTTCTCTATCATACTTTAATTGTATACATTTTTAGGGTATGTTGTATAGAAATATGCGTTTGGAAGATATTGTTATTATCCTTGCCGGGCCGGGGGAGGCAGGGAATATAGGGGCGGTCTGCCGGGCTATGAAGAATATGGGGCTTAGCCGACTGCAGCTGGTCAGCCCCCAGGACGGGGCGCTCAACCAGGAAGTGATCCGTGCACGGGCCGTACACGCGGCGGATCTGTGGGACCATGCGAAAACCTGTGAAACCATAGCGGAGGCCGCCGCCGGATGTTCCCTGGTTGTCGGGATAACCCGCCGTCGGGGACGCCGGCGCAAGGCCCATACCCTGCCGCCCGATGAATTGGCGCGCTTCCTCAAAGACCAAAACGGCCGGGCCGCCTTGGTCTTCGGCAACGAGCGTACCGGCCTTGAAGACGGCGAACTTGCCTGCTGCAATCTGGCTTCGCATATCCCCGCGGACAGCGCCTTCCCTTCCCTCAATCTTTCCCATGCCGTGCAGATATACTGTTACGAATTATACCGCAGCCTTGCCCCGGCGGAAGCGGTGGAAGGTCAATGGATACCCCTGGATCAGGCCGGTATTCAGGATTTAACGCTACAGGTAACGGATTCCCTCGAATCTTTGGGTTTTTACAGGCAACGGGGCAGGCAGGATCAGGAGATTTTTTTCCGTGATATTTTTTCCCGGGCCGGTATTACCGAGGGGGAAGCCCGTTATATGCGGGATATTTTTGCCAAAGCAGCCCGGCTTGCACTAAAAGGGCCTTTATAAAGGCGCTAGGCACACTCTGATTAGGCTTCCGCCGTTTCCGCAAGAGCCATTTCCCGGCGGATCATGTCGTTAATCAGTTCCGCCGGTGTTTTATTCGTAGCCATCATCTTTACTTTAAGGTATTCAGCGGAAAATGTGCCAAGAATAATCGTTCGTTCACGGTTTTTGATAAACGGCCCTTGAACATTGGCGTCCGCTTCTTCATCAGTTATAATCTTTGCCTGCACCGGTGCCAGGCACCTCTGGTAGCAGCCCGACATACGACAGGCGGGTCATATCGGTATAATCAACCAGACCGGAAAGATTATGCCTGATGTAATACGCGCCCGAGGCTTTCCGAGCAGGTGTATGTGGGTCGGCATAATACAAAAATTGGCAAGCCGAAAGCTGAATTTTTCCTTGGCGTCCTTGAGGACAAGCAACATGGTTTTTCTCCCCACATTGCACTCAAAGACCCGCTTTTTGTCATTGGTACGGGACGTAACGTGATACGCCGCCCCTTCAATGAATTCCCGTTTTTTCCGCATAAAAATACCTCCGTACTTATATATGGTACGGAGGTGTCGTTTTGCTTTAGTGCCGGGCACTTTTTTTTAAAAAAATTGGTGCCAGGCACCCCTGCGCCCTTACTCCGCCGCTTGGGCAACCGTAGCCGGAGTCCCCACAGGAAGCGGGGCCACCACATCGGTATCAGGCACATAATTCAAGCCACCAGCTATCCTTTCTGTCACCGCCACATCATCCTTAAATGCCCGCAACTCCTCACAGTCACCCATCTGGGTAATCAACGCATCAACAAAGGCCTTGAGGCTCTCCGTTTGCAACACCCCTAAGGGAGTATCCGGATTGGAAACGGACAGACCCAATACCTCAAGCACAAGGGGCCGGATGCCGTCACGATAAGCACCAGCCTGTGCCGATGGATTTACGCCTATCTCAGAGATAGTTGTACCACGAAGATTATTATAAGTGCCAGTACGCCCCCCATCGCCTATCCCGCTGGCAGTACGAGCACTTATATACCCCGTTCTTGCTGTTTCAAGTTCACCATCAGCCGCCATCTTCCAGTCACGGGTAATCAAATAATTCAATTTCTGATGTGCATTAAAATATTTATCAAAACTCGTCGCTGACTCGCCGTCCATCTTACCACGAAGCAAACCACGAATACCTTCACCCACAGTATCCATATTGGCAAGGAAATTATTCAGCGTTATATTAGAGTCAGCCGCGGCTTTGCCCTGGCGTATCTGGTCCTCGTAAGCCTGTAATTGGTTAAGTATAATGGACGCATCCTCACCCTGGTTCCGTATGCTCATAATGTACTGCTCAATATCCGCCGCCTGCTGTGACAGTGCCGTCAGAATTTGCCTTATACTGCTGGGCGCACCTTCATACAATTCAGTAACAGAGTGATCAGAAGAGACAATTTTGCTAACCACACCAACATCAGTCCTATTTTTGAATGCCTCAAGAGTTCCGCCCGGAAGGTAGTAATGTGTAGGCACGCTCAATGAGGGTGGGGTGGTGATTTCATCTGTGGGAATTTCCTCCACAGGCTGACCGGGCTCTGGGAAAATCGGAGCGGGTTTTTCTGCATCCCTATCTATTTCTCTGCCTGTCGGCGTATAGCGGGTTATACGACCTCCACCCGGAAGGAGGTCATCCGTCAGAGAAATAGTCTCATCAGTCTCCACAACAAATTCCCTAATAACCCTCTTCTCTTGCATCATCTCTTGCAATATTGAAGGATTATCCTCCTTCTCGAACCATTGAACTCTGGAATCAGTATTCGGATTATCATCATAGAAGACCCAGATAGTCTCTTTTTGTATCGTCCTGGTCTCCGGCTTTGTAGGGTCCTGGTTGTTGGGGTTGTTTGGGTCATTTGGGTTGCTGGGATTATTGGGCGAACCCTGGTCCGGGTCTGTCCCCACCAAGTTACCGCACCCTACCAACGATGCGGTTGCCATCACACCCGCAAGTGCTAAGGTTGGCAAAACCATCCACCTTTTTTTCCCGCTCTTTTCCTGCTGTTTTTTCTGTTCCATCTGCTTTCTCCTTGTTTAAAATATTATTAAATGGTACTAAACCGCCGTATAGGCTGGAATCCGCCTGCGGAGGACAAAAAGACGCGGAATAGCCCGGAGGACAAATTTATCCCCCAGATTAAAGAAAAGATGAAAGTGAGTCTTATGAGAGAGAGAGAGAGAGAGAGAGCAAGAATCGTGCCAAGCGACCTAAGTTTCTTTCAGGAAAAAAATCGTGCAAATTTTTTCTAAAATTCCAAATATTCATCTTGATATAATTTATAATCCAGCCTAAATTCTTTGTCAAGGGGTGCCTGGCACTATGATAAGAAAATATTTTTTACACATCGCGCTTCCTCTGTTTGTGCTGTGTCTGGCAGCGGGCCTCTACGCGGCCGGTGCAAGCCGGTGCAGGTTCTGCGGGTCCCAATCTTACGGCAGCGGCTGCCCCTACAACGTAAACGGAAGGTATCATGTGCATATAGGCGATGAACAATCCTGCGTCTACTGCGGTTCCTCTTCCTATGGCAGCGGTTGTCCCTATTCCCCGTCCCGAAAGCATATACACGGCCACGGCGCAAAGTGCATCTACTGCGGTTCAACCTCCTACGGCAGCGGCTGCCCCTATTCCCCGCACCGCTACCATGAAAGATAAGCGCCGCAAACGGCTAGACGCCCATGCCCCCCGGCGGTACAGTGAACTATGAACCAGTACCATATTGAAGGCGGCTTCCCGATTAGCGGCGTTATCAGGGCAAGCGGAAACAAAAACGCGGCCCTGCCCTGCATAGCCGCGGCGCTCTTAACGGACGAACCTGTTGTGCTCCGTAACATACCGGACATAGAAGACGTACAGGTTATGCTGGATATATACCAATCCCTCGGCGGTCAGGTTGAAAAACTGGGGGCCGGCGCTTACCGTATGATCCTCCGCGATATTAAAAGTTCCGAGGTTCCGCCGGAACAGGCGCGCAAGATGCGGGCCTCTATCCTCTTTGCCGGCCCGCTTTTGGCGCGTACCGGCAAGGTAGTGCTGCCCCCGCCGGGCGGCGATGTTATAGGCCGCAGGCGCCTCGACACGCACTTCCTCGCGCTGACGGAACTGGGGGCCCAGGTAACAACGGACGACACCTTTGTATTCGGCGCGGCCTGCCTTAAAGGGGCCGATATTTTCCTGGACGAAGCCTCGGTAACCGCCACGGAAAACGCGGTGATGGCGGCGGTTACCGCGGAAGGCGAAACTATCCTGACCAATGCCGCAAGCGAGCCCCATGTGCAGGATCTGTGCCGTATGCTCAGGGCTATGGGCGCGCGGATAGAGGGGATAGGTTCCAATATTCTGCGGATAAAGGCCGTGCGCAAGCTCTCCGGTTGCGATTTTAAGATAGGCGCCGATTTCATGGAGGTAGGTTCCTTTATCGGCCTGGCCGCCGCTACCCACGGCGAACTTACCATAGAGGGCCCGGAGGTACGGGACCTCCGGCCCGCAAAGATAGCCTTCGGCAAACTGGGCATAGTCTGGCAGCATGAGGGGACGGCGCTCCATGTTCCCGCGAAACAGGAAATGGCGGTAAACTGCGATCTCGGCGGAATGATCCCCAAGATTGACGACGCTCCCTGGCCGGGCTTTCCGCCCGATCTTACGAGCATCATAACGGTTGTGGCTACCCAGGTTTCCGGTACGGTACTGATCCACGAGAAGATGTTTGAATCGCGTATGTTCTTTGTGGACAAGCTCATCGCTATGGGCGCCCGTATCGTACTCTGCGATCCGCACCGCGCCGTTGTTTCAGGCCCGTCCAGGCTTGCCGGTTCCGAACTCCATAGCCCCGATGTAAGGGCCGGTATGGCAATGGTTATCGCCGCCATGTGCGCCGAAGGAAAAAGCGTTATACGCAACGTGTATCAGATAGAACGCGGCTACGAAAATCTTGTCAAACGGCTTTCTTCCCTGGGCGCAAGGATACGGGGGGAAGAATGAAAAAGGCCGGGAATGTGCGGGACTTCATTGTTGTCTACAATAATAAATAAAATAAAGACTACAGGATAGAAACTACTATAAAAATTACAGAGAAACTACAAGGAGATACAGAAATGCTGTGTTATACCAGGGGTGTTCCCCTTGATTACGAAAAAGCCGGATTGCCCAAGCCCGAGAAAGAGGCGGAGATAAAGGTCTACCTTCCGGACCTTATCCCCGGCGCCATACAAGAACCGCGGCGGCCCCTCGTCGTACTCTGTCCGGGGGGCGGTTACCACTTTGTGTCGCCGCGGGAAGCGGAGCCGGTTGCCCTGCAATTCCTTGCGGCAAATATTGCGGTTGTTAAATTGACCTATTCGGTAAAACCCGCGCTCTTTCCGGTAAGCCTCTTTGAACTGGCTTCTACGGTACGCTGGGCGCGGGAAAACGCCGCAGGTTTAGAATCAAACCCATCCCGGATCATTGTGTGCGGCTTCTCCGCCGGCGGCCATCTGAGCGCAAGCCTCTGCGTGTACTGGAACAGCGAATTCCTTTGCGGGGGCTTAGGCGGCAATGCCCAAGCCTTTAAGCCTGACGGCGCCGTACTCTGCTATCCGGTTATCAGCGGGGAAAAAGCCGTAAGGCATCAGGGCTCCCTGGAGAACCTGTACGGCCGGGATTTCAGCGCCGAAGACGAATATGCCTTTTCCCTGGAAAAACACGCGGGGCCCCACTGCCCGCCGGCCTTCATCTGGCATACCGCAACGGACGATGCGGTACCGGTAGAAAACTCCCTTGCCTTTGCCGCGGCATTGAGCAGGCACAAAACGCCCTTTGAACTGCACGTTTTCCCCCAGGGCGCCCACGGCCTATCCTTGGCTACCCATTCCGTAGGCATAGAGGAAAGTCCCGAAACGGCGGGGCTCCGGCGCTGGCCTCAACTGGCTATTGACTGGATCAAGAGAATTTGAGGTATTATTATGCATTTTTTTTGTATTTTTTGAAAAACTACTGGACATTCTGAATAAATATACGATATTATACTTTTCAGTACATTCCGCCGGTATGCGGAAATGAAATCTTAAGGAGGTAAACATGAAAAAGTTTGTATCCATTTTGGCGGTTCTTGTCTGTACCGCTTCCCTGGCTTTTGCCGGAGGCGGGCAGGCGGCGGGAGCATCTTCCGACACCGTAGCCATCGGCGCGGTTTTCCCGCTTTCAGGGAGTGTCGCGTTTTACGGCACTCAGTCCAGGGACGGCGCGCTCCTGGCCATCGACGAAATCAACGCGGCGGGGGGTCTTCTTGGTAAGAAACTTACCCTGATCGCCGAGGATGACGAGGGCAACGCGGAAAAATCGGTAAACGCTTTCACAAAGCTCGCTACCAGGGACAAGGTTTCCTTTGTCCTCGGTTCCAGCACATCGGGGGCCACCATGGCCATGACTTCTCTGGCCCAGCAGAGCAAGGTAATCCTGATCTCGCCCTCAGCCACCAACACCGAGGTTACCAAGGCGGGGGATTATATTTTCCGCGCCTGTTTTATCGATCCCTTCCAGGGTGTTGTGGGCGCTGATTTTGCCTACGATAACCTTGGTTCCCGCCGGGCCGCCATTCTCTATGACGCCGGCGCCGACTACAACACCGGTTTGGCCGAAGCCTTCGAGAAGCAGTTCATAGCCATAGGCGGTCAGATCGTAGCCGACGAAGCCTACCAGAGCGGCGATGTCGATTTTAACGCGCAGGTTACCCGTATCAGGGCTGCTAACCCCGACATTGTCTATCTTCCCAACTACTACAACGATGTAGCCCTTCAGGCAAAACAGCTCAGGGCCCAGGGCGTCAACTGCGCTCTCTTGGGCGGCGACGGTTGGGACGGTCTTATCGACAATGCGGGCGACGAAATCCTTAACGGCTTCTGGTCCGCCGGTTTTGCCGCCGATACCACGGATCCCCGGGGGCAGACTTTTGTCAAAGCCTTTGAAGCTAAGTTCAATTCGCAGGCTTCCCAGTTCGCGGCCCTGGGTTACGATACCATGATGCTGGTGATCGACGGAATTAAAGCCGCCGGTTCTTTCGACACTGCCGCGGTGAAAGCTGCCATGGCCAAGATCAACGGTCCCTATGTTACCGGCAACATCCGCTTTGACGCCAACCGCGATCCGATTAAGGGCGCCGCGATTCTCGAAATCGTCAGAAAGGACGGCAAGCTCGCCAACGCGTACAAGACGACTGTTAATCCCAAATAAGGTGAAGGAGAGGGGGAGTTTCACACTCCCCTTCCGCCGTTATCCGGTACTGTTCTTATAAGTGATATAAAATGATAGTATTACAGCAGTTAATAAATGGGGTTTCTCTGGGATCGATTTATGCGCTGATTGCTTTGGGTTATACCATGGTCTACGGCATAGTCCTTCTTATCAATTTTGCCCACGGGGATATTCTGATGGTGGGAGCTTACGCCGCTTTCTTCGTACTTGGCGCCATCGGTTCAGGCCCGGTGGGAATGTTGTGTGCCTTTGTGGTCTCCATGATCATCTGCGCCTGTTTCGGCATTTCCATCGAACGTCTGGCGTACCGGCCTCTGCGCTCGGCACCGCGCCTCAATTCCCTGATTACCGCTATCGCCGTAAGTTTGATTCTGGAAAACGGCGCACGGGTTCTGCCCTTTATCGGCCCTAATCCCCGTCAATTCCCCCGGCCCCAGGTAGTCAATATACAGATAGGAGACGCTCTTTCAATTTCCAATATTCAGATAATTGTGGTTATCCTTTCGGCCCTCCTGATGCTGGCGTTGAATTATATAATCAATTATACAAAACGGGGAAAGGCCATGCGAGCCGTTTCCTACGATATGGCCGCGGCAAGCCTTATGGGGATTTCGGTAAATGGGATTATTTCCTTTACGTTTGCCCTGGGTTCGGTGCTGGCCGCTGCCGGCGGCGTGCTCTACGCTTCGGCATATCCCCAGGTAACCCCCCTCATGGGTATGATGCCCGGCCTCAAGGCTTTTGTCGCCGCGGTTCTGGGGGGTATAGGTTCAATTCCCGGCGCCATGCTGGGGGGCTTTATCCTCGGCATAGCGGAAACATTTACCAAGGGTTTTATTTCCAGCCAGTTCAGCGACGCCATTTCATTCTCCATACTCATCATTGTTTTGCTGATCAAGCCTACCGGAATACTTGGCAGGAAACTAAGGGTAAAGGTATAGAATATGGCGGCCAGGTTTTCTTTCCGATCCACCATCATTTTAACGCTCGTAGGTATTTTGGCGGTCATTATTCCCTTTTTCCTGATAAAAGCCGGCATCCTCGACCCGTATACCGCTCATATCATCACTATGGGCGGCGTGAACGCTATTATGGCCGTGTCGGTGAATATGATCGTGGGGATTACCGGCCAGCTTTCCCTGGGCCAGGCCGGTTTCCTGGCCATAGGCGCGTATTCGTGCATTTTTTTCAATCTTGATATGGGTATGCCGTTGCCCCTCGCCGCGGCCTGCGCTACGGCGCTTACCACGTTTGCCGGTTTCCTCATCGGGTTTCCGGTGCTCAAACTTACCGGTGATTATCTTGCCATAGTTACCTTGGGCTTCGGCGAAATAATCAGGGTTGTTTTTATCAATTTGAAGACGCTTACCGGCGGCCCCAACGGAAGGCAGTTTACCACCGCCATCGTGCTGAACGGCGAACTGGCCCTGGCGGTGGTTACCGCCGTACTGGTACTGATGCTGGCCCTTTTGCAGAATTTCCTTCGTTCCACCTACGGACGGGCCATCATGGCGGTACGGGAAGATGAAATTGCCGCCAATTCCGCCGGCATTGACATCTTCCGCTACAAGATGGCGGGCTTCGTGCTGGCGGCTTTTATCGCCGGTATAGGCGGTTCCCTCTATGCAATGGTAGTCGGATTCGTCAAGCCCGATATTGCCCAATTCCTCAAGTCCATCGACTTTCTTATCTATGTGGTTCTGGGGGGTATGGGGTCTATGACCGGTTCCATCCTGGCCGCGTATGTTCTAACGTATTTGCAGGAATTCCTCCGCTTTCTCCAGGATTACCGCCTCCTCATCTATCCCTTGATCCTTATATTTGTCATGCTTTTCCGTCCCCAGGGACTCTTGGGTACGAAGGAATTTTCCTTTGTGAATTTCGTAAACCGTCTGGTATCGTTGAACCGCCGTAAAACCGGCAAGGAGAAAGCCGATGCCTGACGCGAAAGAACTTATCCTCAAAGTCAGCGATCTTTCCATTGTTTTCGGCGGGTTACGGGCGGTAAGCGAATTTTCCTGCGAACTCTACCGCGGGGAACTTATGGGGCTTATCGGGCCCAACGGTGCGGGGAAGACCACGGTCTTTAACATGATTTCCGGCGTCTATACCCCCACCCAGGGGGAGATCGCCTTTTGGGACAAGCGGGGCAAAATTCACCAGATTGGAAACATGAGCCCTTCGTCCCTCAACGGGGTGGGTATAGCCCGGACTTTCCAGAACATACGGCTTTTCGGCAGCCTTACCGTGGAAGACAACGTGCGGATAGCTCTTCATTCCCGGCGCACGGTAAACCCGGTGGACGTACTTTTCCGCCTGAACCGTTTCTGGGAGGACGAAGAGGTCATGATCCAGCGCGCGGGGGAACTGCTTTCCCTCTTCAAAATTGAACACAAGAAGCATGAACTGGCCCGCAACCTCCCCTACGGCGAACAGCGGAAACTGGAAATTGCCCGTGCTTTGGCGGCTAATCCCAGCCTCCTCCTCCTGGACGAACCTGCCGCGGGGATGAACCCCCAGGAAACAGAGGAACTCATGAAACTTATTTCTTTTATCCGCAGGGAATTCCACCTTACCATACTTCTTATAGAACACGACATGCACCTTGTTATGGGGATCTGCGAACGCCTCATAGTTCTTGATTACGGACGGACGATTGCGGCGGGGGGGCCCGATGAGATACGGAGGGATCCTTCGGTAATCAAGGCCTATCTGGGGGAGGAGGCTCTGCATGCTTAAAGTGAAGAATCTAACGGTTCATTACGGGGCAATCAGGGCTTTGCGGGGTATCTCTTTTGAGGTGGCCCAGGGGGAGATCATAACCCTTATCGGTTCCAACGGCGCGGGAAAATCCACAACGTTGAACGGGATATCCAATGTTATAAGGAAGGCCGGCGGTTCGGTGGTTTTTGACGGCACAGATATTTCGGCTCTTCCGCCGGATAGGGTTGTAGCCGCCGGTTTGGTTCAGGTTCCCGAGGGCCGGCGTATTTTCGCCAACCTTACGGTACGGGAGAACCTGGAAATGGGCGCCTATACCCGCCGGGACTATTCGGGAATAAGGGCGGACATGGAAGTAGTTTTCGGGATTTTTCCCCGCCTCAAGGAACGTTCCCGCCAGGTAGCGGGAACCCTTTCCGGCGGGGAACAGCAGATGCTGGCTATGAGCAGGGGGCTGATGGCTAAACCCCGGCTTCTCCTTTTGGACGAACCTTCTATGGGGCTTGCCCCTATCCTGGTGGATGAGATTTTTGCCGTTATACGGCGTATCAATGCCGCGGGAACCACCATCCTTTTGGTGGAACAGAATGCCTTTAAAGCACTGGGAATTGCGGCCAGGGGCTATATCCTTGAGACCGGAGAGATTGTAAAGAGCGGCTCTGCGGCGGAACTTATGACGGATGATGCGGTTAAAACCGCGTATTTAGGCGGGAACTAACAGCCTGTTGCACTTGTGAATTTTTGCATCGGACCTTCGGTCCGATGGCAGGTTGCATGGAAAAATATGTTGCGCTGAAGCGCGACAAACTGCTAGGGAGAAGGGAAAATGATAATAAGCCGTGTTATGACTAAGAATCCTGTTTTCGTGCATCCCGACTTATCGGTGAATGAGGCCCGGGCGCTTATGGACAAGGAAAAAATAAGCCGTCTGCCGGTGCTGGATAAAAATAACAAACTTGTCGGGATTGTTACCAAAAAGGACCTGCTTAAAGCCGGGCCTTCCGCGGCAACCAGCCTTGATATGTACGAGATAAGCTACCTTCTTTCAAAACTCAAAGTTAAGGAGATAATGGAAAAGAAGGTTATCACCGTGGATGAAAACGAACTGGTGGAAGAGGCCGCGCGGATCATGGTGGATAAAAATATCAGTTGTCTTCCGGTGGTGCGGACCTCCGGCGATATTTCCCTCTTGGTGGGGATTATCACCGGTACGGATTTGCTCCATGTATTTATGAACGCATTCGGCGCCCGCCACATCGGAGTGCGGATCACCGTCAATGTAGGGGAACGTCCGGGGCAGATAGCAAAACTTGCCGGAGCCATCGCCGAAAAAGGCGGGAACATCGTGGCTTTTGTCTCCTCCGAAGGGGACGATCTTTCCCGCCGTCGGTGTACCTTAAAAATTACCGGTATCAGTCGCGCCGATGTTGAGGCCGCTCTTAGGACCGATACCGATGCGGAACTGGAAGACATTCGCGAATAGGCGCGCGGTTCATCGACTGTAGAGAACACCCCCAAAAGACCCCTTCAAGTTGCATGAAGGGACAAAAATTTACCGCACCCGTATGTATTCGAAACTCTGGTTTAATACGCCTGCGTTCTGCTCCGCGGAGGTCATTCCGCAAAAACGGCGCTGAGATCAATCAGACAGCCCGGCAGGACGGTAACGGGAACCGTATCGTCCGGGTTGTAATTGGAAATTTTATAGTAACCCTGTTCCAGGGTGTAAACGTGGAGTATCTTGTCCTGGGGATCGATAATCCAGTATTCCTGAACCCCGGCCTGTATGTATTTGTTGAGCTTGTAGAGGAGATCGTAGCGGGCGGTTGAGGGGGAGAGGATTTCTATCACCATATCGGGCGCGCCGTTACATCCCTGGTCGTCCAATTTGGAATGGTCGCAGACGACGGTAATGTCGGGTTCAAAGAAAGTGTTATCGCTGTTGTCTTTCTTGGGGAAAAGCCGGACGCCGAAGGGTGCGGGGTAGACCTTGCAGGGCTTCCCTTTCAAAAAATTATGCAGTTGGGTAAACAATTCACCCAGAATTTCCTGATGCATTCTGCTCGGCGGAGCCATCATAAAGGCTTCCCCGTCTAAAAGTTCATAGCGGCCGCTTTCATCCTCTTTAAGGATGTCGGCGTAGGTATACCCCGTTTGCCGGGGTTCCGGTGTTTCTCTTTCTGCTGCGGGCATAGTAAACTCCTTTCATCTATAAATAATACGCAGTAATAGACGGGCTTTTCCAGAACGTTAGTTTGGGGGAAGCCGCCCTTCGTATACCTATTATAGCGGATATGCGGATTTCTGTCCAATGAATTACCTCTCAAGCCACGGCTGAGCAGCGTTCCACGGCATTTTTTACCAAGCGCCGGTTTAATGCCGTGGTTTGCGGAACCGGACACGCGGTAAAAAATTGTAATTGCATGTTTTTGCCAAAGAGGGTTATAATCGACTGATGTTGGACGAGGCTTACATAAGAGCGCCCGCGTAACATGGGTAATTCCGGCTATTATCAAGGAAAATATAAGGAAAAGGAGATGCCATGAAAACTAAACATACGGTACTGTTGTATACCCTGAGTTTTTTGTTTGTGCTGCCGGCGCCGGTTTGCGCGCAGGAGAGTGTTTCTGCCCCGCAGAAATTCGCGCTCGTGATAGGGAACGCGGCGTATACGCAGGTTAGCCCGCTACGGAACACGCTGAACGATGCGGCGGATGTGATGGCGGCGCTTGAGGGTCTGGGTTTCGAGGCGGAGCTTCTGACCGACGGGACCCTGCGACAGATGGCGGCGGCGGTTGACCGCTTTGCCCGGCGGCTGGGCGCGGCGGCGGATTCCTACGGCTTTTTCTACTATTCGGGCCACGGGGTACAGTCGCAGGGGGAGAACTTCCTGATACCGGTGGACGCGGACATCCGGCGGGAAGCGGATCTGGCCTACGAAGCGCTGCACGTTCAGCGGGCGCTGGACTACCTGCAAGAAGCGGGGAACCGGCTGAACGTGGTGGTGCTGGATGCGTGCCGGGACAATCCGTTTAGCTGGGCGCGGAGCGGAGGCCGGGGGCTTACGGTTACAAGCCGCCAGCCGCCGGGGAGCATAGTCGTGTACGCGACGAGCGCGGGATCAACGGCCTCGGACATATCGGAGGGCGGGACCGGGCGGAACGGTCTTTTTACGGCGGAACTGCTGAAGCACCTCAAGACGCCGGGGCTGGAGGTAAAAGAAGTCTTCAACCGGACGGGCGCGGATGTGAGCAGGGCGAGCGGCAGCCGGCAGATACCGGCGGTATATTCGCAGTTCTTCGGCACAGCCTACCTGGGGAAGGCGCCGCAGGCGGTATCTGAGCCGCAGGCCGCGCCCTATACGCCGCCCGCGCCGCAGTTTGGGCCGATAGCGGCCGCCGTAGGGAACCTTGAGGTAGCGGCGGCAACGGCCGGTACGCTGAACATACGGGGCGGCGGCCTTGACCGCGACGTTCCCTTTACCGTTGGGGGGACGCTGCCGATTAGCGGCCTGCAAACAGGGACGTACCGTCTTACAATGAACTACAGGGACGGGAAGACCGAGGAAAAGACGGTGGACGTGGAGGCAGGGCAAACGGCGAAGGCAAGTTTTAACTACCGTATACCGCCCGCGACCGCGCCTGCCGTTGCGTCCGCTCTCTACCCGCCCGGGAACATAAAGGCGGGAACACCCGGATACGATTCTATCCCCCTGTCCTGGGACAGCGCAGGAAGCGGGATAAAGTACCGTGTGTATTATGGAACGGTAAACGATCCCAGCAAGGCAAAACTATACGATATTATACTGGACAGGACCAATGCCGTAATACCGAGGCTTGAAGGCAATCAAACCTATTATTTTTGGATAAGCTCCCTGGACGGCGTTGAAAGCGTCAAGAGCGGCGCGGTAAGCGCTCGGACACGCCCCGTGCCGGACGAGTTTGTGCGGATACCGAGCGGTTCCTTCCTCATGGGGAGCCCTGCCTCGGAAGCCGGGCGTTGGGACGGCGAAGGGCCGCAGCATAGCGTAACGGTGGGCGGCTTTTTCATAAGTAAGTACGAAGTAACGCAAAAGGAATGGAAGGCGGTGATGAGGAGCAATCCCAGCTATTTTAAGGGGGATGACCTGCCGGTAGAAAACGTAAGCTGGTACGATGCGATAGAGTACTGCAATAAGCGGAGTGTAAAGGAAGGTTTGACTCCGGCGTATACGCGGAATGGGGACAGTGTAATGTGGAACCGGAACGCGAACGGGTACCGGCTGCCGACTGAGGCGGAGTGGGAGTATGCGTGCCGGGCGGGGACAGCCGGGCCGTTCAGTACGGGGAACAATATCACGACGGGTCAGGCGAACTATAACGGGAACTATCCGTACAACGAGAATGTGCAGGGAGAGTACCGGGAGAAAACGTGGAATGTGGGGAGCGGAGCGGCAAATGCGTGGGGACTGTACGATATGCACGGGAACGTGTGGGAATGGTGCTGGGACCGGTACGGGAGCTATGATGGTAAGGCGCAGACCGATCCGGCAGGCCCTTCGGACCCTGCGTCCTCGGATGCGGACCGTGTTGAACGCGGCGGAGGCTGGAGCGCCTACGCGCAATACTTGCGTTCCGCCAATCGGAACTACTACACTCCGTCCGGCCGGGTCGGCAACCTTGGCTTCCGGCTCGTGCGCCCTTAGGGGTTCGCCCTTCGGCAAGCTCAACCGCCGGCCGGTGAACCTGCCGGCGGTGATAACTTATACCGGGAAGCAACGTATTTTAACTATTTCCTTAAAAAAATAATTCTTGCATTATCCTTATTATCTGATATAATAATATAAAAATTAACGCTGGGGGTGTCTTATGATTGAGAGTAGCGCCGATATTAAGGCGGCGGTAAAACTCCGGTACGGAATGGTAGGCGGAGGGCGAGGGGCCTTTATCGGAGACGTGCACCGGAAGGCCATAGCGCTGGACGGCCTTGCGGAGATTGTTGCGGGTTGTTTTTCAAAATCGGCGGAAAATACGCTGGCTACGGGCGCGGCGCTGGGGCTTTCCCGCGAACGGCTCTATGCAACCATTGAGGAAATGGCGGAACAGGAAGCAAAACGTCCCGACAAGATAGATTTTGTTGTTATTTCCGCTCCAAATGTAGCCCATTATCCTGCGGCCAAGGCTTTTCTCAGCAGGGGAATCCCGGTGGTCTGCGATAAACCCCTGTGTATAGAGCTTTCCGATGCCGAGGAACTTGCGGCGCTGGCAAAGAAGAACAATCTTCTCTTCGCGGTAACCTATACCTACACGGGCTATCCAACGGTCAAACACGCGCGGGAACTGATACGCCGGGGAGAAATCGGTAAAATTCACTATGTAACCGGTGAATATCCCCAGGAATGGCTCCTGGCGCCGGCGGAAAAACAGGGGAGCAAACAGGCCGAATGGCGGACCGACCCCAAGATAGCCGGCAAGTCCAATAGCCTGGGGGATCTGGGCACCCATATTGAAAACATGGTTTCCTACATGACAGGCCTGCGGATCAAGGCGGTCTGCGCAAGGCTGGACAAAATAGGGCCGGACCGTGTGCTGGACGACAATGCGACGGTGATGTTGGAATTTGAAGGCGGTGCGCGGGGTGTGTACTGGTCAAGCCAGGTGGCGGCGGGTTACGACAACGCCCTCAAGGTGCGTATATTCGGGGACAAGGGCGCCGTAGTATGGGATCAGGAAGCCATGAACTATATTGAGGTTCGGCGTTTCGGACAGCCTAATGCGCTTCTCTCCCGCGGCAAGGATCCCTTCTATCCGCACGCCCAGTCCTATTCGCGCATCCCTTCGGGCCACCCGGAAGGTTACTTCGAGGGCCTCGCAAACATCTACAAGACCTTTATCGGCGCCCTGGTTAAACAGAGGGCGGGGGAGAATCTTACGGAGGACGATCTCGATTTTCCCGATGTGAATATGGGTGTCGATGGGGTTAAATTTATCGGCAAATGTGTGGAAAGCTCTGATAAGGGCTCTATCTGGATCAATTTTTAAGGAGGCATTATGGCACGTCCGGTTACAATATTTACAGGACAGTGGGCGGATCTGCCCTTCGATGTTATGTGCGGCAAGATCAAATCCTTCGGTTATGACGGAGTTGAGATAGCCTGTTGGGGGGATCATCTTGATCTTAAAAAGGCGGCTTGCGATCCCGCCTATGTGCAGGACCGCAAGGAGACCCTTGCCAAACACGGCCTTAAAACCTGGGCCATAGGCACACACCTGGTCGGTCAGTGCGTCGGCGACCTGTGGGACCCGCGCCTGGACGGTTTTGCCCCCAGCCAGTACGCGGGGCAGCCGGAGAAGATACGGGAATGGGCCATACAGGACATGAAATACGCGGCCCAGGCCGCAAAGAATCTGGGCGTCGGGGTAGTTACCGGTTTTATGGGCAGCCCTATCTGGAAGTACTGGTACTCTTTCCCCCAAACAAGCGAGAAGATGGTAGACGACGGTTTTAAGGAGATCGTAAAACTGTGGACGCCTATTTTCGATGAGTTTGATAAAAACGGCGTTAAGTTTGCCCTGGAAGTGCACCCGACGGAGATAGCCTTTGACTATTACACTGCCGAACGGCTCCTCAAGGAATTCGATTACCGGCCTACCCTGGGTTTCAACTTCGACCCCTCCCACCTTATCTGGCAGGGGGTTACCCCGCATATCTTTCTGCGGGACTTTGCCAAGTACATCTACCACGTCCACATGAAGGACGCGGCGGTAACATTGGACGGCAAGGCCGGCATACTTGGCTCGCACATCACCTTCGGGGATACACGGCGCGGCTGGAACTTCCGCTCCCTGGGCCACGGGGATGTCAACTTTGAGGACATCATCAGGGAACTCAATGCCATGAACTACCAGGGGCCGCTCTCGGTCGAATGGGAAGATTCCGGCATGGAGAGGGAGTACGGCGCAAGGGAAGCCTGCGAGTTTGTGCGTAAGGTTGACTTTTCCCCGTCAAATGTAGCCTTTGACGACGCCCTCAAGACGGATTAAGGAAATTTATTTTCGGGGTTTGCTAAACGCAAACTCCGCCGCATCGGGCGTTTTTATGGAGCGGGGGGAGCAGCGTAACTAAGGCCGGCGTGGTAGACAAATGTCAGACCGCGCGGCTGCGCTCCCCTCAAAAGGATACGATGATAGCACTATGACGGCAGCACAGAACAGCGCGGTTGACGGTATTCTCAACATTGAAGGGATAACCAAGGAGTTTAACGGTGTAAAGGTCCTGGATAAGGTCTCGTTCAGCATAAGGCGGGGCGAGATTATGGGCCTTATCGGCGAAAACGGCGCGGGAAAATCGACCTTGATCAAGATTATCACCGGCATCTATCCGCCGAGCGCCGGATCGCTTTTCCTTAACGGAAAACAGGTCCATATTCCCGACTATATTACGGCCAAGGGCCTAGGGATCAGCATGGTTCCCCAGGAGTTTAACCTTATCAATACGCTTGCGGTATACGAAAATATCTTCCTGGGGAATGAGATACGGAAGAAATCGGGATTGCTGGATAAGCCCGCAATGCGGGAGCTTGCCGCGAAACAGCTTGAGGCGCTCAGGATGCCTGTGGCGGTGAATGAGCTTGTCAGCCGCCTCTCGGTGGCGGAAAAGCAGATGGTGGAGATATCCAAGGCCCTGATGCTGCATTCGAAGTTGCTTATTATGGATGAACCGACCACGACCCTCACAGGCCGCGAGGTGGATACGCTGTTCGCCCTTATGCGGGACCTCAAGGCGCAGGGCGTTACGATGATCTTTGTTTCCCACAAGCTGGGGGAGATCAAGGCGGTCTGCGACCGCGTAACGGTACTGCGGGACGGGAAGCTCATCAGTGTGGACGAGATACGCGAGGTGAACGAGGAGGATATAGCCCGCAAGATGATAGGCCGTATGGACTTTCATCAGATATTTCCGCCTAAAACGCCCCGCGCAAGCGATACCGTCGTTCTTGACGTGCGGGATCTTTCCATAAAAGGCATCCTTAAGAACGTTAGTTTTTCCCTGCGAAAGGGCGAAATTTTGGGGTTTGCCGGCCTTGTAGGATCGGGCCGCACGGAGACGGCGGAGGCGGTGATGGGACTGCGCACGGCGGACGGAGGGACGGTAGCTATAGCAGGTTCGGGCGGGGTGCAGATACGGCGGCCCGCCGATGCGGTAAGCCGGGGACTGGCCTACCTTTCCGAAGATAGGCAGGGTAAGGGGATAGTGCAGGGTTTCAACGTGCCCCAGAACATCACCCTTATATCCCTTAAAAGGTACTGCCGGAATATGTTTATCGATAAACAGGCGGAAGGGGAAAAGGCGGCGGAGTATATACGCGCCTTCCGTATTGCCGCGGCCTCGCAGAAGATGTCGCTACGCTATCTTTCCGGCGGGAATCAGCAGAAGGTCTACCTTTCCCGCTGGCTGGATACCAAGCCTTCAATCCTGATCCTGGACGAGCCGACCAGGGGTATAGATGTAAACGCAAAACAGGAGATATACGAATTTGTCCATCAACTGGCGGAGCAGGGCATCTCCTGTATCGTTATCTCCTCAGAAATGGAAGAGATCATCGGGCTCTGTTCCAGGGTGTATGTGATGAGGGAAGGGGCCGTTGCGGGCTGTCTTGAGGGCGGCCATATTAACGAAGAGGAGATCATGTTTTATGCTACGGGCATTAAGGGGAGTCATATCTGATGAGTGATGCTGCAACGAACAGGGCGGGGAAAAAGGGACCGTTCTCAGGCGGTCCTCTTGCCGGCTTTAAAAATTACTTTGAAACTTTTAAATGGAATGAACATTCCACCGGGCTGGGCTTCCTCCTGCTCTTTATCCTGGCTACCATTGTAGGCTGGCCGCGCTTTCTCTATCCGCCGGCCAATTTGATGAATATTATCAGGATGCAGTCCTATACCGGCATTATTGCCCTGGGGATGACCTTTATCATCATTTCGGGCGGGATCGATCTTTCGGTCGGTTCAATGATGGCCTTTGCCGGGGGGATTACGATCTTCTTTCTTAATCGTTTTTTGGGTAATTCGGTATGGGCGGTTGCCTTGGCTATTGTCTTTTGCCTTATCTTGGGTGTTGTCTGCGGCTTTTTAAACGGTTTTTTGATAACCAAGGGCCGTATCGCTCCTTTTATCACGACGCTTGGTACTATGGCGATCTTCCGTTCCCTTATATTGCATTTTTCCAAAGCGGCAAATATTGAATCGGCCAACCCGTACTATCAGAATTTTGGCCCGGGGCATTTTCTGTCATTTCCCTACCCTGCCCTGCAAACGGCGGCGGATACGGGAGGGTCGCGCTTTGTCTGGTTATTCCAGCCTATCTTTATACCTATATGGATATTTCTTATTTTGGCGCTTGTGTTCCACCTGCTGCTTAACAACACGCGTTTCGGGCGTTATGTCTGTGCGGTAGGCGCCAATGAACAGGTTGCCCGCTATTCGGCCATCAATGTCCAGATAATTAAATTGATACCGTACTGCCTTACCGGTTTTACCGTAGCGGTATCCTCTCTGCTCTGGTCTTCGCGGATAAATGGCATACAGCCAAGCCAGGTCGGTTCGGGATACGAATTGGATGCCATTGCCGCGGTGGTTATCGGAGGAACCTCTATGTCGGGGGGGAAGGGCAGCATAGTCGGAACGGTTATGGGGGCCATTATGCTGGGGATAATAAACAATATGCTCGTTTTGGCGGGCGTATCCAGTTTTCTCCAGCAGGCTGCCCGCGGATTAGTGATCATTGCGGCTGTATTGCTGCAATACAATAGCAACAAGAAGTAATTTGGAGGAAGAAGATGAAGAAACTTGCAGTAGTTCTTCTGTGCGTGCTCATGGCGGGTTTTGCCTTTGCCAGAGGCGGTCAGGCTGCCCAGGGCGTCAAGATTGGTATAGCGGTTCCTACCGCGGACCACGGTTGGACCGGCGGTATAGGCTGGTGGGCCGATTTTGCGGTTGAGGAGATCAAGAAGACTAACCCCGCGATTGAATTCAGGGTTGTCCATTCCGCCAACGCGAACCAGCAGGTAAGCGATGTGGAGAATCTGATGACCTGGGGTATGAATTACCTCGTGATCCTGCCCCACGAATCCGCTCCCCTTACCGCGCCGGTTAAGCAGATCCACGATGCGGGCGTGCGGTGTATCGTGGTTGACCGCGGTCTTACCGATACCAGTTTCGGCTATGTCAACCTTGCGGGCGATAATCCCGGTCTCGGGCGGGTAAGCGGCGAATGGATGGCCAAAACCATGAAGGCCGAAGGGCTTACCAACTATGTGGCAATGGGCGGGATGCCGGTTGTCATCGACGGCGAAAGGATGAATGCCTTCTTTGCGGAGATGAACAAGGAGCCTTCCCTGGTGAACCTTCTGGGCGGCGACAGATACGAATTTGCCAACTGGTCAACCCAGGACGGACTGCGGATCATGGAAACCTTCCTGCAGCAGTACCCCAAGATCGATGCGGTATTCTGCCAGGACGACGACGTTCTTACCGGCGTACTCCAGGCTATCCGTGAATCGGGCCGCAAGGATATCAAGATCGCAATGGGCGGCGCAGGATCAAAGGCTGTCTATCAGATGATCATAAATAACGATCCCCTGGTACGCTCCACAAGCCTCTACCACCCCTCGATGATCCGCGACGGCATACAGTACGCGGTTGATGTGGCTACGGGCAAGAAGGACGGTTCCTTCCACACGGCTGGCGCCCCCATCAACGTCGTTATCCCTTCAGCGCTGATCGACAAGTCCAACGTACAGCAGTACTATAACCCGGATTCGTCCTTCTAACAGTTTGTTGCGCTTCAACGTAAGATCGTATAAAATTCATGAAAATGAATTTTATACGATGTAAATACTTGCGAGCCGTGAATCTTTGTATTTTTATACAAAGATTCACGGTTTTTCTATGAATTCATACAGAAAATTGCCTGAAAATTCAGACTTATTCGGGTGGTTTTGCATGAATATGCAAAAAATCCACCAGGTGGAACAGTACACCGGGTTGCCGGCATACGTTGCGTATCATATCCAACGTGCTCAGGTTGTTTTGTTCATAGTTCTGCAATTCCTGGTAGAAAGGAGCTACGATTTTATATATTATCGGCCTTAAATATATTGACGATATATGATTTATAGAATAAATTAATAATAAGCTGTAATTATTCAGCTTTGAAAAGGGAAGTTCCAAGGTCAAAATTTTTAAAGCCTATAAGAGATAAGGAGAAGATTGTGAAATTACGGCAGAGATTAACTTTGATTATGGCTATTATGTCTATTTTTATGATAGGGATTATATCCAGTGTTCTGATTTATCGTGCAAGCTCAATTCAGAAGAAATCTGCAATGGAGAATTTGAAAAACATAGCCGGCATTACCGCCAAAGATATACAGAGAAACTTTGAAAAGTATATGGATGTTATTCGTACCCTATCCCAGATTATGAACAGTTTTCAGGATGTTGAGGCCGACAAGAGACGTGATAATTACAATGAAACTATGTACGGCGTGCTTGAATCCAACCCTGAATTTGTGAGAATTTATACCGTATGGAAACCTAATGCTATAGACGGAAATGACAGTGAGTATGCCGATAGCCCTGGTACCGATGAGAGCGGCCAGTATATAACCATGTATACAAGGGAAACAGGCAGTATAGCTATGCTGCCTTACCCTCATTACAAAGAGGCCCTTGCCACCCTTAGTCAATATGAAACCATATCGAATCCGGTCAGTATGGTGGTAGAGGGAGAAAATGCTTTTACCGTTGATATGCGAATTCCCATAATGCGAGGGGGGGATATATACGGACTTATAGGGATGACCATTATTGTCAGACCTGTGGAGGTTATGATTCAAAAGTTAAAACCCTATGGTACAGGTAATGCGGCAATTTATTCTAACGACGGTACGGTCGTGGCTCATTACGACCCCCAACGGCGCGGCGCCAAGTTTCAAACCTTTACCGGGCAGATTCTTGGGCAGGATGGAGTTGATCGTGTTCTTGAATCAATAAAGACAGGCGCCCCCGACACAATAGAGAAGGCGAATTTGCTGTTTGCTATGTATCCTTTCTGTACGGGTGAGACAATTACCTCATGGATAGTGATTATTTCCGTGCCGCGTGAAACAGTTATGCAGGAAGTAGATGCGTTAATATTTTTTACTATTATTTTTTCGCTTATCGCTATTATTGTTACTGTAGGTATTATATTTCTTGTTTCCGGAAGCATAGTAAAGCCGATACGAGGCATCGTTGCTATGCTTAAAGATATATCCGAAGGGGAAGGAGACCTTACGAAGCGTCTTGACGTAAAGTCTAAAGATGAAATCGGCGAGACGGCGCATTATTTCAATCTTACCATAGATAAGATTAAGGTGCTTGTCGTTATTATAAAACAACAATCCGCGGCTCTTTTAGGTATAGGAAATGAGCTTGCATCCAATATGACGGAAACAGCGGCCGCCGTAGAGCAAATTGCATCCAACATTCAGAGCATCAAAGGGCGGACCGTTAACCAATCGGCAAGCGTTACGGAAACCAACGCAACTATGGGGAGGATAACCGATAATATAGAGCAATTAAACCAGTATATTGAAAAGCAGTCTGAAAATGTTGCGCGGTCCTCATCCGCAATAGAGGAACTGCTTGCCAATATAACCTCGGTAACGCAAACACTCGTAAGAAACGGGGAAAATGTTAAGAAACTTGCGGATGCGTCTGAAATCGGGCGCAGTGGCTTGCAGGAAGTTGCATTAGATATTCAGGGGATCGCAAAAGAATCCGAGGGGCTTTTAGAGATTACGGCGGTTATGGAGAATATTGCGAGTCAAACCAATCTTCTGTCTATGAATGCGGCTATAGAAGCCGCCCATGCAGGAGAGTCGGGCAAAGGCTTTGCCGTTGTTGCCGATGAAATCAGAAAATTAGCCGAATCTTCGGGGGAACAATCCAAAACAATTGCGGGAGTGCTTAAAAAGATCAAAGAATCTATTGATAAAATAATGAAGTCAACGGATTCAGTTTTGAACAGATTTGAAGCTATTGATAAGGGGGTTAAAACGGTTGCGGATCAGGAAGAAGAAATACGGCATTCAATGGAAGAACAAAATTCCGGAAGCCAGCAAATACTTGAATCAATTGGGCAGCTCAACGACATTACCAAATTGGTAGAAAGCAGTTCGGAAGAAATGCGGACAGGAAGCAAGGAAGTAATATCGGAGAGTAAAAATCTTGCCGGAATTACATTGGAGATTACCAACGGGATGAATGAAATGGCGGCCGGTGCAGATCAGATTAATATAGCTGTAAATCGTGTGAGCGAGATAAGCGTCGAGAACAAGAAGCATATAGACACCTTGGTCACTGAAATTTCAAAGTTTAAAGTGGATAATTAACGTGAGATTGTCCAAAATGTCAAATTTTGAATCAAGTAAAACCCGGCGACTTGCCGCGGGGTTTTTATTAAAATATTTATATTCAATAATATAAATATATATTATATTATATATTATATATATCTCTAAAGATATATAAATTTTTTTTAAAGGGGTCTTTTATGAAAAAGACATTTTTGGGTGTAGTGGTATTACTGTTTATAGTATCTGCATTTGCAGTAGCTCAACAGAAACCGCCTGCGGGTGGGACGGTGTCGGTTACAGATGCGGCCAATAAAGTATCGGCCGGCTGGGTATTGCTAAAAGGCGCGGCTAATGTTTTTGTTATCAACGATGGAGCAACAGAAGTAACAGTTACCTACAGTGTGGCCGATACAAACGAAGCGCCCGTTAAAGTAGCGGCAGGGAAAACAGTTAATGTTCCTTACAAAGGAAAGGGCTACGCGAACGGCAAAGGTGTTATTAAGGTTGTGAAAGTTGAATCCGCAGCGGCGGCGGCGGATGCCAAGAAAACAACAACACCGGCAGCGGCGGATACCAAGAAAGCAACACCGGCAGCGGATGCCAAGAAAGCAACACCGGCAGCAGATACCAAGAAAACACCGGCGGCGACTACCAAAAAAAAGTAATGAAATGAGTAAGAGGAGTTACGGCAATTGTTCCGCAACTCCTCTCTTTTGGGAAAATACCTTTCTCATTATTAAGCTGGAAATTTATTTTAAGTCTTAACTCCGCTGTTTTTTTTGCTAATTCTATATATGATAAGGAATTACGTCATAGACTACCTGATTTTCAGCTTTTTGAATGTAGTAATTTTGCCGGTTACCCTTCAAGGTCAAGAGCCGTTTATTCTCCCTCCTAAACCATCAAACCTGTTGCATCGTATCATCGGCTATTCCATGTCATCCGCGTATTAGACGCCCCGCAGAAGCTCCCGCGGTTTGGAACCTTGGGCGGGGCCGACTACGCCGCGTTGTTCCATCTCTTCCACAAGCCGTGCGGCACGGTTATAACCTATCTTGAGGCGGCGCTGAATGTAGCTGGCACTGGCCTTACCCTGCTGGGTAACGATTTCCAGGGCCTTATCGTAGAGCGGATCGCCGTCTTCGGAATAGAGGCTGGGACCGGCCTCGTCTTCATCATCGTCGTAGAATATCTCCTCGTCAATATAGTCCGGCGCTCCAAGGGTTTTAACGTACTCGACGACATTTTCAACTTCTTCCTCGGAAACATAAGCCCCCTGCATACGGATAGGGAATGGGTCAACCGCGCCCGCATAGAGCAGGTCGCCTTTGCCGAGAAGTTTTTCCGCGCCGACCATGTCTATAATGATACGGCTGTCCATCTTGCTGGCTACCATAAATGCAATACGGCTTGGAATATTCGCCTTGATAAGGCCGGTTATTACGTCTATGGAGGGGCGCTGCGTTGCCAGCACCAGGTGAATACCGACTGCCCGCGACATGGCGGCAAGGCGGGCTACGGTGGATTCCAGTTCTTTGCCGGTAGTGGCCATAAGATCGGCAAATTCGTCTATCACGACCACAATATAGGGTATGTGTTCGGCGGCGATGTTCCGCTCGCGGATACGGCGGTTATAGCTTTTAATGTCCCTGACCCCCAGAGAGTCAAGGCAGGCGTAGCGCCTTTCCATCTCAAATATAAGGTACTGCAAAGCCTGGAACGCCTTTTTAGGCTCGGTGATAACCGGCGTTAAAAGGTGGGGGATGTCGTTGTACAGTTTAAGCTCTACGATTTTCGGGTCTATGAGGATAAGCCTGCATTCGGACGGGGAACGCTGGTAGAGGATAGAGAGGATCATGGAATTGACGCAGACCGATTTTCCTGAGCCGGTGGAGCCCGCGATAAGAAGGTGGGGCATCTGGACAAGGTCTATGGTTTGGGCCTCGCCGGTGATATCCTTGCCCAGGGCTACGGGGATTTCCGGCTTCCGGCCTTCCCGCTGAAGCTCCCCTTCGATGATCTCCCTAAAAGATACGATGTTCCGTTTTGCGTTGGGCACTTCTATACCTACCGCATGCTTTCCCGGAATAGGCGCGACGATCCGTACCGACGAGGCCGCAAGGCGCAGGGCTATGTTGTCCTGGAGGTTCACAATACGGGAGAGCTTTACCCCCGGAGCGGGCAGTATTTCGAACATAGTGATAACCGGGCCCTTCCGTATGCCGGTAACTTCGGCCTGTATCTTGAATTCGCGGAGGGTTTCTTTGAGGACCAGAGCCGCATCGCGGGTAGCCTGATCGATGATCCAGTACTGACCGTCCGGGTATTGGGTAAGGATGCCTTCAACCGGTACGGCGTAAGGGTGCGCTTTGGGTGGTGGGGGAGGCCTGAGACCCGCCGCCGGAGCGGGGGCTTGGTCCCGGCTTTTCGCATTATGAAGCGTATCCTGCCGGGGAACGGCGGAAGCACCAGGACTTCCGGCAGCTTCCGCGGCAATAGCCGAGGAACGGTTTAAGAGTCCCCTGCCTGACGAGCGTGCATAGGGATCGTTGTAACCGGAGAATTCCCCCGCGGGAAGATTCCCTTCACCGGCCCCGGCTTCTATCCCTTCAACAGGGCCCTTCACGGCGCCCGTGCCGGTTCCGTATTCCGGGGAAACGGCCGCCGCTTGTGTATCCTCTCCCTGTTCCGCCGCGCCGTATCCTCCTTCATCAAGCCGAGCTTCCCCCGGCCCGCGATAGTACCGTGATGCGCCACTGCCGAAACCTTCCCTGCCGGAACTTGCTCCGCCGGAACAAGTTCCGCCGGAGTAAACTCCGCTGCCTGCGGACGGGGAGATTACCCTTCTCCGGTTATTTTCAGGCGGGGAATCCTGAACAAAGTAGGAAACCGAACCGTCTTCCGCCGGTATGTACGGCATTTCCGGCTGCTGAACGTAGTCCGTCATACGGGGGGCGGGATTAGACGGAACGCCGTAGCCTGAAGTATCGCGGCAGGCCGGTGCGGAAAAAGCGCCCTCCCAAACCACGGGCGGGCGGACACTTTGGACAACGAGGGTGTTTTCCGTTTGCCCCTGTTCAATGTCCGGTTCGCGCCGCATTATCCGGTCAAATTCCTCAAAGGCCAGGGAACTTGCGAGGGGTTTCAGTTTAGGGAACTGGAAGCAGGACTTCTGCCGTTTTGCGCTTTCGGGGCCCTTTTTAGCGGCGGCTTCCATATATACGTCCCTGATTTTGAGGCTGGAAATAACGTGTATACCGAAACCCTTCTTCCTGCCGGAAGCGCCGGTTACCGTGTCCGAGGGTCTGTAGGGGAAAAACAGGAACGTCAACAGGGCAATACCAAGAACCTCAATGGTGGTTATAAGAAGCATGATGAGGCTCAGGCCGGTTCTTCCTGCAAGGTTGATAAAGACGGATTTTTCCGCATAGGTATCGAAGCCGCGGAGCAGGGAAAAGCCCAGGGCAAGGGTCAGGAAAGGGACTATACTACAGGCAAGGATAAAGATACGGTCGGGGCGGTAATCGTTTTCCACCAGTATAAAGGCCGCATAGAAGAGGAATGCGGGTACGGCAAAGGCCAATATACCATAGGAATTGATAAAGAAAAGTCCCGGCCCGATGATGATCCAGGATGTATGAAAAAAAGCGCCTATTATTGAAAAACTTAACAAAACAGAGACAATGCCCAAGAGGGCGGCCCCGCCTATAGCCGCCATGCGGAATTCGGGCCCATCTTCATTCAGTAAACTGGTGAAATAATGCTGGCTCAAAAATACACTCCCCATTTATATGAAAGCCGGTACCGCGGCCCGAACCTCTAAATATCTTTATTCCGTATATTATATATATCGGCTATTACAGCCTCCATACTCATACCGTAATAGAGATAACCGTAGATTGCCGCGGATCCCAGGATACGCTTACCGTACATCCGTGTTTCGCGGAATTCTATGGTTTCGATGAAAAGGTCCTCGCTCAGGGCGCTCCGGGCTTCGCGCCAGCGCTTGACCCTGCCCATGCCGCCGTTGTAGGCCGCCAGGGCCAACAGAGGGCTTTTGAGGTTATTGATAAGGTAATTGAGGTAGAAAGCGCCTATATGGATATTGACAGCGGGGTCCTTCATATTGACCGCGCCGTTTTCCATATAGTCGGCCACCCCTGCCTTTGCCATACGGCCTGCCATATCTACGGCGGTTGCCGGCATAAGCTGGGTCATGCCTACGGCTCCGGCCCTGGACACCACTTCTGACTGGAATAAACTTTCCGTGCGTATAAGGCCGTAGAGCAGGGGCGCAGGCATGCCCATTTCCAGGGCCCGGCCTTCTATCATTCCGGACAGCGGGTGGGGGTAGTTGATAAGCATATCCTCAAGCGTAAGGGTATAGTCCTCCCTGTTTTCGTAGTAGGAGATGACCCGGTTGGCGTCGTACCAGAGTTCCGCCGCGGCATAGGCGGAGGCCAGGGTGCGGAGTTCGTCTATGCTCAGTTCATCCTTCATGGTGAGGATATAGGGGGCAAGCAATGAAGACGCCCCGTATTCAAAGAAGTTGAGGAAAAAGCCTACATCGTCCGCATGGGGAAATTTCCTGACATCGGGCTTCTTCTTTGCCGGCTTTTCATTCGGAACAACGGGGGTAAGGTTTCCCCCCAGATATGAGGAGCTTAAAACACGGTAGTAAAATACCGCCCGGGGGCTCTCCCCTGCTATGCTAAAAAAATAACGGGCCGCCCTTTCCCTTTCCGCCGTGTCTTCCCCAGCCCCCCCCTTACCGGCGTTCGGTCCCGATCCGGTTTCCGTACCGTTTTCCGCGCTATTGGCCGTATCCGGTTGGGCCGCCGTATTCACCGTATTCCGTGTTTCCCCTTCCGTACCGGCCTCCATACCTGCCGTTTTCAGTTCATCCGGTGTTAAAAACCCTTCCTGTAAAGCTCTGCCTATGAGAAACGCATACTGGGCGGTGATAGACGCCTCGGCTCCTCTCCTTATCGCATAGAACACCTGTAACAGGGCCTTCCACTGCCCCTGGGCGCAGAGGTACGACGACAGGTCATCCAGGAAGTCCTCGTAGTAGGAGATATCCTGCCAGCGCGGTATGTATTCAAGGGTGATACTGGGAGTATTTTCCGGCTGGTAGGCAAGATTCTCGCTTAGAAAATACCATATACAGGCATCTGTCTCATTGGGGCCCGGCGCAAAGGAAAGGGCGCGGAGGAATAAAGCGGCGGCCTCCTTGTGCCTGGAACGCTGCCGCTCTATTCTTCCCGCATAGAGGAGCAGGCGGTACCGGATAAGGGGCAGGGCGGGATCATCCCACGTCTGTTCAGGTATGCTGAAACCCTGTTCTGCGTTTGCGCTCTTGGTATCTTTCGTTTCAGGCTTATCCGCGCCGCCGGAATTGCCGCCGGGAGGTCCGGCTTCAAGCAGGCCGTCCCAATCCAGGAGCAGTCCGGTTTCCCGTTCCCTCGCGCCGGAATACTGAAAAGCCCTGCCCAGATCGATTAGAAGATCAGGATAACGGAAGAATAGTTCGGGCCGGCTTTCAAGCGCCGATCTGAAATTTTTTAAGCCTTCGCCATAGTTGGAACGGGCAATTGCCGCCTTGCCGTCTATGGCCGCGCATTCCCCGGCAGAGAGGAGGGCAGGCTTTTTTTTCAACAGGATGTCAAGCTGGTCCCGCGCCCAGCGGTAGGCATCGTCAACGGGGTTTAAAAGGAAAAAGTCCATAACCGCGGCCGTATCACGGCCTTCCGCGACATTTTCGGCATCCGGCACTCCTTCCGCAATGGTTTCCGGCGCGGCAAGGGAGGCTATAAGGGAGAGGGCCTTGTCCCATGAACAGAGCGGCATTTCTTCTTCGTAGACCCGCACCGCTTCGGCAAAGCGGCCCAGGGAGAAAAATACCGCCGCCCGGAGGCTCTGTTCGGATACATCTTCCGTACCGGCGGCTATGCCGGCGGTACCCGGAACGGTTCTACTGCCCAAGAGGGGAGGGGCGTCTTTCTGGTCAAGGCGCTCAAGGATACGGCCGGCCAGCTCTTTATCGTTTAACAAGGGGCTGATAAGTTCCCGCGCCGCTTCCCCGCGCGTCCTTGGGGAACGGCTGTTAAGAGCGGCTTCAAAGAGGAGCCCTTCCCGGAAATCTGCTTCCGTATTAGAACCGTATCCGCCGGATGCCTTAACGAGCAGGCCGATAAAGAAGGCCGCTTCGGGATTAGTCTTGCCAAATTGCATGAGGGCGGCAGGTTTTGCCTCCAGCACGAATGTAATATCTCCCTCTTTAAGCCTCTTTAACGCCTCATTCCGGGGAATATCCAGAAGGGGCTTGCCGTGGCAGGAGCAGAGCATACAGAGAAATAAGCTGCCAAAACAGAGGAACCGCCGGTACCTCTTTCTATCTGGGCGGTACACGGATACTGGTTCCCGAAATAATAAGATCAGGGTTGCGGATATTATTATACCGGGCTATACGAGGGTAAAGCCACGGGTTACGGTAGAAGGCTTCCGCTATATCCCAGAGGGTATCGCCCCAGCGTATCCTGTATACGACGCCGTTTTTAGGAATAACCGCCGGTACTTTATAGGACGAGACCGGCGGTACGGGCCTGGCCCTGCGCACAGTCGGCCGCCCGGCCGGAGGGGAATCCGGCGCGGTGATTACCGGCGGCGCCCCGCCTGGGGCAGGCTCCACGGGCGGATCGGGACGGGGCGCGGCGGGGCCCGCTTGAACCTGCGCCTTCCCCTCCCCTCCGGGTGTCCCGAACTCCGGTGAAACCTGGGCGGACGTCCGGCTGGGCTGGGCCCGGTCTGAAGCGGACGGCGTCTGACCCGCGGGCGGAACAGGCGGCGGCGTAACCGTCTGCGAGGTTTCTTCTCCTGAAACTCCGGCCCTCCCGTTAGAGGGCGTATCCTGCTTTCCGCGGAAAAAGAAGAACCAGAGGAGCAGACAGAGCAGGATAAGGATGAGCCCGACAATCAACACGATTATCAGGGGGGTTCTTTTCTTGTCCTTATCCTCTTTGGAAGAGGGCTTTTCGTAGAGACCCTGCGGCGGGGGGACAGCTTCCGATTCCTCCAGTTCAAAATCGGGAATATCTACCGTTGTTTCATCATCAAAGGATTTTAGGGATACGTTGAGATACTGGTGTTCCTTTGAGGCGGTATCCAGATCGTAGGCATCGGCGGTAATTTCTCCATCCTCATGGGAGCTGATGATCAGCTCTATAGAAGGCTCGCCCTTGGTTTTAGGGCTGATATTTTCAATAACGAGACTGCCTATATACAGGGCGTCCGCCATAGTTTTTGTATAACTCCTGTAAAGATCGATCTGGGCGCTTTTCTGATGATCATGGACGGTGGTAAGAACGAGCCGTTTTTTAACCCGTGAATTCTCTTCCAGTATGGAATAAAAATCCCCATTGGCAATTTTTATACCAATAGTTGATGCCATTGGCCTGACTCCTTAAAAAATTTTTGTCTTCTTACAGTAATATTTAAAAATTTCGGACAAATTTATACATTTCTATAATATATATTATATTGAAAAAAATTGATTTGGCAAGCGATGAACTACTACCTCGCACTAAAAGGGCGAGGAGCCTGCTGCACTTCGTGGATTTTTTGCATATTCATGCGCGAAGCGCAACAAACTGTTGGACGGCCGCGTTACGGTTTGCCGGTTCGGGGCGCGGTTAAAACCCTCCGGTGTGATGCGGCCCCCGTGGCGCCTCATTTTAAAATGTAACTTTAGGCCCGGATGCCGCCTAAGCGGGAGGGGGACATTTCTATTGGTCGTTGACATGAGGCAACGCGCTTGCCAAAGCCCACAAACAAGGATATATTTGACTTATGACTGATTTTTTGTTCGCTAGGCCCTCTATACTTGAGGGAATAGGCCGCAATATGGACTTTTTTGACTCCCTGAATGCCTATAATTACTCCAACGAGGGAGAAGAAGCTGATATAATAGGCCTTAATTCTGATTTATTGGCTATTTATAAGGATTTCCATAAGGCCTATGGTGATACCCTATGTCAACTCGAAACAAAAAACCCCGTCGTTTAGGATACCAGGCGGCAGAACCTCCTGTCAAAGAATTCAATATGTTAGCAGCCTTCAGAAAAGGCCCTCTACCGCCTCCCGCTGAATTGGAAAAATATGAAAGTTTATACCCCGGCGCCACAAAATTACTCTTTGATAACTTTATTAATCAGACCAATCATCGCATGGAATTGGAAAATATGGTAATTCGGGAAGATAATAAACGGGCAAAGATATTAGCGGCTATCTTATTTATTATGGGAAAAGATGGAGTTGCCATAGCCGCAGTATTCACCGCAATAGCTCCTATTATTATCGCCTTTATAGCCAACTCAATCTCACGCCAAAACTCCGCCACATTTTTGTAGCCATGGTCTTGCTACGCAAGCCCTTATTCGGGTTACAAAAACATCGTAAACAGCCGGAACGTTATGTGCCAAGCGGCTGCGCCGTTAGTTGGAGGGTACAGCCTCCAAAAAAATGGGGTGATAGGCGGTTTTACCGCCCATCGCCCCTGCATTTACACCGTCCGTAGCGGCGGCTTCTACGGATTTTTTAGTTACTCTTGAGGTGCTGAACACATAATAGAACTGGCCCCGACAACGGTATTTCCGGCAGGAGCGGGCTGTGTCTTACTGCCTTGAGGTGGAATATTATCGAAATACCAGTTTGCATCCGATATGCGTCCGGATCTGTCCTTCAGGGTAACACAAACGGTAACATTAATTCTGCCCCTCCGGTTTGTGTTGCGGACGGTTACAGATGAAGGCGTATAATTGACACTTTCGCCTTCCGCAAAGATAACGCCAACCACGGCACAAAGCATTACAAATGCCAGCGCTATGAACAAAATTTTTTTTGGTTTCATACAAATCTTCCTTTTGTAAGTTTACCCTCATTACAAGGAGCAAAAATCACGATCCATACGGACCGCTTTTTAAACGGAACAGGCCGTCAAAACACCGTATTGTGCCGCCGTAACGCCGTTTTAACTTTTTAAGTCCGCCTATACATCCCCTTTCCGGCAA
>JAISNI010000228.1 GCA_031276295.1 Treponema sp.
GTAAGCCGTCTGACACTGGGGGCCGCCGCGGTTTTTTTCGCCATTGTGTTCTGGTCCAAAAACAGGGACACGACCTGGATGTTTGTCGTACTCGGCGTCATCGCCGGCTACGCGGAAACGGTGTATTCGGTGCTGCGGAATTTCGGGATAACGGGCCGGGTGGGTCCGGTTATCGGTTCCGTGCCGTTTTTGTCGATTCTGCTGTCCAATCTGCCGGCCGCCTTTTTCCTCGCCGCCTTTGTAAGTGCGCTGATCCTTAAATGCCGCAAACCCCGGCGGCGGGCGGGGATCTAAGGCAAAAAAACGCCGCCGCGCCTCCTCCCGTTCCAATTCCGCCTTCTCTTCTTCCCGCCCTGTTACCTAAACTTGACCTATAGAATCTAAAGAAATTTGACCACAACGAACCTCCGGTTCGACCACACGAACCGCACGAACAGTATCGCGTTATCCTGATTCCTCTTCTTCCTCCCGTCCTGCTTTCCTGTTTTTCCGCAATAAAAAGAAGCTACAGGTAAAATCAGGGTTACCAAAGCAGGAATTCGTGTGGTTTCGGGCTAAAGCCCAGTGGTCTTTTTCTCTTGTAACGAGTACTTGCGATTCCGCAATGATTGGGCTTATAATTTTCGTGGCGGAAGTCTCCTGGTATAGTTTTTTCAACTACAATCTTATCAGGTTTCTCCCGCTTTTTTTATCCTTAAATCTGCGGGTTTTGGAACAGGTTCAATTATTAAGCCCAGGGGATATTATAATGCAAAAACACTCGATATCACGGCGCTGGCTTATCTCGTATCTGGTTATTCTTCTTATACCACTGCTTTTAAGCGTTGGTATTTATTTCTTGTCCCGGCGGATTATCTTTCGCGCTTCCGAGGAGATCTACGCGGCAACCCTGGAACAGGTCAAGGCCGAAGTAGACGGCCAGCTTCTGGTTTTGAGGCAGGTGATGGATCTTATTATGGTCAGTGATAATGTACGAAAACTGCATTTTGTTCAGGCCGCGCTGGAGCCCAACGATTATTTCAATATATATAAGCTGGTGTTTGAACTCAGAAATTACCAGGCGATAAATACCCTGCTGGATGATACGCTGGTGGTTTTAAACCGGAGCGGTACGGTTGCCGGCAGATACGGCCACATGTCTTTGAATATGTACTTTGAAATGTTTTTATCCGAATCGGATGTAAGTCTGGAAGAATTTACCCGCCTACTGAGGGGAAAAGACAAGATAACATTTTTCAAGATAAAGAACAGGATATTCTTTTTGCAAACTATTCTTTTTAGTGATATTGGGGCCGGCCCGGTTACCGCGGTTCTTGTTATTCAGGATTCCTCGCTTGTAGACCGGTTCCTCAAAAATTTTGCCGCCAACGGAAGCGCCCTTTCCATCACCAGCGGCGGACAGATACTTGCCTCTACCGTCAGAGAGGAAATTGACAGCACCCGCTACCGCCGCCTGCAAAACCGCTCGAACCTTGCGGATTGGGAATTTCATTATCTGATACCGGCTGACGGACAAAACCAGCGGGCGCGGCAAATTCAATTTTTTACCCTGGGCGGTTTTTTGTTCTGCTCGGTCTTTGGCGTTTTCTTTTCTGTCCGCATGACCCGCCGAAACTACGGCGAATACCATGGACTTGAAGTAAACCTTGAGGATAACCGGCGGATATTGCGTAAATACTACCTCTACACCCTGCTGGAAAAGCCCTTTGATCCGGCAAAAGACGGGAAGGATATGAAACTCTATGATATACAATTAAGCGGCGATAATTTTCTGGTGATTCTCTTTAACTCAGGCGAATCCCGGCAGGGGGAGGCGCATTGTTTCTTTATGAAAACTTTCCGGGAAAAAGTAAACCGGCGTATGCCGGTGGAAATGACCGACGCGGGGCAAAACATTGCCGCCCTGGTAAACTGGCCGGGAAGTATTGAAGACAGCGAAATGGTAATCGCCCAATTGGAAGACAACATCGAGGAAGCCCAGCAAAAAACCAAAGAGCGTTTTGGCCTGCAGGTTTCCGCCGCCCTGAGCGATCCCCACCGGGGCATCGAGGGCATTTATTACGCCAACCTTGAGGCCCGTGAAGCCTTTCAATACCTGGACAGCGCCCCGGGCGAAACTATCCTGCACTATAAAGACATTCGGTATTCAGGCGAATCTTACCATTACCCAGTGGAAATTGAACAAAAGATCATCAATTTTATCCGTCTGGGGGACCACGAAAAAGCCGGAAATCTTCTTGGGCGGATTGTTGCGGATAACGCCTCCCGCATCGGGTTTTCCACTCAAACTGCCAAAATACTGGCCGCCGACCTTATGGGAACTTTGATAAAGGGGAGGCTGTCGCCAAAGGTAAAGTTGCCGGTAGAAATTCCCGCCGGCGTTCTTGCTCCCGCCCTCCTGCTCGATTACCTGGAAAAGGCTCTGGAGGAAATTTGCCGGGCCAACCGTTCATTCCTGGAAGAAAAACACTCCCATCACCTGGGGGAAAAGGTCAGAAGCTATATTGATGAAAATTTCAGAAATCCCGATCTGAATATCTCCATTACCGCGCTGCATTTTGCCCTGACACCGGCTTATTTATCGAATATATTCCAGCAGGATACGGGCTTAAATTTGCTGGAATATATCAACGCCCTGCGGATAGAAGAAAGCAAGAAACTGCTGGAACAGGGCCACAGCATAATCAAAACCGCCGAACTTTCCGGCTTTCGCAGCAGCAGCGCCTTTATCAGAATCTTCCGTAAAACCACCGGCGTTACACCGGGTCAGTATAAAAGCATCAGGTAAACCTAAAAATTTGTTCCCCAAGGGCAGAAATTTTAAAAAATCGCAACGCACTTTAATTTTTGTCAATTCTGTATAGCCCGGTAATCGAAAAAATGGCTATGGTTTCGAGAAAAAAGTTATAGCGCTGTTTTAAAAATCCGATCCATAATCAAATATCTCCATAAGGAGGGAGATATTCATGAAAAAGATCGGATTTTTGACGGCGTTATGCCTGGGCATTGTGGGGCTTGTACTTTTTACCGGATGCAAGGGTTCGGAAAAATCAGACGGGGCTTCGGCCGCTCCAACCGGAAAAATTGATTACCCGGTTAAGACCGATGCCACTCTGAGGTATTGGGGTGAAATGTCGAACAGCGTGGCGGCTAATTTTACCAACTTGGGAGAGACATCCTACGGTAAGGCCTGGCAGGAAAAAACGGGCATTAAGGTAGAATTCCTGCACCCGCCCGCCGGGGGCGCGAACGAGCAGTTCAATCTCCTTGTCGCTTCAAACGAGATGCCGGATATTATGGACAGGGACTGGCTCAATACCTATCCCGGAGGGCCGCAGAAGGCTATTGAAGACGGGGTTATTATCCGGCTTAACGACATTATTGATAAATACGCGCCCAATCTAAAAGCGGCCCTCGCCGTCCACCCTGAATGGGACCGGATGGTTAAGACGGACAAGGGCGATTATTACGCCTTTCCGTTTCTTCGGGGAGACGAAATCCTCTGTATCTACCGGGGGCCGATGATCCGCAAGGACTGGCTTGACGACTTGAACCTTTCGGTACCTGAAACCTACGATGAATGGTACACGGCGCTGAAGGCGTTCAAAACACAAAAAGGGGCCGCCGCTCCCCTGTCCATGATCTCGATTACCGCCATCAATATTGATTTTATGTTCGGCTATGGTATTGACCGCAATTTCTATGTCGGGGACGACGGCAAGGCGCATTACGGCAGCGCGGAAGAGGCGTTCAGGGATTATCTTGCCATGATGAACCAATGGTATAAGGAAGGACTCCTCGATCCGGATTTCGCTACGGTGACTATTCAGCAGGTAACCGCCAAGATGACCAGCGGGGTTACCGGCGCAAGCTGTGGGGGACTGGGCGGACAGATGGGAACCTGGACGAATACCGCCAGGGCAAGCGATCCGGGGTTTGAGCTGACCGCCGCTCCGTACCCGGTACGGAACAAAGGGGACAAGCCCACCATGATTTTTGTGGACAACGCCTATTCCGGCCCCTTCAGCGCGGCTATCACCAGTTCCTGCAAAAACCCGGAACTTGCGGCCCGGCTTCTGGACTGGAACTACGGGCCGGAAGGCACTTTGTTTAACAACTTCGGCGTTGAAGGCGTTTCATATACCATGATAGACGGTAAGCCGATATATACCGATCTTATCATGAAGAACCCCAACGGCTGGTCCCTGGCCCAGTCTATCGGCGCCTACGCACGGGCCGCGTATGGCGGGCCTTTTATCCAGAACCTGGGGTACTTTGAGCAGTACATGGCTCTGCCGGAACAGAAGAACGGCCCCCGGATATGGAAGATTGACGATCCCTATAAACACAAGATGCCGCCCATAACCCCCACCTCCGAAGAAAGCAGTGAGCTGGGCCGGATTATGAGCGAGGTTACGACCTACGCCGACGAAATGCTGGTCAAATTCGTTCTGGGTACCGAACCGCTCTCAAATTGGGACAACTATGTAACCACAATTAAGAAAATGGGAATTAACCGGGCGGTGGAGATTCAAAACGCCGCGCTGACCCGTTTCAAGACACGGTAGTTGGCAGTCGGCTGCCGACATTCCCGATAGCGAATCGGAAGGAGAAAAATATGCGGATACCGCAGGTGATTGCCAAAGATATGGAGAAAAACTGGTCCCTGTACCTGTTGGTTCTCCCGGTAATTGTTTTCTACACCCTTTTTGCCTACAAGCCCATGTACGGCGCACTTATCGCGTTTAAGGATTTTTCGCCGGGCCGGGGCTTTGCGGAAAGCCCCTGGATAGGCTTTGAACATTTTGCCCGTTTCTTTACCAGTCCTTACTTTGCCAGGCTGATGCGGAACACGTTCCTCATCAGTTTTTACAACCTTGTCTTTGGCTTTCCCGCGCCTATCATCCTGGCCCTGCTGCTTAACGAGGTGCGACATTCCCTGTTCAAACGGACGGTACAAACCATAACCTACCTTCCGCACTTTGTTTCGATTATCGTTATCGCCGGTATCATAGCCGACTTTTCCATGTCAAGCGGCCTGTTTAACGACATCGTTGTGCTTTTTGGGGGGACCCGGTCTCCCCTGCTCCAAATGCCGGGCTTTTTCCGCCCCATGTACGTAGTCTCCGAAATTTGGCAGCAGGTCGGTTGGGGCACTATCATCTACCTTTCGGCGCTTTCGGGAATTGACGCCCAGCTCTACGAGGCGGCCATGATCGACGGGGCGGGACGTTTTAAGCAGTTGATTCATATTACCCTGCCTTCGATTGCGCCTACCATCGTGATTCTTTTCATCCTCCGTATCGGGACTCTCCTGAACGTGGGATATGAAAAGACTATTCTCTTGTACAACCCCGGCACTTACGAAACGGCGGATATTATTTCGACGTATGTATACCGGGTGGGGATTCTGGAACAGAACTGGAGTTATTCAACCGCTATCGGCCTGTTTAATTCGCTGATTAATTTTGCGCTGTTGCTCGTTGCCAATCGGATGAGCAGAAAAATGTCGGAGACAAGTTTATGGTAAAAGGAGAAAAACTTTTCGCGTCTTTCAACTATTTTTTTCTCGCGTTAATTTCGCTGGTCTGTCTTTATCCTGTCCTCTATGTGCTGTTTGCGTCATTCAGCGATAACGGCCTGCTGACCCAGCATACGGGGATTTTGTTCAAGCCCCTGGGGTTTAGTACTGCGGCTTACGAGAAGGTTTTCAAAAATCCCATGATCCTCGCAGGTTACCGGAATACCCTGTTCGTACTGATTGCGGGGCTTGTCGTGTGCCTTTTTATGACCTCGCTGGGCGCTTATTTCCTTTCGCGGAAGAATGTGTTTTTTAAAAAGCCCATAATGATGCTTGTCACCTTTACCATGTTTTTCTCGGGCGGTATTATTCCTTTTTATTTGAATATGCGCGATCTGCATTTGACCAACAGCCTTTGGGGACTCATCATCCCCTTTGCCATTAACACCTACAACCTGATCATCCTGCGGACTTCTTTCATGGCTATCCCCGAATCCCTCATCGAGGCGGCCTTGATAGACGGCGCGGGGCATGGGCGGATTCTATTTTCGGTGGTACTGCCCCTTTCCAAAGCCATCCTCTCGGTAATGATTCTGTACTACGGAATAGGCATCTGGAACGCGTGGTTCTGGGCCAGCGCCATTCTCCAGCGCCGGGAGCTGTATCCCTTGCAGGTGGTACTGCGGGAGATACTGCTGCAAAATTCGGCGATTGCCATGTCCGCCGGAGTCGACGCGGGTGATCAGGAATCGGTTGCCGCCACTATCAAGTACGCAACCATTATTGTCGCTACCGTGCCGGTGCTTTGTATTTACCCGTTCCTGCAAAAGTATTTTGCCAGGGGCGTGATGATAGGCGCAGTAAAGGAGTAAGGGATGGACAGAAAAATAATTGTAGACGTGGAAATCCGGAACATCGAAGAATTCGCGGTTCACGCTAAACGGGCAAAGGATATGGGGGCAACGCATGTAATGGTCAGCCAACTGCCCCGGAGCCGCTGGATGTGGGAAGCCGACCTGTCCGACCCCTACCCAAACTGGTGCATGAGGCACGCGCAGCTTTTCAAACTGGTGTGTCCGCCGCAGCTTGAGAACTACCTTCCCATCGGTTTTATAGCCGAATGTTTCGCGCTGGTTAAGGCCCGCTGCGATATTTTAAAATCATTGAACATGAAGGGGGCGCTTTTCAGCAACGAACCTTTTTGGCTGCCCGAGGCCGTTTACCGCGATCATCCGGCATGGCGTGGTACGAGGTGTGACCACCCCAGACGGGCCAAACATACCTATTACAGCCCCTGCGTTGATAATACGGAGGTGCTTGAACTGTACCGCTATGCCGTCAGAGAACTGGTGTCAAAAACAGGCATTGATTTTATCCTGTTCAAGTCGAACGATGCCGGCGGCGGCCTGTGCTGGAGCAACGGCACTTATTCGGGTCCGAACGGACCGGAAACCTGCAAGCGCCGTTCAATGGCAGACCGGATCAACGGCTTTCTGGACGCGCTGAACGCGGGCGCTGCCGATGCGGGCCTGGATATTACCCTCTGCTTCAACGCGAACCTTGGCTTCAAGATCGAGGAACAGGGAGCGGCCGAGGCGTGGCGCGGCGCGAAAGACAATTACATCATTAATGGCCGGAATAACAAAGGCGAATATCCGACGGCGGTGCTGAATATGGAACCCGAATGGATACGGGGTATACCGAATATTTTTAGCTTTGCCCGCGATCTGGGCGACGCCGTCAGTTCCGGCAAACCAATTCTGGCCTTTCAGTTGAACTATACGGATTTTGGCGAAAAATGGAAATACGCGAAAAACAGCCTCGTAAATACGCCCGTGACATGGAAAGCCTGCATGGACGGCATTTACGAAACGGCAAAACAAATTGTCCCTGGCCGCGAGGATTTACTTACCGATGCGTTCTATTATATCAGCGAAGGCGAACTGCATTTTTCCCACGACGGGCTTGGCCTTATTATGTACGGCATTGTGCATCAGCGCTGGATAAACAGGCCCTTCGTGTTGTTCCCCGAAGAACTGACCGAAGACGAGCGCTCCTATTACCGGCGTTTTCAGTTCCAGGCCCTTGATGAGAAACACGCAAACGATCTGCTTGATATGCAAAACATCGAGTGCGCGAGAGGTTTCTCGGCGGCTTTTCTGCTTTCACAAACCGTGCGCAAGGCATCGGAATCCTTTAACAAGGCAATAGCGCTGCTTACGGAACTTGGTAAAAAAGAAGCAAAACATAAAGACAAATCGGATATGCTGATACGGCGGCTTAAAATTTACAACTGCCTGATGAAAACCTGTGTCAACGCGGCGTTGTTTCAAAATCTGGTAGACGGCATAGATTACAGCGCCGAGCCGCCCCTTGACAGCAAATGGCCCACCCGCAATGACCTTCGAATCGAACAGTATCAGAATATCACCCGGTCGGAAATCGACAACGCCTATGAACTTGCCGATTTGCTTGAAGGGTATGAGGAACAAATATTCCATATAGCCGACGAGGAAAACGAAGACATATTCGTTTTCGGGCCGCATCTGGTTTCGCAGATACGCAAGAAAGCGGCGATCATGCTTAACCACGAACTTGACGGTAACCGCGTGTTTGAGCGGCACAATATTTAGCGCAAGGCGGCGTGTTTTTGCGGACAAAGCCGCCTGTAATTCCGCAATAAGCCTGGAATTCCCCTGGGGGAACAGGTTATTGAAAATAATGTTTATCCGTAGGATAAAATAAATTGATGGAGGTACAAGTATTATGAAAACAGTATTAGGCATATCGTTGGCGCTGGTCTTGACGGCGGGAATTTGGGCTGATGAGCTGGTTACGGGGGGGGGGGGGGGGGCGGGGGGGGGGGGGGGGGGGGGGGGCGGGGGGGGGGGGGGGGGGGGGGGGGGGGGGGGGGGGGGGGGTGG
>JAISNI010000097.1 GCA_031276295.1 Treponema sp.
TGCATATTTATACAAAATATCTGATTTTCAGGGCTTTTTTATACATTTAAACTGTATATTTTTGCAATTAATTGCTTAAATATACGGTTTTGGGACGAAGTGCAACAAACTGCTAGGCAAGTCAAGAACATCACCGGGGTTATATCTTTTATGAAGTTCATCGAGCAAATCAACATCAGTACTATTTCTGAATGCCTCAAGGAAGGCAACACCGATAGGCACGCTCAATGCGGGTGGGGTGGTGATTTCCTCCGAGGGAATTTCCTCTACAGGCTGACCGGGCTCTGGTAAAATCGGAGCGGGTTTATCGGCATTCTTATCTATTTCTCTGCCTGTCGGCGTATAGCGGGTTATACGATCTCCACCCGGAAGGAGGTCATCCGTCAGAGAAATAGTCTCATCAGTCTCCACAACAAATTCCCTAATAACCCTCTTCTCTTGGATCATCTCTTGCAATATTGAAGAATTATCCTCCTTCTCGAACCATTGAACTCTGGAATCAGTATTCGGATTATCATGATAGAAGACCCAGATAGTCTCTTTTTTTACCGTCCTGGTCTCCGGCTTTGTAGGGTCCTGGTTGTTGGGGTTGTTGGGGTCATTTGGGTTGCTGGGATTATTGGGCGAAACCTGCTCCGGGTCTGTCCCCACCAAGTTACCGCACCCTACCAATGATGCGGTTGCCATCACACCCGCAAGTGCTAAGGTTGGCAAAACCATCCACCTTTTTTTCCCGCTCTTTTCCTGCTGTTTTTTCTGTTCCATTCTGCTTTCTCCTTGTTTAAAATATTGTTAATTGGTCCTAAACCGCCGTATAGACAGGAAGCCGCCTGCGGAGGACAAAGAGACGTGGAATAGCCCGAAGGACAAATTTATCCCCCAGATTAAAGAAAAGATGAAAGTGAGTCTTATGAGAGAGAGAGAGAGAGAGAGAGAGAGAGAGAGAGAGAGAGAGAGAGAGAGAGAGAGAGAGAGAGCAAGAACCGTGCCAAGCGGTCTAAGTTTCCTTCAAATAAAAAATCGTGCAAATTTTTTCTAAAATTCCAAATATTCATCTTGATATAATTTATAATCCATCCTAAATTTTTTGTCAAGGGGTGCCTGGCACCAATTCAAACCGACAGAACGGACTACGGTATGAATTCGGAATTGCTGTATAACCGCATAAGTATGATTTCTTATTATGGAACAAGAAAATGGCTTCCTGCCTTCCCCAACTCATTGCCTAAAACCGTTTTTAGGGCTATTGTTTCCGTATGAGCAAGTCAAGGTCGGCATCTTCTGTGGATTCCCTCGTGCGCCGGGGATCAATACTGTCCCTCCTTACCTTGGCGTCCCGGCTTCTGGGCCTGGTGCGGGAAATGGTTAAGGCGCGCCTCATGGGAACCAGCGCGCTGTCCGACTCGTTCTCGGTAGCTTTTATGATCCCCAACCTCTTCCGACGTCTCTTTGCCGAAGGTTCCATCGCGGCGGCATTCATTCCGACCTTTAAGGAATATCTCCTTGATGATGATCGCGAAAAGACCGGGGAATTCCTCGGTTCCATCTTTACCTTCCTCAGCTTTTTTGTAAGCCTTGCGGTTATGGCAGGGATCATTCTGACACCGTTTATCATTTCTATTTTCGGCATGAAGGAATTTGACGAGACGGTTTTCCTTACCCGCCTAATGTTCCCTTTTCTGGCCTTTATCTCTATCGCCGCCCTGTTCCAGGGCATACTCAACAGCCTTCACATATTCGCGCCTTCGGGGCTTGCCCCCATACTGCTCAATATTGCAACCATACTCTGCGCCTACGCGTTGGGTTCTTTTACGGGGAATCCTGCACGGGCTATGGCGGCGGGTGTGCTTGTAGGCGGCTTTCTGGAGGCGGCGGTACAGTTCCCCTTTGTCGTTAAAAAGATGCGGTTCTCTTTCTTTACCGGCCTCATGCGGGCAATGAAGAATCCCGGTACCCGGAAGGTATTGAAATTGGTTGTTCCGACTATCATCGGGATGGCCGCCTATCAGCTTAACGACCTGGTCTCTACCGCCCTTGCGGGAAACGCGGGGGAGGGTATAGTGTCGAGTCTCCAGTACAGCCTGCGTCTTCAGGAACTGTTCCTGGGGGTTTTTGCCGTTTCTATAGGGACCGTGCTGCTGCCCGATCTTGCCGAATCCGCCAAATCCGGCAACTGGGAAAACTACAACGAAAGGCTCATTTCGGCTATAGACATTATAGCCCTTATCACTATTCCCGTTACCTTCTTTTCGCTTGCCCAAGGGGAGAACCTGATACGGCTTCTCTTTCAGAACCGTACCTTTGATGAAAGGTCCGTCGGCCTTACCCTTGCCTGTTTCCGCTTCCACATGCCGGGGCTCTTTTTTATCGCGTTTAACCGCATACTCGCGCCGGCCTTCTATGCCCAAAGCGACTCCACGTCTCCGACTATCGCGGGGATTATCTCGTTTGCGGTAAATATGCTGATCGCCGCGATTCTTGTCTTTCCCCTTAAAGGATCGGGCATAGCCCTTGCCCTCACCCTGGCAAGCGGCGTCAATACGGTCCTGCTCCTCGTGTTTTTAAGGCGCAATTCCCACATAGCCGTAGGGCGTGCGCTGAAATCCGTCCTTGCGTATTCGTTCAAGTTAGCCTTGATTTCCTGCATAGCGGTGCTTCCTGTCGTCTATCTCGGCTCGCGGTTTTCCGAAATGCCTGAAGGCCGGGGAAAGTTCTTCGGCCTTTTCCTTCCGCTCTGTGCGGGCGCCCTCATCTACGGCGCACTGGGTATAATCTTGCTCCTTCTAAGCGGGGATAGGCAGGTTAAGGGAATTATAAGGATGATACGGAGAAAGAGGGGAAAAGGCTGAACTTTGCCCCACGCTCCACGGGACGGCGTGTTCTTCATTCCAAGGGAAACCGCTTTTGCACCCTGCCCGCCTCACGGCATAAGACAGGGTGATGCTTTTCAAGCGGGGTTTACTTCTTGATATTGTAAAAAGCCTTCTTTCCGGCATATTCGGATACGCCTTCAAGTTCGTCTTCAATACGCATAAGCTGGTTGTACTTGCAGATACGGTCGGTACGGCTCATAGAGCCGGTCTTGATCTGTCCGGTTTCCAGGGCTACGACAAGGTCGGCAATGAAGCTGTCCTCGGTTTCGCCTGAACGGTGGGACACGACGGCGGTATAACCGGCGCGTTTTGCCATTTCTACGGCTTCGTAGGTTTCGGTAAGGGTGCCGATCTGGTTTACCTTGATAAGAATAGAGTTACACGCGCCTATTGCGATGCCTTTTTCCAGGCGCTTGGTGTTGGTAACGAAGAAATCGTCCCCGACAATCTGGATTTTCTTCCCCAAAGAGGCGGTCAACTTAACATAACCGTCCCAATCATCCTGATCCAGGGGGTCTTCAATCGAAATAATGGGATACTTATTCACCCATTTGGTGTAAATTTCTATCATCTCGTCGGCTGTAAACAACTTTTCGGGATTGGATTTCCAGAACTTGTAACCTTTCTTGCCGCCTTCACTGTAAAGCTCGGAACTGGCACAGTCCAGGGCTATGGACATCTGTTCGCCGGGTTTATAGCCGGCCTTCTCTATAGCCTTCATGATATAGTCCAGAGCTTCCTCATTGCCTATATCCGGCGCAAAGCCGCCTTCGTCCCCTACCGCGGTGTTCTTGCCCGCATCGTGGAGGAGCTTTTTCAGGGTGTGGAAGACTTCGGCTGTCCAGCGTACCGCTTCGCGGATAGACTCGGCCCCTACCGGCATGACCATGAATTCCTGGAAGTCTATCTTGTTGTCCGAGTGTTTTCCGCCATTAATGATATTGGCCATAGGAACAGGCAACAGGCTTGCATGGAAGGTTCCCAGATACTTGTAAAGGGGCATTTCCAGGTACGCGGCCGCGGCCCGGGCGGTTGCCATAGATACGCCCAGGATAGCATTCGCGCCAAGTTTGCTCTTGTTTTCCGTCTCGTCAAGTTCGATCATGGTACGGTCGATATTAACCTGATCCATCGCATCCATGCCTTCAACTTCGGGCGCGATAATATCGTTGACATTGGCAACGGCCTTCTGAACGCCCTTGCCGAAAAAACGGCTTTTATCGTCGTCGCGCAGCTCCACCGCTTCGTAATCGCCCGTGGAAGCGCCGGACGGAACGGCGGCCCGTCCGGTGGAACCGTCCTCCAGCAGAACGTCCACTTCTACGGTGGGGTTCCCCCGTGAATCCAGTATCTCTCTGGCTCCAACATATTCAATATGGCTCATAAATCCTCCGAATAAAGTTCTTACTTTATATTGTCCGTTTTTATGCCCTATTCGTCAAGGGGAAAATGGAAATCGCGGCGGAAGAAATCTGTAAGATGCAAGAGAGCCTGATCTGAATGAACGGCAGCAGGCGACAGCGGGGAACTCGCTGCGTGCTACCGGTACAGGAGGGCCCCGGGTTTATATGAGGCTGGCAAGGCAGTTCATTCAGTTACCAATAAGAAACGCCCGGGTATGCAGCCTGGGCGTTTCTCTTGCGGGAAAATTTTTAACTTTTAGGGGGTTTATTCCCCACCCCCACTCATCATTTCTCGCGGCACTGGGACGAATTCAGTAAACGCAATGGTGATAGTTGTTTCGGAAATGTCTATTTTTGGCAGTTTTGCTATATCCTGCTGACCGGTAATACCAAGGTCATCAAAGGTCTTGCCGTTCGTATAAAGATACATATTATCGCCTACCTCCAATATTAGATAATACGAACCGGTACCTGTCCAATCATCAAGTTCGTCTGTATCTTTTCCATCTTCTGCAACTTTCAGTGATATCGTTACAGAAGTATCGGAAATTGTTTCTTCACCCTCTACATCTGCATTATCAAAGCTAGTAGAATACAGCGAAACCTCTATGCTGCCTGATTGTTCACCAAGACCGGTTATGATGATCTTCTTGGGGTCGGTGTTTTCGTCAGGGTCATTATCGCAACCCATGACCACGATACCGAATGCCAGCACGATGCCGAACATTCCCGCTAAAAACAGTTTTAGATTTTTATTCATCACTGTCCTCTTAAAAAAAAGTTCCGCCCCTCATACAAGGGGCCGTAAGAGGACCAAACGCATTGCATAACAGCGCCTTAACAGGCTATATTGACAATGCGTTTAGCGCGGCCCAAAGCCGGTATCATTCTTGGCGGAACACGCCGGTTTTGGGTTCCTCTTTTTTGTGTACGCTCCCATGCGCGTACCGCATCCGTTTTTTCATTCACTGTTCCATAAAGCGCCTTCTTCTTGCATTGTTGGTTATAGCGAATGTTCCAAAAACCATAGCGGATAGCCCGGAAGCCGCAACGGATGATGGATCGGCTGGGGCTGATGAAGGGCCCGTAAATCCTGCGTTTCCAGTATTGCTGAGGTTTATGATTGTATGAGAAATTAAAAAGTTATATCCTAGTAAACCTATCGGGGAGGGGGGTACTAATTACTGCTTGTATCATGGCGCTTCCTGCTTTCTGTAAATGGTACTTTTAGTATATCCATTTTTTCCAAAAGATCAAGGGCCCTGTCGTTAATAAGTGATAAGTTCACCCCCTATAGTAACGAGGGAAACGTTCACCCCCCTCGGATAAGATAGGAGGATGAAGTATATGATGAGCACGAAAGAGCTGAGCCGGCTGACGGTGATTAAGGGCGCTATCAACGGGGCCTACACGGTAAAACAGGCGGCCAAAACACTTGGTATGAGTACCCGACCCGGCGGAAGTGGCCGCCTATGCCGCCGCCTGGTTCCCGAAATTCGCCCCGACAGACGCCGCCGCCCGGACGCCGGAAGCGGCGGTTACCCCGGCGGCAACGGGGACGCGCTTCCCAAAGAACCGCCCGCCTACGCGCCAAACTTGTCCCGCAAAATGATTTCGAACCCGTGTTTTACAAGAGAGAAGGACCACGAACCACGCGAACAAGGCAGGTCGTACCCCGATTTTCCTGATTATTCCTGAAAGATTAGCTTAATTTGACACCGGGCTTTAGCCCGAAAACAGCACGAACTCCCGTTTTGGCAGCCTTGGTTTTACCTGTATCTTCGTTATATTTGCGGAAAAACAAAAAAGCAGGATGGGAGGAAGGAGAGAAATCAGAATACGCTATACCGTTCGTGTCTGTTAGTGTGGTTCGTGGTTGGTTATCAGTATTTTTAGCTTAATCAAGGTACTAGTTCGGAAGAAACGCATTGAAATCGGAGGAAAAGCTCCCTTTGAGGGGGGTACGGGAGACTTGCCGCCTGTGACATCAACGTCAGGTTTTTGGATTATCCGGCAAGGCACGGACACCTTGATCCGGTGCGATCAAACCCCTTGATCCGTGCGGGTCAGACCCCACGCACGAAACTCAGCATTCGGCGATAAGGGCGCGCAGCTTCAGTATAAAGGAAGGTTCAACCGAAAGCTCGTCAAGCCCCATGTCAACGAAAGTCCGGGTCAGACGGGTGTCCGCGCCCAGACTGCCGCAGATGCCGCACCAGATGCCCGCTTTGTGGGCGTTCTCGCAGGTCAGGC
>JAISNI010000118.1 GCA_031276295.1 Treponema sp.
AACTGCGCCTCCGTGTCCTGATCGGCCAGGAAGGCCAGGGTGGGGGTCTTGCCGGAGCCCCGGTGGGCGACCAGGGTTTTCCCCAGACGGCCCTCGTTGTTGCCCACCACCGAGGAGGCCAGGTCCAGGATGGGGGAGAAGGAGCGGTAGTTCCGTTCCAGCCGGATAATGTCCGCGTCGGGGAAACGCTGGGGGAATTCCAGGATGTTCCGCACCTCCGCCCCCCGGAAACTGTAGATGGACTGATCGTCGTCCCCCACCACGCACAGGTAGGTCGAAGGTTCCCAGAGCTCCTTGAGCAGCTCGAACTGGGCGATATTGGAGTCCTGGTATTCGTCCACCATGATCACCCTAAAACGGTCCCGGATCCGGCGGGCCACCTCAGGATTAGCCCGCAGTATTTCTATCGGCTTTTTGATCAGATCCCCAAAGTCCACATTGCCAATCTGCGCCATGCGCTCCTCGTATTGGGCGTAGAGTTGGCGGAATTCCGGCCGGTAGTCTATCAGGTCCAGCTCCGGATCCTCCGGGGTAAGGAAATAGTCCTTGGCCCGGGCAATGGCGATGGCGGTTTGCTTTGCCGCCCCCTTGGCAGGATCCTTTATGAAGGTGCGGATCAGCGCCTCGGAATTTTCATCATCATAGATGACAAAGTTGGACCCCAGGCCGGCCAGGAAGCCATTGCGGCGGAGGAACCAGGCGCCGAAGGAGTGGAAGGTCCGCAGCATGGCCATCCCCGCCCGGTCGTCAATGAGCCGGGCCCGCTCGGCCATTTCCCGGGCGGCCTTGTTGGTAAAGGTCACCGCCAGGATGGACCGGGGGTCCACCCCCTGCTCCCGGATAAGCCAGGCAATTTTGGTGGTGATCACCCTGGTCTTCCCCGACCCGGCCCCCGCCAGGATCAGCAGGGGCCTGCCGGTATGGAGCACCGCCTCGCGCTGCTCCGGGTTGAGAGCCTCCAGCTAGGGGGGAACGCCGGTTTTCGCCATGGGGGAAAGTATACTATTTTTGCCGGGGCTTACAGAAGACCTTCGGAGTTGGGCAACGCAGAAGCCTCGATGCGCATGAATACCGGCTGCCGCGCCGCTTCCTGGTCCAAGGAGCCTGGTTTACGAAAAGGGGCGCAGGTCAAGAAGATGTTATTAATGTTACTCTTGCCCTTGTTTTTTCTGATCGTTTTGCAGTTTTATTAACTGGTCTATAACAGAAAGGGCGTATTCTTGAAACCTTGGATTCAACTCGTCAAAAAGGCTCAAAATCCGTCCTTTTCTTTCTATAGGGGAAGTTTGAAACATCTCTCCCTTGCCGGTTTTTAGCCAAATTTCACTTATCCCGAAAGTAAGGCTGATCAGGTGGATTATCCGGTCATTGGCAACCCTATGCCCGTTTTCAATCTCTGCCGTATAGCCGTTACTAACATAGATAGCCTTTGAAAAGTCTGTCTGTGTCATATTGAGGGCTTGTCTGGCCTGTCGAATCCGCTTGTTGACTGTCATAATTTTCAGTTTTTACTATAACGAATTATTTCCTACATAGCAAGACAGATTTTTAATATGAAGGGGTTGACTTATATTTTATATGTATGACAATATATTACATAGTAAATCTTGATAAAAAAGGAGAGCTGTATGAAAAAAGATACAGATGATAAAAAAAATAACCGATTGTATGAATCCGTAGACCAACTGACGGAAGAAAACCAGCGGTACTTTCTCGGCGTTTTGCAGGCTCTCGCCTTTGCTCAGTCGGAACAGGATAAAGTGGAAGCAAAAAGCAAATATCACCCAAAAGGATACGGCTATGACGTATAGGGATTTATTGCCGCCAGCTGTTTTTAAAATAACAAAGAAAATATTTTCAAAACAACAGAACTATTTTTCATCTTTTAACGAGGCAGAAAATGTGTGTTTCGGAGATGGGTATAATACTATTGAATTATGCCAGATGGTAGGAGATAAAACAGTTATACATAAGAACGCGATAAAAAAACCGTATAAAATACACCCAACCTATTTATTACTGGCAGGAGTCTTATCTAAATTTCATTCCGATTATAAGAAAGACACAATATCCATATTGGATTTTGGCGGGTCTTGTGGTGCGGTATATTTTGAAATACGACCGTTGCTTGGGAACAAAATAAAACTTGAATGGAATGTAGTCGATTTACCAGAAATGATAAAATCAGCAAAAGCACACAAATTAGAAAATACAGAATTGAATTTTTTTGATAACATCGAAAATATACCGGATAATGTTGATATAGTACATACATCAAGTACCCTTCATTATGTTAAAGATGCATACGAGACAATATCAACATTGATTGATTTGAATGCAAAATATATTTTATTCAATCGAATGTTGTTTAATGAAACTGAAGACGATCATTTTATTGTTCAACATTCTGGATACCGTGGAATTGGTCCGGGAAAAGTTCCATCTGGGTACATAGACAAAGATATTGATTTTCCCGTGAGAATAATGTCGTTTAAGAAATTTTCAGATATACTTGAAAAACAATATAATCTTGAATGGGTGTACGATATAGGTGTAAAGGTGGCTGGTGGCTTTATAGAAAAGGGGTTATTATACACGAAATAAGGTTGCATTTTGACCGGATGCACTTTATTCCAAAAATCTCCATCGGCACAACGGGCATTTTGCCCGCTGAAGCAAGGGTAAAGGAAATGGAATGGCTATACAACGTCTTTTTTGAATTCAAATATGGATTAAAGGACTATGAAATTTCTCTTGGATGGAGGATGGGCTTTTAAGGAGCAGTTCCGAAAAGGCCAGTCCCTGCTGCTTCGGGACTCGGCGGGCTATTTCTACTTTGACGCTGCCATTGTGGACATAAGCGACATCGTCAGGCTTTTAGGGCGCCACTATCCGGTGTTGGTAATCCTCCGGCATAGCCGGGGGATTACCGATGGATTTATGTTTTACAGGTCCCGGAAATATTCCAGCGTGCCATCCGCCAGGACAGAACAGGTGGTTCCCTTTCCATGATGCCCAAGTTCTTTCATCACACCTTCCCAGGTAGAAACGCAGACAATTTTCTCGCGTTCCCCAATCCAGAGAAGATCCGTATAACTATGGTAGGGGGAAAAATAAATGATCCGCCGTACCTGCGGCCGGGGTTTGCCAATCTTGCCCCACATTCTGCCCCCAATGGTGGTGCCGAAGGCCCCGAAGAGATAATGGGTCATCTGTCCCATTTTTGAGAAGTTGACCAGCACGATATCCCCACCTTCGGGCCGCACCCCCATCACCGCCAAGTTGGTGGCAATGGTTGCTTCATTGGCTTTGGCATTCGCGTTTACCACAACTACTTCCTTGTTTATCACTGGGTTGGTGGCATATCCCCGTATCGCGTCAGGCACTCCGGCATAAAAGGCATCTTTGCAGTTTCCGGCATAAATGGCCACCGGCTGCAGGCGGGTATTGTAGAGACAGTCAATCTTAAAAAAATTATCGACCATTCCCGCCATCTCCTCTACTTCCTTCCTCATGCCGTCATTTTCCAGTTTTCCCATCCCCGCTACCAGGTTCAGTCTTTTTTCGATTAAAAAATTTACCGCAGTGGCATGATTTTGCTGGATAGTATCAATATGGGCAATTCCGGGAAATAAAATTTTTCCTCCCCCGCTATACCCGTTAAAGTGATGGGGAGTAATGGCGCCGATGCCGATACGCAGATCGCAGAACATAAATTCTTTGTTTATTTTAACATCAACTCCCCGGGCAGTAGTGCCGATGGATACGCAGTTTTCATAAGGGTTATGGTTAAACACTTCATATTCCCCGACGATTTTGCTTCCCAGTTTGTTGGAAAAATCCGCGATTGTGTGTGCCCCATGAAGCCCTGTAGCACAGATAAACCGGATCTGATCTTTACGGAACCCCGCCTGATGAAGTTCTTCCAACACGATTTCAGCGATAATCTGAACCGGGGTTCCCCGGGTAATATCATCAAAAACAATGACCGCCTGATTTTTCCCCTGGGCCATTTCTCTCAAAGTTTTACTGCCGTAGGGGGCGTTGATCCTGTTTTGAATCTCTTTTTTATCAAGTGCCGGCCATTCATCGGCTTCTATTCCATGATACTCAATGTTCCAATCATCGGGCAGTGTAATGGTTACCGGCTCAAACCCGGCCCAGCTGTTTTGTTGTAATACAAAATCCATGGCTTATGCTCCTTGTAAAAGGCATTAAAACCGGCGCCGCATCGGACGCCGGTATGACGCCGCCTGAGTTAATCATCATCCCCTTCGTTCAGGATGAAGACATTTTCCATTTTTATTTTGCCGGCCTTGATGCGCCACAGGGAGTACAGGGCGCAGAACGCTATGGAACCGAGAGAGATAATCACCAGCGCCGGCGTCAGGGCGGACGCGGACAGGACGGTGACGATTATCAGGGAAATATTGGAGATGCTGATCGTGATAAAGTAAAAGGGCGCGGAGATAAAGTATTTCGATTTTTTGCAGAGATCCGGGTAACGGAAGGGCAAAATATACAAAGATACAGCGGCAATAATCTTTACGGTGTAGGAAAGCAATACGATATTGTTGGTTACCGTTGCCACATTAAGATTTGCGATGATCGGAACAATGCTGATAATGTAAATGATGGTAATCATGATCCAGGGCCTGCCAAAACGGTTAGGCTGGGCCATGCTTCTGGGAAACCATCCATCACGGGCTCCCGCAAGCAGGACATTGGCGAAGGATCCAAACATCGAATTGAGGGTTGTGGCAAGGGCCATAATCACGCCGCCGCCGATAAACAGGATAAAAAGCGGTCCCGGCATGATTATCCGTGCCACATAGGTAAGGGGTTTCCCCGCAACATCCCCAATGGGCAGTATACCGGAGGCCACAATAGCAATAAGGCTGTAAAGGATGGTAATGGTTAAAATACTGAGCCACATGGAGTTGGGGATGTTTTTCTTGGGCCGTTTTGCATCCCTGCCGTAGTTAATTACCATATTGTAGCTGGTGGTGGAATACACCAGCAGGATAACTGCAGTAATAAAGCCCTTGCTTCCACCGGAAAAATAATCCGCAGCAGAGAAGTCAAAAGGCGCCGAGTTGACTTTCGGGAGACCGAAAATGCAGAACAGCACCAGTGTGGTGATTAAAAGCCAGGTCATCAGCTTTTGCACCCGGGCCATGTCCTTTATTTTGACAAGGTTGATCAGATAAAAAAAGGTGGTAATTATCACCCCCACTGTCCGGGGATTAAACTGGGGAATAAGTGATTGGGTATATTGCCCAAGGGCGATGCCAAAAAGGGATAAAGCAAAGGAGGTGGGGATAAATGACACCAGCGTGATTCCCGCAAAAATAGGGGGACACAGGGCCGCTACCATTGAATATCCGCCGCCGTTTAGCCGCGCCATGGATGAATAAACAAAGGTAGGCCAAATGTTCATAAACCCCAATACCACCGCCGCAAAATAGGCGATCCAAACCGATTTACCGGTGACCGCCATAGCGGCGCCCAGTACCGTAACTACCCCGGCCCCGATTACTTGCCCCACACCCAGGGCATAAAGCTCGGAAAAACCTAAAGAATGCTTTGGTTTTTCAACTGTAGCGCTGACCCCGGATACTGATTGAGCAGACGTTTTTTCTTCCATAAATAAGCCTCCATTAATATTTAAGAAAATTATTTTCCAGACATCACCAACACCACTACCAGATCCTGCACACTGATATTTTGGGTAGCCCAAATGCCACTCTTCAGTTTCCATAATGCCTGTGAAGTAGCATGGGCCTTTAAAGCAGCGTCAACATTCACTGCCGCAGTTTCAGCTTCCCCCATGGTATAACCGTCAACAATTCCGCCGGAAAGGGCCTTCACACCCTGGGCAGCCGCATCGTCATCAAAATAGCCGCCGGGCCCATCGGTGCCATCGGTGTCCACACAACCAATCACAATCTGTTTTTGATTCTTGATGAGCACGGCAGCGCTCAAGGCGCATTCCTGATCACGGCCACCGACCCCCCCGTTTTTTCCCACAGTTACCAGCATCTCACCGGTAAAAAAAAGGGCGCAGGGAGCGGGAAAAGGCTGCCCTTCATTGACCACACAGCGTCCCAATAAACCAAAATAACGGCCCATCACCGAGGCCTCCAATTCATGCCCGCGGTTAATCAGATGGGCAGGGTAACCAAGCTCCTCCGCACATTTCATTGCCGCGGGCAAGGGCCCAAGCTTATCCGGCATAATGCCGTAAATCCGGCAATCCATGGCCTCAAATTCAGGATGCCGCAGCACATCATTGTCCGGTGAAGCGGTTGATAAATATTTCCGGATGCTTTCATCCACCCGTTCCCAGGCGTCCCATTTTTTCAGAATGCCCGCAGCCATCTCTTTGGAGCCAACATCAGGCATGGTATGTATCCAGACATTGGCTTTCATAAGGCCGTCATATCCCACCATGCCGGTATTCCCGTAGTTGCAATCCAGAGCCAAAAGGTGCACCATTTTTGTGTTTTTAAACAACCTGGTTATCCGGCCGCCCTTGAGCTTGTCCACTTGATTCCGCACAATGCTTAATTGAGCGGTAGGCGCCCCTTTTTCAATCTGCATAAGGGAAACCATTTCTTTTACCGCATCCAGGGGGATGCCATCGGATGGCAAAGTTAACAGGGAACCAACCCCGTTTCCTATGGCAGTAAACACCAGATCCCTGCCGGTCAGCTTTAGTTCTTCCGCCATTTCCACAAGACGGAGGCAACCTTTCACACAATTCTCATCCGGCACCGGATGTCCGCCATGGAAAATTTCTATTTTATGCAATTCTTCTTCATCGCCGTATTTAACAACAGCGCAGCCCCCCAGCAGGTATGTTCCCAATACCTCCTGCAAGGCCTTGGCCACCCGCAATATTCCCTTGCCGGCCCCAAAAAAGAACACCCGATCAATATCCTTATCCAGGTCGTAAACCACCGGCCCGCTCCGGGGCGCGTTTATCGGCTCGTATTCGGGTCCATTAATAGTAAGTTTGCTTCCTTCAAGCCGTAATAATTTCTTGACGGCATTGTACGGATCCCCTGCCTCAAGACCTGCTTCCAAAATATCACACACCAATTTTCTTCCGGGCATATTGCCATGGGAAGTTAATTCCTGCCGATTCCTAATCCTCATATCCTTACCTCACAAATAAAATCCTGGTCTTTGAAACAATAAACCGGATTTTTAAATATCGAAAGAACAATTTTACAAGCCTCCAATCCAGGAGACCGCAGATTAACCGGCAACCGGCCGGGCGGTCAAACAAGCCCATTATTGAAGCCTGAACCGTTGACCCTGTATGCCATGCATGCCATAAAAACGCGCACGGGGACCAACCGCCTGTTCAATGGCGATTAAATGATTGCTCACCGCGTCTATGCCGCCCTGATAAATTGTGCCGGCTTTAAAGCCCACGGCATATTCCGCCACATCCAGCCCCTCCCCGGCCAGATTTTGCGGCATAATATCAATGCCGTGATTTTTTGCATGACGAACAACTTCAATGGCATCACTCACGGTGTTAAAACTACAGAGGGAAAATAAAACCGAATTGACACAACCGGCATTTATACATTGTTTAATCCGGGAAACATTGGTTCCAAACAAATCCCGGCCGGTTATCTGCACCCCGGTAGAGCCTACCAAAGCGGCATGACCATCCATATCGTCCTGCTGCAAAGGGTCCTGGATAATAACAAAGGGATAATCGGAGGCCATCTTTTCATATATCTTCAGCATCGCATCCTTATCCTTGTCCTCCGGACTAAAAAGCCCCTTATACAATCCGGTTTCTTTCTGGTAATATTCATCGGCCCCCACATCAACATGGATCCCTATCTTGCCGCTATAGCCTGCGGTCTCAACAGCTTCGGCAAGGATATCCCAGAGCTTAAAGTCATTTTCGAGCTTTCCCGGAGGTATGGCCATGGAAAAACCCCGATGGATACGAATACTGTATTTTTCTGCCAGGAGTTTTTCATAGGCGATGGTTGTCTCCCAGAGCGCATAATGGGCTTCCGCAAAATTGGAAAAACCATAACTCACCATATTGTAGACCGGCCTTCCCCGTGAACGGCTTTCGGCATAGTACCGTTTGCCGCCGGAAGCGCATATCTGTCCGCCCACAGGAATGGCAAAGGCTCCCCGGCCGCCTATGTGGCGGTAAAGGGGAATGTCCAGGGAAGCCGCGCCGGCCTTAAGGGCCGCCACAGAAACCGGCGCACTGATGTTGACATAGGGCTCCAGCTTCGCCTTTGCCATGACTTCTTTTATCCGCCCATCCACCTCACTCTGGTTGTCCGCCGCTGCGCCGATTAAGGCAGGAGCAATAAGTTGATTGATAATTGCTACCGCGGTGGTTACGCCAAAACCCTGATAATGATCGGTATGATCGTAGAGAAACTTTGGCCGGTGCCGGCTGGTAGAATAAGTTTCAAATACGGAACCAAAACCGGCGGCGCCTTTTGCGGTGGTGATCGTGACCTGTACCGCAGGATGCCGCTGATCGGTAGAGCTTTGGATTGCCTCCACCCGGATAATATCTGTTAAGCCCATGACTGCCTTCCTTTATTGGCATCGGGGCATTGCTGCGCCTCTGCCTGGGTAGTGATACTTTGAAATCTGCTGCCCTTAAGCCCCCGGGCCCCTGCATAGAGGGCGCGTGACCCAAGTTCTTTCTCAATTTCCAGGAACCGGCTGCCGCCGCTGCCGATGCCCGATTCCCGAATGGTGCCAGCGTTAATGCCCACCGAATAATCAACAATGTCCACACCCTCGCCCCGGCTTGAACAGGGCATTACGCCGTAGCCGTTTTCATAGGCAAGCTGAATCATTTCAAGGGCCTGGGTGATGGTTCCAATCTGATTTACCTTTAACAGCACGCAGTTACAGGCCCCCGCTTTGATCCCCTCGGTAACCCGGCTGACGTTGGTGGTAAAAAGATCATCCCCCACTATCTGAATATCTACGGCCCTGGTTATCATGGCGTGGCCTTCAAAGTCATCTTCGTGCAGGGGATCTTCCACGCTGACAAAGCAATACTTGTCCGCCATTTCCCGTACCGTAGCAATCACCTCATCCCTGGTCATTGCCCCCGGGCCAAAGAGATTTTCGTAGAGGCCGGTTTGTTTGTTGTAAAAACAATCGGCCGCAAGATCAACCTGGAGGCCGATCCGGCCTTCATAGCCTGATTTTGCGATAATCTCACCCATCATCTGCCACAGTTCCACCTCTTTTTGCACGATGCCCGGCGGCACATATACAAAACCGGTGGTAGTGGCGGCTTCGCTGGAACGGAGGGCGGATAAACCGTAGGTGGTCAGCATAAATTCCTGCCAGGCGTTGGCGGCCTCCCAAAGAGCATAGGAAGCTTCAGAAAAAGAATCAAAGGTGTGGGCGATAAAAGAATAGGTTGGCTTGGCGCCCGCTTCTTTAAGGCGATCGTAGCGGTTGCTGCCCCCGACTACCCCATAAGACGCGGCGGGCAGCACCACAGCATCTATGCCGCCAATATGCTGGTACAGGGGAATCCCCAAAGCTGCGGCGCCCGCCTTTAACACCGCCCCGGAAACCGCAGCGGCGGCATTGCCGCCAATCCCCCGAGCGGGATCGCCTCCTCCGATTGAAAGCATTGTTTGATCTATTAAAAATTGATCCGCGGCGTCAAGGCCGATGATTGCGGGGGCAATCAGCTCGGTTACTTGATTCACCGCGTTCATAACACCCAGGCCATGCCAACGGGAACCCCCGTCATAGGCAAAGGCAACCTCATGGGTGCCAATGGAAATACCCGCGGTGCAGACGGCGCTGGCAACAGTCCCGTTTTCCGTAACCACCGTGGCGCTGATCGCGGGATAGTTGCGTCCCATTATCTGCCGGGCAAAAACATTCTTTATAACCGATCCTGACACGATTCCTCCTTCTCCTTGCTCTGTTAGTTTCTTTAACATCAGCATTCTTACGATTAACATTAAAAATTACTTTCAAATGAATACAACTTGTTATATGCTACCATGACCTGCAAATTAAGTCAATTCTTTTTTTATTTTAATTTGAATTCGCATAAAAAATTTGCCAAGTTTTTAGAGCTTATCCGGACTTCATGGCCATCCATGCGGCGAACCGTTAGTATTCCTAAATGGATGGATGACAAAGCTGTTTCGTCCGGGCTGAGTCTGTCACGGGTTTTGCAGGAAGCCCTTACATGCCGCTTGCCCGGCTCCCCTGTCGACGCCTCATCGCCTTTCCTTCCCGTTTCCTTGTATTTTCTTTTGAAATGTGGTACTATTATAATAGACAAGTGGATTCAGTTAGTCGAAAAAGGAGCGTGTGTATGGACGGCTTGAAAAACGCGCCGCAGGGGCATGTGTTAGCGACACCGGTCACTGAAATATCCCAATGTGTGGGGGGGGGGGGGGGGGGGGGGCGGGCGGGCGGGCGGGGGGGGGGGGGGGGGGGGGGGGGG
>JAISNI010000204.1 GCA_031276295.1 Treponema sp.
AAAGAATTACTGAGGATAAGCCGAGACGAGGTAGAACGAGCGCGGCTAATGAGCGAGTACAAGTATGAGGTAGACACGCAGAGCAAGGTAGTACAGGCGAAACGGGAGGGAAGGAAAGAGGGCTTACTGGAAGGGAGGAAGGAGGGCAGACAGGAGGGTATACGGGAAATAGCCCATAATCTAAAGGCAATGGGGGAGCTTCCTGAAAAGATAGCTGCTCTTACCGGTTTATCCCGCGAGGTAATCGAAAGCCTGTAAGGGCAAGAAGTATTCCGGCAGGGAAAGGGGGTTGGTTTTACGCCCGTTCGGTCCCCGGCTTCTACGAGCCCTGAACCTACCGAAGGGGTCAAAGCGCAACAGGCTGCTAGACGCTTTCTTCCTGACATACTATAATCCGGTATAAGGAATAGTATATGCCTAAAATCGAAGTCAACGAAGAAGTGTTCTATAGTTTGGCAGGCTGCCACTGGGATACCAGAGAGCAATTTGAAGAAGCCCTTACCTGCGCCAAGGCGGAATTGGATGAGGATGCGGATAAAAACCTTCCGCCCTCTGAACGGACGCTTAAAATCGAACTGAACGATACAAACCGCCCCGATCTTTGGGGGATGGCTGGCTGTGCGCGGCAGATCCGCGTCTATAACGGCGGGGGGCAGTCTGAATATCCCTTCTTTTCCCGCGCAAACAGTTTCAAAAAGGCTGCCCATAAGGTGCAGGTAGAGGCGTCGGTTAAGAACGTCCGACCTTTTCTCGCAGGTTTTATTGCCGCCGGCAGGCCCATCAGCGATGCCTCGTTGCGTGATATGATCCAGACCCAGGAAAAACTTGCGTGGAATTTCGGGCGTAAACGGCGGACTATCTCTATGGGGCTTTACCGTATTTCCATAATCAAATGGCCCATTATCTACAAGGCCGTAGACCCCGATTCCGTTTCCTTTGTCCCCCTCCAGTGGGATGTCCCCCTTACCCTGCGGGAGATACTGAAACAGCACCCCAAGGGCAAGGAATATGCCTTTATTCAGGAACACGAGCCCTTGCACCCGCTCTTAACCGATTCCGGCGGGGCCGTTCTCTCCTATCCCCCGATTATCAACTCCGCGGATCTCGGAGCGGTACAGGTAGGGGATACGGACCTCTTTGTGGAATTGACCGGTACGGATCAGGTGTCGGTAACGCTGGCAGCCTCGATCATGGCCTGCGATCTTGCAGACCAGGGCTTTACCATCGAACCGGTGGAAGTGGAATACGCGTACGATACACCGTTCGGCAGGACGATCACGACGCCTTATTACTTTCAGGAACCGGTTTTCTGTTCGCTTGCACGGGTAGAGAGATTCCTGGGGGAAAAGCTCAGCGCGGATGAGTGCACGGCGGCATTGCGGCGTATGGGGGTAGATGCGGCGCAGGCCGTGTCCCGCGAGCGGGGCGGAAGCGCCGGGAAGCCGGCAGAGGAGGGCGTAACGGCATATCCCCCTCCATACCGGAACGATTTCCTCCACGCAGCCGATGTGATGGAAGATATTATGATAGGCAGATCCCTTGCCGGCTTTAAGCCGGAACGTCCCCGCGATTTTACGATAGGGCGGCTTGCCCCCATCACCATTTTCAGCCGGAAGGTACGGGAGATACTGGTAGGACTGGGCTATCAGGAGATGATCTACAACTACCTGGGTTCCCGCAGAGATTTTGTGGACAATATACGCGGAGACGGCGGAAAAATCATCCGCATATCCAACCCCATGACCGAAAACTATGAATATGTACGCGACAGCATACTCGCTTCCCTCTTAATGAGCGAATCCGTTTCCAGCCATGCCGCGTATCCCCACCGTATTTTTGAAATCGGTAAAATCGCCTATAAAGATGAAGCTGAAAACTACGGCGTCAGTACACGGCAGTATGCGGGCGTACTTATTGCGGATAAAGATGCTGGTTTCAATACCGTTGCCGGCCACCTACAGACCCTTTTCTATTATATTTCCCGTGAATATACCGTAGAGGAAAGCGAAGACACCCGCTTTATACCGGGCCGCGCGGCGTCAATACTCTATTGCGGGAAAGCAATCGGCGTATTTGGGGAAATTCACCCTGAAGTCCTGGAAAATTGGGGTATTACCTGTCCCTGTAGTGCTGCGGAGATTGATATAGAAGCATTAATGTAGGGATAAGACATGAAAAGTTTACGGACAACATTCTTTATTTTAATCGTAAGCCTCTGTATTATTGTATCTTTTGGTATGGGGATGTTGATGTATATACAGTATACAAACTATATCAAGCAGAATTATAGGGGCGCCCTCGAACAAGTAGGCCGGACTGTAGAACATATCTACCCGGTAATCAGGGATAAAGAGGCTCTTATCCAAATCGGCAGCGATCACGCTGACGAATACAATGTAATGCTTACAGGCCTGAAGAATATAGCGGAAAATTTTAATATCGCCTATATCTATTTTATTGAAAAGGAAGGCAATGGATACCGGTTTATTTTTGATATTGATGATATTGATTTAAGTGAGGAAGAATACGAGGAGGCTTTTCTTGAAAGTTATGACGATCCTCCCGACGAGCTTATCGAGGCATTTGATTCCAAAGTACCGGTCGTAACCCAAAAGCCCTATACCGATGAATACGGTACCTTTGTTTCAGCTTTTCTCCCTGTCTTTGATGATAAGGGCGGTATAACCGGTATGCTTTGTCTGGATTACGATATTTCCTATGTGCAGATACTGGAAAGGCAGGCAATTATCAGCTTTATTGTTGGTATGGCAATATCGGCAGGCATTGCCAGCATCTTGTCGCTCCGTATTGCTATCTCCCTGATAGCGCCGATTAAGGAAGTTACGATTGCGGCAAACGCCTTGGCCGTGATGCGGTTTGACATCAAGACATCATCGGTGAGGAAGGATGAGATCGGGGAACTACAGAAAGCGCTTTATACCATACGGGACACCTTGAGGCAGACGATGGGGAAGCTGAACAACGAGCAGCTTGGGAAGCAGCTCAATATCAGCCGGAATCTGAATGCAATTATCAGGCGGTCGGCCGACGAACTGGTGGCGATAACGGGGAACGTCGATTTGGTACAGGGGAAGACGGAGCATGAGGTGAAGTCGGTGTTGGACACATCGGCGTCGGTGGAAGATATCATTAAAAACATCAATACCCTGAACAACGCGGTGGAGACCCAGTCGGTTAATATAGCGAGTTCGTCGTCAGCCATAGAGAAGATGGTCGACGACATCGGATCGATACGGTCTGTGGTACACGAGGCGAACAGGACGACGGAAAGCCTGGGGAACTCGTCGGATTCGGGAAGACAGATGATAGAGCGGCTGACGGGGGAGTTGGCGCGGCTGACCGAGCAGTCGAAGGTACTGGAAGATGCGAACGGGACCATATCGAATATAGCGGCGCAGACGAATATACTGGCGATGAATGCGGCGATAGAAGCGGCTCATGCGGGTGAAGCGGGGAAGGGATTTGCGGTGGTGGCCAGTGAGGTGAGAAAGCTGGCGGAATTGTCGAACAAGGAATCGGCGTCGATAACCGAAGAGATACGGAAGATGGAAGAAGCGATAGTACAGATGAGGCAGGTATCGGTGGAGACGGTCGAGATGATGAACACGATGTTTATAAAGATAGGGGAGATGGGGGATTCGTTTAATACGATAAACAGTGCGATAGAAGCGGAGGCGAAGAATGGGGTGCAGATACTGGAAGCGTTAAAGACGATGAGGGAGATGATAGAAGAGGTAAAGCGGGGGAGCGGGAAGATACGGCAGGGGAGCGTGGTGATACATGGTACATTTGAGGAGTTAAAAGAAGCATCGCGGGAGGTGAACGAAAGTGTAATGGATGTGCAGGCGGTGAGCAAGCATATATCGGAATCTCTTACGATGGCCAATAAGATAGTAATGGGTAAGGTGATAATGAAGCCCCAGAATAAAACATAGTAGCCTGTTGTACTAGAGAAAAAGACTCGAGGAGAAACTATCATGTTTTTTAGGAAGAAAAAAGAAATTGACGATCAGTTTTCCAGTTATCAGAACCGCGAAACCCTCCGCTATGATACGGATGCGGGTATTACGATTGACGGTTTTGAAGGGGAAGGTCTTCTGAAAAATATATCCGTTCCGGGCCTCTGCCTTGAGAGTGTTACCTATGTGGAAATTACGCCCAAGGAACGATATAAGATTAAAATTATCCCTACGCCTTTAGCGCATATTGAGCCTTTCGAGGTAAGGGCTGAGGCAAATTGGATCAAGAGCAGCGAACTCGCTTTTGAAGCAGGATTTTCTATAATCGAACCTTCCCAGGATAAAACATCCTCTATAAAACGTTATATAGAGTTCCTCAAAGTACACAACCGTTAAGGTTGGTGTTTATATGCAGTTTGAGTATGTTTTTCCAAATAAAATTTTACGCTTAAAGGCGGCCGTCTCCGGCGGTTTGCCGCAAGCCTCCCTCCCCCCGCCGTTTGGCAAGCAAGGCGCCTCTCTTATCTTCCGTTCGCTGGCTTTATGTATTATCCTCTATCAATTCCGGCTTTTGGCAAACGATCTGGCCGATACTCCGGTTTTTATCGTCAATCTGCTTGCGGCTTTTATTATCCCGCTCGTTATTGCAAAGCTAAGCCTGCATCCTTTTTCGGCGGTACTTGTCATAGCCCTGATCCCCTGGTGTGTACGCCTCTTTATTGCCTTTCCCCGTTACTTTATTTCCGGTATTGCCCTGGAGTTGGATTCGCTGCTCCTCAACCTGGACAGGAACAATTTTGTCTCCCTGCTTCCCTACTATTGGGCGGCCGTCTCCACCTTTTTTTCTCTGCGTTCGCGGAAGTTCCTGCGCGCCGATATTATTGCATCCGATATGCTGCTGCTCACGATTTTCAGCATCACTTCTACGGCAAACATGGCGGCATACCGCTGGCCTATCCTGATGATAGGGATCTTCACTGCGGTACTCTTCCTGCAACTCGTATCGGTAATCCTCTCTATACCGCCGGAATTACGGCTGCGTAAGGCCGAAGGTGCAATGGCCGCTTTAAGCGTTCTGCTACTGGTTATCCTGGGAGGTATACTCTTTATACGTCCTTCCCAGGAAGGGGCCGTAGACCGGGGCGGCGGCCTTCTTGAGCCCAAACTTTTCCAGTTCGATTTTTCCCAGGTTCTCAAGTTGGAAAGCGAAATCAGCATGAACGACGACCTTGTGCTTATCGTCAAGAAAGATAGCGATGATGAGCATATCCTGCTCCGCCGTTACGTGCTTTCAGGCTACAATAAAAAACAGGGCTTTTTCCGCACCGAAACCTGGGACGAGACCGCCCATCCCGGAAAGCTGCCGGAACGGAAAACGGCGCTGGAGGCCGAGCCTATCAGTTCGGGCCGTATCACGAACCAGGAATACTACATTGTTAATTTTGACGGTTCGGCTTTTATCGGTATGAATGCGCCTCTTTCCGTTACGCCGTTTGAAACCTGGGACGCATCCTCTTTCCGTTCGGCCTATGCGGTTGAAAGCCTTACAAGCGAAGCTATCCCCATAGACCTTATCCGAATAGTACAGGAAGAACCGGGGCCGGAGGCTTTGGGCCTAAGCCCTGAAGAATATGCCCTGTATACCGAATATAACCATGATGAGAAGATAGAGGCCCTTGCCGGGGAGATAACTCAAGGCATGGACAATTACTGGGAAAAGGTGCAGGCGATCTACGAATATTTAAAATTCGGCGACTATTTTTACAGTCTCAAACCGGGAATCGCCGCGGATGGGGATCAACTTAGTTATTTTCTGTTTGAATCTAAAAAAGGGTACTGTTCATACTATGCCTTTGCCTTTACCCTGCTTGTCCGCTCTCTGGGTATACCTGCCCGGGTAGCCGCGGGTTTTTTTCTTGACCCTGAAACCAATACGTTTGACTATTATCCGGTACGCAGCGATATGGCCCACGCCTGGACAGAGGTGTACTATCCTGAATACGGTTGGATTGAGTATGACCCGACCTCGCAGGAACTTGCCGCCGGCGAAGAATTCCGTATTTCTTCCGGCGTGCCGCCGGAACTCTTTGAACGTCTTATGAAGGAAATACTCGAAAATCATTCACGGCTTAAAGAAAAGGAAGGTTTAGAGGAAGAAGACGATCCCAATAGGCTGCTGAAAAATTTACAGAGAAGGGCCCTTGTCTTTATCCGCCGGGTTTGGCTTCCATTTATTATCATCGTTATAGGCCTGCTATTTGTGCTGTTCCGTACAGGAAACCTTATGCTGGCCGGACTAAGCTCTGAGCCGCGGAAGAAGAGCCGCCGCCTTTGGCGCCATATACAGCGGCGTTTTAATCTGGCAGGTTATAAACGGGATGCGTCCCTGTCCGAAGCGGAATGGGCAAAGAAACAGGATGCCAAATGCCGTATCAAGATATACCATCTTTACGAACTCTACGCTGCCGCGCGTTTTGCCCCCGAATACCGGCAGCAGGACTGGGTCCTTATGCAGGATCAGTACCGTGTTTTCTCGGAGGCCTATAGGGTGAACGTACCGGCGTGGAGGCGTTTCCTTGCCTGGGTGCTGCCGCCGTTGGTTAGTATCATGGGGCCTTCAGGCGGCGGGCCCCGTAAACCGAACAATCTTGTCCGCGGTATAGTCCTGCTGCTCACGACCGGCCTGATCCTCTCCCTGGCTGGGGAAGCGGAAGCTCAGATGCAGCCGCCCGATGCCGATGCCGTCTACCGTGCGGCTGAGGACGCTCAGGATGCGGAATTCTGGGAACGGGCCATAGAGCTTTATACGCAAGGGGAAGAACTTTTCCCCTATGACGCCAGGTTCCCGTGGGCGCTGGGTAATCTCTATTTTTACCGCGAACTATACCGCCTTGCCTGGGACGAGTACCGCAAAGCGGAAAGCCTTGGCCCGAATAATACCGAATTGCTCTACCGGCTTTCCCGGACAGCCGGTTACCTGAACGAAAACCAGGTCTCGGCTGAATACCTGGAAAAGCTCCTTGCCATCGATCCCGATAACCGTGACGCAATCGGCAATCTGGGCTGGATGTACTACAAGATACACCGTCTAAATGACGGTGAACGGTTGCTGCTATCGGCAATAGAACGATTCGGCATCGATTCGGACTTTTCTATGACCTTGGGAACCGTTTATTCGGATCTGTTTGAGTATGACGAGGGGAAAAAATGGTATCTGTCCGCTATTAACGAGGCGGAAATGGTAAACGACAAGCTCTTTGCGGCTGTAGCCCACTATAACCTTTCCATATTGGAATCGCGCTTTTATCAGTACGATTTGGCCCTCAATGAAACAAAGGCATCGCTCTCGTCCTTAAACCGTGCATCCGGGCATCTTGCCCTGGGCGAACTCTATGTCCGCCAGCTTGAGATTGCCGCGGGGCTTGCGGAATACCAGCAGGCCTACGAAATGGATACGTCCCCGCTTTCCAAGGTGAACCTTGCGCAGACCTACCAGATTGCGGGCCGTCTTGAAGAAGCCGTGCTTTATGCGGAAGAATGCCTGCGCGCCGGCGATCTCTCCTGGATGCTGAACTACGGCATTGATCCGGTCCGGTACAAGCGGGATATTCACTCGATCCTCTATCAGACCTACAACGGCCTTGAAAAAACAGAAGAACAGACCCCCGGAACCGTGGGGGAAAGAGTACGGAGCCTTTTCCGCCGGATTGGCTGCTGGTTTAAGGCTTCGGTACACCGGTATCTCTACCGGAAGTACAGCCTGGAGGCGGCAGACGCGTATGCGGCGGAGAACAATACGGAGGGCCAGCATCTGGATGCCCTGATCCAGTACTACAACGCTTTTGAAGCCTACCCCAACCGGGCATTGACTTACCTGAATAAGATCCGTGTTATCGAAGTTTCCCTTATCCCGCAGTCGGAGGCTTCCTACGATCTTGAGGAAGGGAAATTAATGCGGAATACGGACCTTTTGCGAGAGGCAATTTACCGGTTTGAGCCGATCTGGCAACGGGATGTAATTGCGGAAGCCTATACCGAACTGGCCCGGAATACAATACGCCGGGGCTGGAAGGCTGAAGCCTACGATGCCGCGGAACGGCTCTTTGCCCTTAACCGGGGTGCGCTCCGTCAGGCAGGCATTAAGCTGCCGGTAACCCTCGAGATAGGCTTTTCTGAAACGGCGGGGACCGGCGGAAATAGAGACAAAACGGAAAGGCACATACGGAAGGCCGTTGCCCAGGCCGGTTTTGAGCCGGTAAATACAGGCGGTTCGCTGTTTGAATCTTTGTTCGGCGGGATGAACTGGGAAGCCCGTTTTAGACTTACCGTCAACTTTGACGGGCAGGAAACGTACTGCGAACTCTATGACGGCAACCGCGGAATCAGCCTGGTCAGACGGAACATACCTCTTCCCTCGTTATCGGGAGCAGACATTGCAGCCTTTGCGCGGAATTTAGGCAATGAAATATTGATCAATACAAGGTGACAAGGTGAAAAAAATACGGGGGCTCAACGTTGGCCCCCGCAGGTACAATACATTCTATCCATCCAAGATACCGTAGCGTGCTGCTCGGCGGAGGCTTATCCCTTACACTTTTCTACTATCTCTTGTATAACTCTATCCGCATCGGCATAATCGATTTGACAGGTTCCTACCTGGCGGTGCCCGCCGCCGCCATATTTAAGCAGCAGACTTCCCACATCGACTGTTGCGGTACGGTTGATAATACTGTAACCCACGGTAACTGCGGCGTTTGTTTTGTTACGGCCGTCTATCACCCATACGGAGATATTCTGTTCAGGAAAAAGCGTATAGATAAGGAAGCGGTTGCCGGCATAGATGGGGTCGACCCCCCTCAAATCGCTAAAAATAACATTCTTATCAATTCTTGAGTACTTACGGAGCATTTCTTTGAACAGACCGTCCTGTTCAAAGTATACATCAAGCCTTTCCTTTACATGCGGTATCGTGAGAATCTCATCGATATTCTTTTCGATACATGCCTTGGCAAGCAGTTCCATAAGTTCGTAATTACTGATGGTAAAATTTCTGAAGCGGCCCAGTCCGGTGCGGGGATCCATTATAAATCCCAGCAGTATCCAACCCTTGGGGTCGACTATCTCATCGGCGGTAAGGTTACCGGAATCCACTTTGTCCACATATTCAATCATACGGGCAAAACGGCCTAGTTTTGCGTCCCCACCGTAATAATCGTATATAACACGGGCACAACTCGGCGCTTCACGGGAAACCCCTTCAAAATACGTTCTAGTACCAAGCCGTTCAGTTTCGCTGGAATGATGATCAAACCATAGCTTGCACCCTCGGACATAAGGAATATTGGCAAGTATATCATTATCCGTCGCCTGTACCTTTCCATCCTGAATATCTTTTGGATGCACAAATTTCCATTCGGTAATCAATCCCAGATATTCCAATAGCACTCCGCAGGCCAAACCGTCAAAATCGGATCGGGTTAACAATCTCATAAGATACCTTCCTTCTATATTATCTTTACTAAATAAATATTATTGAAAAAAGACATTTAAGCAAGAGGTCTGTAAAAGATTTCGGCCGATTAGGGTAAGATTTCCGCGTAAGCCTCAAGTAGCTGAGAATGAAGAACGAAAATGAAGAAATTCGTATATAATCGGCCGCGCAGTTACATAAATTTTATATTATTAGTATATTTAAAAACATGAATATTAACCATTCTATAAAGCATTGTACTTTAAAGATTTTAGCCGTTATAAGCCTGTGCGTATTTTTATTTTCCTGTGCCGGCGCCGCAAAACCACAGGATTCTACGGCAGTGCAGAAGACGGATTTCGGCGGACTCGGTCAAAGCTCCGATCCTGTACCTCTTATGTCAAAGCTCATACGCGGAACCCTCCCCAGCGGTTTACGGTATTTCATTCTGGAAAACACAAAACCGGAAAACAGGGCATACCTAACCCTTGCGGTAAACGCGGGATCGGTTCTGGAAACCGAGGAAGAACGGGGGTTAGCCCACTTTGTAGAACACATGGCCTTTAACGGTACCAGCCGTTTCCCCAAGATGGGGCTTATCAACTACCTCCGTTCACTGGGTATGCGCTTCGGCGCGGATGCCAATGCCTATACCTCTTTTGACGAAACGGTCTACGGCATAGAAGTTCCGGTGGAGCAGCAGGACGGCCGTAAGAGAATCCCCGACAAAGCCCTGGCTATTATTGACGACTGGACCCATGCCATTACCTTTGATCCGCAGGATATTGATGGGGAGCGGAAGGTTATTATGGAAGAGTACCGTACCGGGCTTGGCGCTATGGATCGTGTAAGCAAGATACTCTTACCGGTCATCTTTCGGGGGTCTCCCTATGCCCAGCGCGATCCTATAGGTCTGCGGGAGGTTATCGAAAACGCTCCAAAGGAAACCCTGGTAAATTTCTACCGGAAGTGGTATCAGGCAGATAATATGGCCCTTATCTTTGTGGGCGATTTTGACGGAAAAGCTCTGGAAGCGGAGTTAAAAGATCATTTTACGATACCCGCGCCAAAACAGCCTACAAACCGGCCTCAATACCCGCTTCCTCCGCCTCAAAAGGGTAATTTTCATGTTGAAGTGATAACCGACCCTGAATTGACCTTTACCAGCTTTAACATCTATTACAAACGCACGAACGAAACCGCCCAAGCTACCCTGGGAACTTACCGGCAGGGTGTGATCGACAACCTTATCGATACTATGCTGAGCCTGCGTTTCAGCGAAGCCGCCTCACGCCCGGAAACTTCCTATGTAGAGTCCGGGGGCGGCACCTGGAATTTCGGGAGCGCCGCCCGGTTTTATGTCCTGGGAACCCAGGCTAAAACAGGGCTTGCTGAAAATTCCCTCAGAGAACTGCTTCTGGAAAAGGAATCCGTAGTCCGTTACGGATTTACCGATTCCGAACTGGAATATGCCAAACTAAACCTCGTCTCAATGCTGGAAAGGATGGCTTCTGAAAAGGACCGGCAGGAATCCCGCTCCTATGTCCATAGATTTATGGCTCATTTTCTTAACGGGGAGAGTATAACGGATATTGAGTGGGAACTGGACGCGGTTTCGCGCCTGCTCCCCGGTATAGGCGCAGCGGAAATTGCCGCCGCCGTAAAGGATTATTTTGTAGACGATGACTGTACGGTCTTCGTTATCGCCCCCGACGCGGAGGCCGCAAGCCTGCCCTCCAAAGAGCGTGTTCGGGAGATTTTTACCGAGGCGGCCAAAGCCGATATCAGTCCCCGCGAGTCCGCCGCGCTGAGCGGAGAACTGCTTGAAGCGGAGCCCCCAAAGGGGAGCGTGATTTCAGAAACCCGCGATGCGGAGACCGGCGCAACCATCTGGCAGTTAAGCAACGGGGCAAAAATTATCCTTAAAGAGACCCGGAACCGGAATAATGAGATCGTTTTTTATGCAATGGCCCGGGGAGGAACCACAAGCGTACCGGAAAGTGAGGATATTTCAGCAAAACTTGCCTCGGAAATGCTTACCGCATCCGGGCTTGGTCCCTATTCACAGCCTGAACTTGTTAAAAAACTTGCCGGTAAACAGGTTTCTTTTACCTTCTGGAACGCAAACTACTACCGGGGTTTTCAAGGCGCAGCTACAACCAGAGACATAAAGACCCTTTTTGAAATGCTCTACCTTGAATTTACCCAGCCCAAAATCGATGCCGATACGGCAAAGGCCTTGCTGGATCAGTACCGGACCAACCTTGCCTGGCAGGAAGAAGACCCCGAAGCGGTTTTTAACCGTGAAATAACCAGCGTTATGTATGATAATCACCCCCGGTTTAAACAGAGAGAACTTGCAGATATTGATCGGGTTTCTGTAGAACAGGCAATGCGTTATATCAAAACCTGTATGAACCCTGCCGATTATACCTTTGTTTTTACCGGCAATATCAACCTTGAAGAGATGAAGGAGTTGGCGCAGACCTATCTGGCATCTATCCCCCGCGCTACAACATGGAATACCTGGACGGATCTGCAGGAAGGCCGTCCGGGCAGGATAGAAAAGCGTATATATAAAGGCAAGGAAGAGCAGGGCATGGTTTTTATGGGCTGGTTCGGCCGGGCGGAATACAGCGAAGAAAAGAGCCAGGCCGCGGCCGTTCTTTCAGAGTATCTGGATATTATTATGACGGAGGAAATACGCGAAACACTCGGCGGCGTTTATTCGATAGGCGTTCAGGCATCCATTTCTCCTATCCCCAGGGGGGAACAGAACCTTTCCGTGTACTTTTACTGCGATCCCCAGCGGGTGCAGGAACTCAGCACGGCGGTACAGCAGCAACTGGCCGATCTTGCAGATAAGGGGGTTGACCAGGATGTCTTTGATAAATCCGTGGAAGCTCTTCTAAAAGAGTACGAAAATTCCATGCAGAGCAATATGTATATAGCCCAGAGCTACGCTAATTCATCGGTCTTGTTTGAGGTATCCCTTAACCGGCTCAACAAGCGGCCTGAGATAATCAGGGCGGTAAGGCCGGCTGATATTCAGGCTATGTGCCGTGAGCTCTTGAAAACTGGCCCCGCACAGGTTATCCTCTATCCTGAAGGATGGAACGATTAGTGTGATTCGCGACAGGAATTTTTACCGTACCTTAGCGGCCCTTGCCGTGCCTTTGGCCGCTCAGAATCTTATTACCTACGGGATTGGGCTTGCGGATAATTTTATGGTCGGGTCCCTGGGGGATGTAGCCCTTTCGGGTGTGTTTATTTCAAACCAGGTACAGTGGCTGCTCTATATGCTTACGGTAGGGATAAGCGCCGCCCTGGTTATTCTTGCCGCCCAGTATATAGGCAAAAAGGATATTACCAACGCCAAGGCGGTAATATCCATTGCCCTCAAGATTGGCCTGGCGGTCGGTATATTTTTTACTGTTCTTGTTATCCTGCTGCCCGCCCGGATTCTGCGGCTCTTTACCGGTGAGGAAGCCGTTATAGCCGAAGGTATGCGCTATATCGGAATAGTCTGTTTTTCCTACATGTTTTTCTGCGCCAATACCGTTCTCCTTGCGTCCATGCGCTGTGTGCAGAATACGAGGATAGGCTTGTATAGTTCCCTTACCGGTTTCTGTGTGAATGTATTCCTTAACTGGGTTCTTATCTTTGGTCATTTCGGCTTTCCTGCCCTGGGCGTCCGGGGCGCCGCTATCGCAACCGTGATTGCGCGTTTGAGCGAGATGGCGGTTACTGTGCACTTTGTCCGGTTTAAGGATACGGCCCTGAAATTCAGGGTAAAAGACTTGGGCCTGTATAATGCCGGTATTCTCAAAGATTTTTTCAAATACGGCATTCCGGTTATTCTGGGGGACATTCTCTGGGGAATTGCCGGCAACGCCCAGATAGCTATTTTAGGCCGTCTGGGTACCGAAGTGCTTGCGGCCAACACCATAGCGGCAAACCTGCACCAGCTTTTAGGCGTTATGGTCTACGCTATCGCCAATGCTTCGGGGGTGATTATAGGGCGTACCGTTGGTTCGGGGGACCGGGAACTGGTAAAGCTCTATGCAAAAACCCTCCAGCTTATATTCCTGGCCGTGGGCCTTTTTACCGGCCTTGCCATCTTTCTCTCCAAGGATCTTATCCTGGCTTTGGGTTTTCCTCATATATCCGGCGAGGCCCACAGGTACGCGCTGCAATTTCTCGCGGTTTTTTCTGTTACCATAGTCGGCACGGCCTATCAGATGTCCGTCCTTACCGGCATCGTCAGGGCCGGAGGCGCAACCGCCTTTGTCCTTATAAACGACCTTATTCACGTCTGGTTAATCGTCATCCCGTCGGCACTGCTTTCGGCCTTTGTGTTTCACTTCCCTCCGGTGGTGGTCTTTGCCTGCCTAAAATGCGATCAGATTCTTAAATGCGCGGTTGCGGTGGTAAAGCTCAACAAGTGGAACTGGATGAAGAAGCTGACGCGCGGTTAGGGAGATGGGCTTTTCAATCAAATTACCGAAGTCTTTAAAGGGGAGCCGTGCAAGGTGTTCCCCTGCTTCCTAAAATAAAAGTTCAGCGGTCCCCACGGGACGTATGCGGAGGGGGGTAACGCAGCCCGGACCGAATACCGCCGTCATGGTATCCCGATACGAGGTATATGAAAGAAGCGGGATATAGGCCTGAATGGTACCCGCAAAACCGCCGCCGTGAACCCGGCAGGCTCCCTTGTCCTTCAGAAATTGCCGGGTTAAGGTAAGGGCAAGGCTCAGGCCCTGTTCCGCGGGACGCTGGGGGGAATAGATGTTTTGGAGGATTTCCCATGAAGATCGGCCTGATTCATTGACCATTTTGAGAAACTGGTCAAACGTTTCCTCTTTTTTCCGCGTGTCTGAGAGCGCCTGCACGGATTTAAGAATATCCATCATATCATCTACCCGCCGGTTTTCATCAAAGAAATGGAACGCTCTTAGAATAGCCCTGTCCCCTAAAGCTGCGCGCATCTCTCCAAGCTGCCGGATCAACTGTTGGGGGGCCACTTCCCGAAGTACGGATTTACCGAAAAATGCCGCCGCCGCCTTCATTTCCTGCGGTATGGCGGCATAATCGGGGGTAAGATCGGCATGGCTTCCGTGCGTATCAACGATGCACAGCGTGTAGCCCGTGGCGGTTACGTCAAATTCAACCTGTTGCACTAAAGGTTTATCTTTATCGGCAAAATCTATGGCAACCGCCCCCCCAAACGCGGCGGCGGTCTGATCCATTAAGCCGCACGGTTTACCGAAGTAATTATTTTCAGCTTTTTGTCCTATTTGGGCAAGTTCCAGAGCGCCGCTTTTGCCGTCATTGTAAAACGAATCAAAGATTTTTCCTAAAAGCACCTCCACCGCGGCGGAGGAGGAGAGCCCCGATCCGGAAAGCACCGTGGAATCGGCATTGGCGGTAAAACCTTTGACCGCTACGCCCCGCCTTTCAAATTCGGCGGCGATCCCGCGTACCAGGGCTTCGGTAGCGCCTTTTTCTTCCGGCCTTGGCTCAAGGCTGCCAAGGTCCACAATCACGTCCGGATAACCGGTTGAACGGTAAAAAACCCATTTGTCCTTACGGGGGGCGGCAACAGCGGCCTGATCCATCTGGATGGAAGCGGCCAGCACTTTGCCCCGGTTATGATCCGTGTGATTCCCCCCCAGTTCGGTACGGCCTGCCGCGGTAAAGATACGGAGATCCCCGCGGGCTTCGGGGAATTCCCAGGGGAAACCTGAGGCTGTATCCCTGGGCCCGGCGGATACGCCTAAATTCAGCATACCTTCAAGCAGCGTGCGGTACCGTTCCCGGGCAGGGGAAACCCCATCCGTACCGTAAAGCGGCTGCAAAACCGTCTCCGCATGAGCGTGGGTAAAGGCATTCAATAGTTCTTTTCCGGTCATGTTCAATCTTCCTCTCGCACTATAGTATATAAAAAGATGTTGTTTCATACAAGTGAGAAAACGAAGAACCCAAGAGTAGGCTCCTGGGTATCTTCGTAGGATAGGAAATTTAGACCTTAATATGCAGTTCCCCCGCAATGCCTTTGAGCGTCTCCCAGACTCCGTCTTCAAGCCGCACCCCTTCAGTATCGGCGCGCTTATCCGCTTCGTGTTCCTTTAAACCCGCATAATAGACCCGTTCCGCCGCTTCTACCGGAGGAAGCGCGCTCAGGGCATTCAGCATGTGGGACATATCCTGCTTAAAATCTTCAGGCGGTCTGAAAAGATCGATCCGGAGTGCCATAAAGAAATGGCAGACCCTGGCTGCCGTAATCTCGGAATCCTGAACATCAGCCCCAAAGGTTCCGCCCGAACAGAGCGCGGTAAGTATATCCACCATTACGGCAAGGCCGTAGCCCTTGTAACCGCCGGCAATTTCCCCCTCCCCTCCTAGAGGGAGCAAGCCGCCGCCCCTGCGGTGCAGGGTATCGTCCAGCAAGCTCACCGGATCGGTAGTTATCCGCCCCTTCGTGTCTACCGCCCACAGAGGCGGCAGTTTTTTTCCTTCACGTTGGTATACCTCAATCTTACCCCGCGTAACCGTCGTCGTAGCCATATCCAGGCTGAACATCTGACCGTCCAGACCGGGGGCGGCAAAGGCAATAGGGTTCGTACCGAACACGGCCTTACGCGCAAAGGTCGGTACGCCCAGAGCAGCGGTATTGGTCATGGATATGCCTATCATATCGCGTTTGGCGGCCATTTCCGCATAGTACGCCGCAATCCCAAAATGATTGGAATTGCGTATACTGCATACGCCTACACCGTTTGTTTCAGCCTTGGACATCACCTTTTCCATGGCCCTCTTGCTCAGGGAAAGCCCCATCGCTCCCCGTCCGTCTAAAACCAGGGAAATAGGCGTTTCCCGGATAGTTTCCGGTTCAATACGCGGCTTGATAAAGCCGGCCCTGATCCCGTCCACATAGCGCTTTATCCGCGCAACCCCATGACTCCTTATCCCGCGGGCATCAGCGGCAACAAGTATCCTGGCGGAATCCCCCGCTTCTTCTTCTGAAAATCCTAAACTGTAAAAAATACCGCTACAAAGCCTTTCAAGCTCGTTACGGGGAATGAACACCATGTATGCCTCCTTCTACTATATATTATACTATAATTAACTCCCCTAATAATTGCACAATTGGGATTGACAGTATTACGGCAGGACTTGCAAACGGCCTTGAACGATGCAAAACAGTCGAAGACATCTTTGCGGAACTTGACCGATTTGCACGGGACCTCGTTGACAAGAATATCAAACTTAGAAACCTGCAACGACCATATCGGCCGGCGGATGCAGGAAAATGATGAGTGGAACGCCGAGCAGCCTGTTGCACTTGTGGATTTTTTGCATCGGACCTTTGGTCCGCTTTATACAAAAAATCCCGATAATCGGGGTTGCTTATGCAGTTTGTAAGGTATAAAAATTCACTTCCGTGAATTTTTATACGATTTTGCGCTGAAGCGCAACAAACTGCGAGCTTCAGGAAGATACTATAAAACTGGAAGCCGAAACCAAAGTAGCGAAAGCACGCGGTTTACGGAATATCATTATTGCCGGAATAGGCGGCCTTGCACTGGGACGCCTTATCTGTTTGTTGAATCAACCGAGTTCATTTTTTCTAAGGAATTACATATACCGGCGATCGGACTTGAACCGATATGTCCTCACGGACAGTAGATTTTGAGTCTACCGTGTCTGCCATTTCACCACGCCGGCAAAGGCACCGCATTAAGCGGTGTTTTATGAATAAATGCGCTACGCGTCAGCGCCCAACAAATTACATCATAATATTAAAAGAAATCATCTGCTTAGTCAATGCTGTTGGCCCCCGAAACAGGTAATAGTGTAAAATTACGGTATGGAAAAGGCGGGACGGAACCGTTCTGCCCTCCGGCGCTCTTATTCCGCCCAAGCTCTGCTTCTCTCCACCGCCCTGTGCCATTGCGCGATAAGTTTTTCTTGCCGTGCCTTCTCCATCTGCGGTTCAAAGGTGGTATCGCATTGCCATTTTGCGCGGATCTCGTCCAAGCCGTTCCATAGGCCGCAGGCAAGGCCGGCAAGACAGGCCGCTCCCAGCGCGGTAGTCTCGCGTATAACCGGACGGATTATTTTTCCATCCATAATATCGGTCTGAAACTGCATGAGGAAGCTATCGCGGCTTGCGCCGCCATCTACCTTGAGGGCGGCGATCTTGGTTCCGGTGTCCTTTTCCATGGCCCGTATCAGATCCAGGCTCTGATAGGCTATGGATTCCTGGGCGGCGCGTATGATGTGATAACGTTTGGTTCCGCGGGTAATGCCGATTATGCAGCCCCTCGCGTACATGTCCCAGTACGGAGCACCAAGCCCGGTAAAAGCCGGCACCAGGTAAACCCCGCCCGTATCGGGAACCTTCTGCGCGTAGTACTCCGAATCGGCGCTTTCGGTGATAAGGCGCAATTCGTCCCTGAGCCACTGTATCACCGCGCCGCCTACAAACACGCTGCCTTCCAGCGCGTACCGGATTTGTCCCTCAAGGCTTGCGGCGATAGTGGTCAGAAGCCCGTTCCTGCTCTCCGCAGCTTCGGCGCCGGTATTCATAAGGAGGAAGCAGCCGGTTCCGTAGGTGTTCTTTGCTTCGCCCTTTTCAAAACAACACTGGCCGAAGAGGCTTGCCTGCTGATCTCCCGCGTCTCCTGCAATCGGAACCTCGGCGCCCTGTATATTCGTTGTACCGTAGATACAGCTTGAAGGCTTTACCTCCGGCAGTATTTCCCGCGGAATGTCCAGGGCTTTAAGTAAGGTTTCATCCCACGAGAGCTTGTGTATATCGTACAGCATGGTACGACCGGCGTTGGTGTAATCGGTAACATGAACGCCGCCTGAGAGCTTCCAGATAAGCCAGGTATCCACCGTGCCGAAGAGTATCCCGCCTTTCCGCGCCCGTTCCCGCGCGCCTTCAACCCGGTCAAGTATCCACTTTATCTTTGTGCCCGAAAAATACGCGTCGGGCACAAGGCCGGTCGTCCGCCGTATATAATCGCCCAGCCCCTGCCTTACCAGATCGTCCACGATGGCGGATGTCCGCCTGCACTGCCAGACTATGGCATTGTAGATGGGCAGGCCGGTGTTTTTATCCCACAGGATAGTCGTTTCCCGCTGGTTGGTAATGCCTATGGCGGCAATGTCATGGGCGTCAATGTTGAAGCGGGTAAGAAGCTCCATCATCACCGAGTACTGGGAAGAATAAATCTCCATAGGGTCATGCTCGACCCAGCCTTCCCTGGGATAAATTTGAGCGAATTCCTTCTGCTCCGTCCCTATAATGTTCTGGTCCCCGTCAAACAGGATGGCCCGCGAACTCGTGGTCCCCTGATCCAATGCCAAAATATACCTTGCCATTACTACCTCCGTAAATAATTGAAAATCCGGTTATCATACTTTCCCCTTTGCCATAAGCTCCCGGTAGGTTTTCTCGTCCAGGGGATAAAAGGCGATGAGGATAAGCGCCCCGGTAAGAATAAGCGCGGGGAGGGGCCCCACGATGATCCTGATGGCCCTGATTGCGCCGCTTGACTGTACCGCGTCGGCAATATAGCCGCCCAGATCGAGGATGAACCCCGAGATAAACACCGCCAGGGATTGTCCGACTTTGGCGATAAAGGTCCATATCCCATAATAGGCGCCTTCCTTACGCTCGCCGCTCTTAACCGCATCGTATTCAATGGCATCGGGAACCATAGCAAACGGCGCCACATAGCTAAAACCCACACCGATACCTGCATAGATCATCACAGCAAGGAAGAAGGCCGGCCCCATAAAATGGCCGACGGCGAATATTAATAAACACGCGCTTGCAATAATAACGAAGCATATCTGGTAGGTGCGTTTTTTCCCTATGTATTTTGAAACCAGCACCGATACGGGAATGAAGATCATGGCGGTAAGGAGGAGAAGGAGCATGGCCGGGGTGGTGATCTGTTCCCGGGCTAAAACGGCGCCGAACAGATTAATCGTTTCTTCCGGTTTAAATATATACTTGGTGTAGTAAACCAGGATACCCTGAAGCAGGGTAATCCCACACAGGTGCAGCGCATAGGTGAGTAGCAGCACGAGATACGGCCGGTTCATGAACACCGCTCTATAGGTAGCGAAGAATTTTTCCCTGGGTATGTCCTCTTTTGAATGGGCTTTTTCTTTGGTTCCCAAAAAGGTAAGCAGGGTCGTGATCATCATAAGAGAGCCTAAAATAAAGCCAAGAACCGAGTATCCGGTACGCTGGGCACTTAGAAACTCCAGGCGGGAAGCGCCTGCGGGCTTGAAAAGGCCGACTATGGGCTGCACCGCCGCCGCGCCGATAATCGTACCGAAAACCGCGCAGCCGAAGCGGTATCCGTTCAGGCTGGTTCTCTCGTGGTAATCATCGGTCAGTTCCGGTGTAAGGGACGAGTAGGGGATATTGATGACGGTGCTTGCCGTATTGACAAGCATCAGCGTAAGGGATGCCCACACGGTAAGGAGTAGAGGGTTCACAATTCCCGGACTCGTAAAAAAAAACCACATGCTCAGGAGCATGGGCGCCGCGCCGAAGAGCAGGTACGGACGCCTCCGCCCCCAGCGCGAGTGTGTGCGGTCGGATATATAGCCCATCACGGGATCGGTAACCGCGTCCCAGAGCTTGCCTATCATTACCGCGGTTCCAGCAAACGCCGCCGACAGCCCCACGGTATCGGTAAGGTAGTTGAGGCACCAGAACCCCATGACGGTAAAGAGCATATTCCCGCCGAGATCGAAAATGCCGAACCCGAGTTTCTGTTTAACCGACAGCTTTTTCCGCGTCATAAAATGCCCCCTTGTATGCCGTTCCGTCTTTACCGGCCCAGTATCTCGTAGAGCCGCTCCATATCTTCCATAGAATAATACGCAATATGGATAGTCCCCTTGTTGAGATCCCCGTCTATCACCACTTTGGTTCCCAGGGCCCGCAGGAACTTTTCTTCCATAGCGTCCAGTTCCGGCGCGCGGCGGCCCTTCGCGTTTGCGGGAACCTTGTCCGATTCGGCAGGCTTCGCATTTTCCACCTGGTTCATCCTGGCGGCCCGTTTTTCCGCTTCCCTTACGGATATGCTGTGCGCAAGTATATCACGGTAAAGGCTCTCCTGTTTTCCCGGATCGTTTACCGAAAGGATGGTCCGTGCGTGCCCTGACGAGAGCGCGCCGTTTTCCAGGCTTTCCTGCATGGCGCGGGGCAGTCTGAGCAGCCGCAGCGCGTTTGCCACCGTAGACCTGTTCTTGCCGACTTTTACGGCAACTTCGTCCTGGGAAAGGCCGGTCATGTCCATAAGGCTGCGGTAGGCGGAGGCTTCTTCTATGGGGTTAAGATCCTGGCGCTGTATATTCTCGATAAGCGAGACTTCCATGCGTTTCTCATCGCTGTAACTGCGGAGTACGGCCGGAACCTCGTTAAGCCCCGCAAGGCGCGCGGCCCGGGTCCGCCTTTCCCCTGCGATGATGATGTAGGAACCGTCCTCCGCTTCCTGGGCAATAATGGGTTCTATGACGCCGTGTTCCCGTATGGAGGCGGCAAGTTCGTTCAGGCTTTCCTCATCAAAGGATCTGCGCGGCTGGGTCGGGTTTACCCTGAGCTTTTCCAGGGCTATGCGGATCTCCCCCCCGCCCCGGTCTCGACCGGAAGCCACCTTATCCGCGCCGCCCGCCGCTCCGCTGCTTCCGGCCCCGGCATCCGCGGCCTCGATGCTCTTGCCTTGAGGCGCGTCCGGCGGAGATGCGGTACTTTCTTCGTCATTAATAGGGAGCAGGGCATTAAGCCCCTTTCCAAGTCCGTGTTTAAGCGCCACGCTGCATTACCTCCATAGCAAGGCTCCTGTACGCCTTTGCCCCGCTGCACTGGGGGTCGTACTGGGAAATCGTCATGCCGTAGGAGGGCGCTTCGGAGAGGCGTACATTCCGGGGAATTATGGTCGTAAAGACCTTGTCCTTGAAATACGCGCTTACCTCCCTGACTACCTCCTGGGCCAGCCGGGTTCGGGAATCGTACATGGTAAAGAATATCCCTTCAATTATGAGGGAAGGATTCAGGTTTTTCTGTATCCGCTTAACGGTTTGCAGGAGCAGGGTGAGACCTTCCATCGCAAAGTATTCGCATTGCATAGGGATAAGTACCACATCGGCGGCGCTGAGGCCGTTTAGGGTAAGAACGCCGAGGCTGGGCGGGCAGTCTATAAGAATATAATCGAAACGATCCCGCGCCGGTTCCAGCGCTTTCTTGAGGAAAAATTCTCTGCCTTTCTGCTCGATAAGCTCTACCGCGGCGCCCGAAAGATCGATGCTTGCCGGAATGACCGACAGGCCGCTCAGCGCGGTCTTCCGCAACACCGAATCAAAACCTGCGCCGCCTGAGATAAGCTCGTAAATACCCGGCTTAAAGGCATTGATCCCGACCCCGCTTGTAAGATTTGCCTGGGAGTCGAAATCCACAAGAAGCACCGACTTCCCTTCCAGCGCCAAATAAGCGCCTATATTGATGGCCGAGGTGGTCTTTCCTACACCGCCCTTCTGGTTTACAAACACGAAAATTTTTCCCATACCGACAGTATACACAAGAAGCGATTTATATGCTAGAATTAATTGAAGTGAGGTTCCGGCGGCAATTAAGAAAATTGTGTGTTGCAGGATATTCTATACAATACAATGGGGATACCAATGAAAATGTATCGAAACGTCTTTTTAATATCGGTTTTGTTTTTATGTTTCGGTTGTACCGGCCTTCCTGTCGTATCGGCCCAGACGCCTGGAGAGCTGAGCCCTGAAGGTTTTGTGTATATCAGAGGCGGCGTTTTTATGATGGGCAGCGCCGAAACCGAGGCGGGCAGGCGGGATAACGAGGGGCCCCGGCGCCGTGTAAGGATAGAGCATTTTTATATGAAGATATACGAGGTAACCCAGGATGAATACCGGGAGGTGATGGGGATCAATCCCGCATATTTCAAGGGCGGCGCGCGGCCGGTGGAACAGGTAAGCTGGTATGATGCAATTGAATATTGCAACAGACTGAGCAGGCGGGAATCGCTTACACCTGTCTATACGATAAACGGAGAAACCGTTACTTGGGATAGTTCCGCCGACGGTTACCGTCTTCCTACCGAAGCCGAGTGGGAATACGCCTGCCGGGCAGGTTCCGCAACGCCTTTCAGTACCGGGACTGCCATTACGACGGTTATGGCCAACTATAACGGTTACTTCCCGTATACGGATAACGAAACGGGAATCTACCGGCAGACGACAACCGAAGTCGGCGCTTTTGAGCCTAATTCATTCGGCCTTTACGATATGCACGGGAATGTCTGGGAATGGTGCTGGGACGAGTACCGGAGTTACGGCGAAAATGACGCGGGCGCGGCCGCCGCTACGGATATTTTTGTCAACGAGTACCGCGTACTCCGCGGTGGAAGCTGGTATAACAGCGGCGAGTTCCTCCGTTCAGCCTGCCGTGAAGGTTTCAACCTCTTTGGGCGGGTTACCAATGTGGGTTTCCGCCTGGTGAGGCCCGTGATAGAGGAAAAAAGGGGTTAGAAAGCGTTCTATGAATACCGGACCTCTTCCCGATTATCTTGCCCTCCTCAATGCCGAACAGCGGGAGGCGGTGTTCCATACGGGCCGGTTCCTGCTCATCCTTGCGGGCGCCGGTTCCGGTAAGACGCGGGTGATCACCACCAAGATAGCTTACCTTATCAAGGAAAAGGGTGTGGACCCCAGGTCTATTCTGGCGGTTACCTTTACCAACAAGGCCGCGCGGGAAATGGCCGACCGGGCCAGGCTTATCGACGGCAGGGCCGGCTTTGCGATGCTGAGAACCTTTCATTCGTTTGGGGCCTGGTTCCTGCGGTACTACGGCAAGAGCGCCAAGTTCAATCCCGGTTTTGTGATCTACGATGACAGTGATGTTCTTTCCCTTATCTCCATCATTGATCCCGATCTGTCCAAGGCGGACGCCAGGCAGATGGCCTACGGTATCTCCCGCGCCAAAGACTACTTTATCTCGCCTGAAGACCCTGAACTTGAGCGTATTGATTACCGGAAGCATTTCAGGGAAGTCTATGCTCAATACGAGGAAAGGCTTACCCGGATAGGCAACGTAGACTTCGGCGATCTTATCAAGAAACCGGTTGAAGTACTCCGCGGCAATCCCCAACTGAAGGAGCGTATCGCCGACCGTTTCCGGGTTATCATGGTAGATGAATACCAGGATGCCAATGTCGCCCAGTTTGAATTACTCAAAGAACTATGCGGCGGCGAAACCCGTGTCTGCGTGGTGGGCGATGATGATCAGTCTATCTACCGTTTCCGCGGCGCCGAAGTGAAGAATATCCTTGAATTCCCCGAGCGTTTTCCCGGCGCCCAGGTGATACGCCTCGAGAGAAACTACCGTTCGGTTCTGCCCATCCTGAATCTGGCCTCGTCGGTGGTCGATCATAACAGTTCGCGGTTAGGCAAGAAACTTATCTCCGAAAGAGGGACGGGCAAGACTCCGGTGCTGGCCTTCCTTCCCGACCAGGACGAGGAAGCCGCTTACTGCGCGAGCCTTATAGAAAAATCCGTAAGCGCCGGAACAGCCCGGTATGCGGATTGGGCCCTGCTCTACCGTACCAATGCCCAGTCCCTTGGTTTTGAGACGGAATTCCTGCGCAGGAAAATCCCCTACCGGGTGCTTGGTTCCCTCAAATTTTACGAACGGGAAGAGGTGAAGGATGCCCTGGCCCTGCTTGCCTTCACGGTGAACCCCCGGGACGAGATCGCGTTCCGCCGTATGGTGAACAAGCCTGCCCGCGGCCTGGGGTCCGTTACGGTAGACCGCCTGCTTACGGAAGCCGGCGCCGCGTCTTACCCGGATGAATTTCCCGGCAATCCGGCCTTAAACGGTAGTATCATGGCGGCGGGCCGGCGCATTATGGAAAGCCTTTCCGCCAAAGCCCGGGTCGGCCTCAAGGTCTTTTTTACCGCCATAGAGAACGGCCTGTCCGTACTGGAGCCTGATGATTCCGGTTCCCCTGATGCGGATGGCGCGGACTTTGAGGATGGCGGAGCGGGCGAAGAAAACGAGGGAAACGGCGGCGCTGAAGCTCAATCCGCCGAATCGGGCAAGGCCGAACCCGGCGCGGCTGAAAAGACCGGCAAGCCGGACGAAGCCGATCCGGTTCGGGGGAAGCGCTCCCGAAAGGCTTCGGGGAAAAAGCCGCCGGTAAAGTCCAAAACCGCGCTTGTAAGGGCAGGGCAGGGGCTTTCGTTTTGCGTCGCGCGTCTTATCGAGGATTCCGGCCTCGCCGAATACCACTCGTCCCATGATGAGATTACGGCGAATCAGCGTATAGGGAACCTTCAGGAACTGGTCAATGCCGCAAGTCTTTACCCCTTGACGAAGGGCGGCCTGCTGGAATTTCTTGAACACATAGAACTGGATCGTTCCCTTGAAGAAGCCTCTGCCGCCGGGGAAGCCGATGATGATCGGGTAAGCCTCATCACCCTGCACAACACCAAGGGCCTTGAATTCAAGCGGGTCATTATGACCGGCGTTGAACAGGGGATTTTCCCCCGCGAGGACAAAAAGGACGATGAGCTTGAGGAGGAACGGCGGCTTTTCTATGTCGGAGCTACCCGCGCGATGGATGAACTGTACCTTGTTTCATGCGCCGTCCGCCGTATGTACGGCAGCATTGAGTACATGAACCCCAGCATCTTTCTTACCGAAATCGATCCTTCCGCGTTACGGGTCATAGGAACGGCACCTTCCGCGTTCAGAGCCCTAAAAAACGCGCCCGGGAAGGATCCCCCCGTGCGGCCCGGACCGGCGGCCGCGCGATTCGGTAAAGACGCGGGAGCCGTTTACGGTAAAACTTCCGTAAAATCTGGGGTTAAGGTTTCTTCCGACGGCCGCTGGCAGGTCGGGGAGCGGCTTTTCCATGACGATTACGGTTACGGTGCGGTTACCGGTATACGCGAAACCGGCGAGGGCCCGCTGATCCATGTCCATTTTGATACGGGGCATGAGATCCGTTTCCCCAGCGCAAGCCAAAGTTCCCTTCTGGTAAAGGTTAAAGATGACTGAAACGTACCCTTCTTTCGGAGGCGGGGAACTTCTCCGGCAGATGCCGCCGGTACTGAGGGCGCGCGGTTTCAGGCTTTACCTTGGCGGGAACCCCGGTGCGGACAGGAAGCTATGCCCTAAAAGCAAACGTCTGGTAGACCTCTGGCAGTGCGGCGGTGAGGCGGTGCTTGGGCATACCCCTTCGCAGGTTCTGCGCGAACTGAAAAATACCGCCGAACGCGGTCTTTTTGCGCCCTTTCCGCATCCGCAGGAAAGGCGTCTGGCAAAGGCCCTTTCCGTTCTGCTTCCCGGCAGAGCCTTCCGGTTCTATGTGGATGAATTCTCTCTCAGGAACGCTCTCCTCAAGGCCGGTTATCGGAACGAGGCCGTGAATGCCTTCCCCGATCCCGCCTTTGCGCCTTTTCCCCCGTCCGATATTCCCGTACTGTCTCTCTGGAGGCCCTTCCTCCGGGAAACGCCTCCCGAAAAAACGCCTCCCCTGCTGGTTCCCGTTCTGCCCCTGCCCCTCGGCCCCAGAGTACTGGCCCCGGAAAGCGGCCTGGAAAGCGTCTTTCCGCCTTCAAATCTCTCCCCCCCCCTTATCCTTGCCGCCCTTACCCGAAGTATTTACGATCTTATTGCCGCCCGCAACCGGGGCCGGCCCCATTACAAGCGTATAACCGAAAGTATCTCCCGCGGCGCATGGCGGCGGCGGGGTATCTATTGCATCTACACTGAAAATTTGACGGACGAAAGCTACGCGCTCCTCTTCCGTCGCTTCCTTGAAGGCGGCTTCCTCCTTCCCCCGGTAAGGGATCAGCCCCTCATACTACCGTCCGGCCTTTCCGCGGGCGAGGAAGCCCAGCTTGCAAAGCTCCTGGCAGTCCGCGCCGGAATTGAAAGTGAACGGTAACTATTCAGCCGTAGCGTAATTTCAGTACTTTTCTTGTTCTCCAATGTTTTAACAAAGGGGTGCCGCCCGCCTGAATAGTTACATTCTTTGTTTTTTGCTATACTTAACGTATGACCGCTCGAAAACTACCTATAGGTATTCAGGATTTTGCGTGTATCCGCAGGGAAGGCTATATCTATGTGGATAAAACCCTGTTCGTACACCGCATGGTCAGTGAAGGAAAACCCTATTTTCTCAGCCGGCCCCGGCGTTTCGGGAAAAGCCTTTTGGTTTCGACCCTCAAGTATTATTTTGAGGGGAAGCAGGAGCTTTTCGAGGCTATAGCCGGGAGGGAAAGGCTTGCCATTGCTGATTTGGAAAAGGAATGGAAGCCCTATCCCGTTCTCCATTTGGATTTGACCGGGACAAGCTATCAAAGCGTGGAAAGCCTTGATTCCCGGCTCGCTTCCAATCTGCGTGTTTCTGAAGAGCATTGGGGGAAGGACGCGGCGGAGGACGCCCCGGACGCGCGGTTTTTCGGCCTTATCAGACGGGCCTGTGAACAGACAAAAAACGCGGCGGTGGTTCTGATAGACGAATACGATAAACCCCTCACCGACACCCTGGAAAAGCCCAAACTGCATAGAGCGATCAGGGAGCGGCTCCAGGGCTTTTACAGCGTCCTCAAGGCTGCGGATCAGTGGCTGCGTTTTGTGCTGCTTACCGGTGTAACCAAATTTTCCAAAGTAAGTATTTTCAGTACTCTGAACCAGCTTAGGGACATCAGCGAAGAACCGGCCTTTGCCGGCATCTGCGGGATAACCGAATCGGAACTTGCCGGCAATTTCGGCCCGGAGATTGAAGCTTTTGCGGAAAAGAAGAAGAAGCCCTCCGCTGAAATAAGAGCCGAAATGCGGAAGCGCTACAACGGCTATCATTTTTCCAAAGGCGAATCCGGCGGGGGTGAAAATTCCACCGTAAGTGGAGGGGTATATAACCCCTTCAGCGTGCTTAATACCCTCGTGAAACAGGACTTTGCATACTATTGGTATCAAACCGGGACGCCGGCCTTCCTTGTGGACTTATTGAAACGGAACGATTTTGACCTGCGGCAGTTGAGCGGCGGCATTACGGTTGAGCGGCAGACACTTGACGACTATCGCCCGGAAGCCCCCTATCCGCCGTCCATCCTCTATCAATCGGGATACCTTACCATTACAGGTTACAACGATAAGTACGATGAGTATACCCTGGGGTTTCCCAACGAAGAAGTAAAATACGGTTTTTTGAAGTCCCTGCTTCCCGGCTATGCCCCCCGCCCCCGGGACATTCAGGGGGTGTTTGTAAAAAATTTTATCAAGGATCTGGATCGGGGTGATACGGAGGCTTTTATGAACCGGCTCAAGGGCTTTTTTGCGGGGATTCCCTACGAACTAAACGATAAAACCGAACGGCATTATCAGATGTTGATGTACGTGGTGTTTACCCTGATGGGCGAATTTACCCAGGCGGAAATGCGAAGCGCGGCGGGCCGCGCCGATCTGGTGGTGGCAACCGATACGGCGGTTTACTGCTTTGAATTCAAGCTGACGGGGAGGGGAACCGCGGAGGAAGCCTTAAAGCAGATAGACGGCAGGGGCTATCTTGTCCCGTTTAGCGCCGCAGGACGCAAACTGGTCAAGGTGGGGGCGGTGTTCGATCCCGTAACGCGGACCCTGGGGGAGTGGGTGATTGAATAGAGTTGTTTAACAACTTCAGTTTTTGAACAACAAGCGCTGAAAAACAATGATCTGTCCGTTCCTGTAAACTGCCGGGCGACCCCTTACAAAATTTACGATAAATGGCGATACTATCTATATGGACAGCGGGGAAATAATCTTTATATCAAGTGGTCTCTTTTTGGGGGCGGTAGCGGCCTTTTTTGCTATTATGCTCTGGTCAAAAACAAGGGATATATCCTGGATGCTTATGGTGATTGGGACCATTGCGGCGTATATTAATACCGTCTATTCAATACTGAATGAATTTGGTATCATAGAAACCGGTATCATCATGATAGGCAGCCGTACTTTGGCGTCTATTATGCTTCCCAATCTTCCCAGTGTGTTTTTTATCACTGCATTTTTGATTATGGTGATACGAAAATACCGGCGTTAATGAAGATACCGCAGAACAGAATTCTGCGGTTCTTCGTTGGAGAGGAAATTTATAACATCGGCGGGGATACCCCCGCCTTCCAAGCTGGAGGACAGTATGAAAGCTTTAATTTTTGGTATTTTGATAATGGTTGCCGCCGTTTTTGCGGCTACGCCGTTTGGTTTGGGCTGGTGGAATGACGTACTCATTTTTTTGAGGGGCGCCTTGCCGGTTATAGCGGTGTTCATAGGCATTATTGCCGTTTTTATAGGCATCGCCGATATTAAAGACAAGGCGGAAGCTAAAAAAGAAGAAGCCGCGGGGGAAAAGAAGTAGCCTCTCTTCACTTATATGTAAATACATGCAGAAAAAGCAGGCGGCGCTTATGCGGCGCCTCATCCCTTACCCCTGAAGGAGACGTGTCCCGCGTCCGTTACCTCAACCCCCTCGGCGCGGAGTAGCGCTATTTGCAGTTCCCGTCCGGCCCCTTCCCGTAAGGCTATGTTGCCGTCGGCTTTGATGATTCTATGCCAGGGGAGATGTTGGGATTCGGACATGGAATGGAGTATCCGGACGACTTGCCGCGCGCCGTGGGGAAGTCCGGCGGCCAGCGCTATATCGCGGTAGCTCGATACCTTGCCCGGCGGCACCGCTTTTACGGCCTGGATGATACGTTTGGTTTCGATAGTCATACTTATCGTTTCGGCTTTTGGCGGCGTTTTTGCAGCCCGAATAAGGGCTTTGCGCAGCATCGTACCGAATCGCTCCCCGATGTTCTTTTATTCGCCTGACCGCTTTTTCTGATAGTTTCATGTTTCCTTCCCTCGTGGGTTCTTTGGCTTTTATTCTATCACGAAAAAGTAAGTGCCGTTGCCCTGAAACCGGCGCGGCTTCTATTACCAAAAACGGCGCTTTCTTCTTATAATGAACATGTTGAACGTAAATTGGATGAAAGAATAAGGCCCGCGAATTAACGCTGATTTTATCGAATTATTCACAAAAAATTAGCGTTAATTCGTGTAATTGCGGACTTTTCTCTCTGCCGTACCTCACGTTCAACGGATATTTTGGCATTAGGAGGATGATATGGATGAACAAAATATACCAAGAGTAGTAGAGCATCCGACATTTGAAAGCGTTTGGGCTATGTTTCAGGAAACCGACCGGCAAATGAAGCAGACCGATGAGAGGATGCGGGAAACCGCCCGGCAAATGAGGGAAACCGATGAGAGGATGCAGGAAACCGACCGGAAATGGCGGGAAACCGATGAGAGGATGTGGAAAATCGACCAGATATTACAGGAAACCAATCGGATAGTACAGGAAACCGCCCGGCAAATGAAGGAGACGGACCGGCAAATGAAGGAAACTGCTCAGCAAATGAAGGAGACGGACAAGGAAATAAAGGAGGCTTCACGTATCGCGGGTAATTTGGGGAACAAATTAGGAATAGTCGTTGAACATCTGGTATTGGCTAACATAAACGAGAAATTTAATGCTCTGGGGTATGAATTTTCCAAAACGGGCATCGAGGTGCGTATCAAAGACAAAAATAGAAACATTATGACGGAAGTAGACGCACTGCTGGAAAACGGCGAATATGTTCTGGCGATAGAGGTTAAAACGCAGTTACGAATAGTAGATGTGGATGAACACCTTGAACGGATGGAGAAACTGCGGTGTTATGCCGATGCCCGGGGGGATACGCGCAAATTTTTAGGGGCGGTGGCGGGAGCGGTGGTTAATGATAACGTGAAGGTATATGCGCAGAAGAAGGGGTTCTACGTGATACTGCAATCGGGGGATACGGTAACGATAGAGAACCCCGCGGGGTCAAACCCACGGGAATGGTAGCCCCTGGCCGCTCGACAGGTTCAGGTATCAGAGGATGGAACCTATGGCAAGCGGACTTGGACGCTGTTGAGCCCTCTATGATTGGGGATAACTGTTAAATCGCCGCATTCCCCTTGAATTCCCTGTCTTTCTAAGGGTATGCTTATCTATATCATCAATTTGGAGTAAACATGAGCATAAGCCCTGTGAGAGAATACCTGAGTACCGTTAAGCCTGAAAAAGTGATCCCCGGATTTCTGGCCTATCTTTGTAATTTGGAGGAGGCGGCAAAGGTTTCTCCTGAAATTTCAGCTTCTATTGTAAGGGAACTTGAGAACCAGCGGAAGCGGATTAAACTTATTGCCAGCGAAAATTACTGTTCCCTGGCTGTTCAGCTTGCTATGGGAAACCTTTTAACCGATAAATACGCGGAAGGAATGCCGAATCATCGTTTCTATGCGGGGAACGAAAATGTGGATGCAGTTGAATCCCTGGCTGCGGCGGAAGCGCGGAAGCTCTTTAATGCGGAATACGCCAACGTGCAGCCTCACTGCGGCGCGGATGCGAATGTTCTTGCCTATTGGGCTATTCTTTCCGCACGGGTCGAGGCGCCGGCTTTGAAGAAATACGGCGAGAGCAACCTTTACAAACTTTCCGATGCCCAGTGGAAGGAACTCAAGGCGGATTTGGGAAAGCAGCGCCTGCTTGGGCTTGATTACTATTCGGGCGGACACCTTACCCACGGGTACCGCTACAATATTTCAGCCCATATCTTCGATGTCTACAGCTATTCGGTTTCCCCTGAGACCGGTCTTTTGGATTATGACGATATAGAAAAAAAGACGCTGGAGATAAGGCCCCTCATCCTGCTGGCCGGTTATTCGGCCTATCCCCGTAAGATTAATTTTGCCAGAATGCGGGAAATTGCCGATAAGGCCGGGGCTGTTTTTATGGTGGACATGGCACACTTTGCGGGACTTGTTGCCGGCAAGGTGTTTACCGGCGACTACGATCCCGTGCCTCACGCCCATGTCGTTACCAGCACTACCCACAAGACCCTCCGCGGGCCGCGGGCCGGCCTGGTGCTCTCTACCGCGGAATTTGCCGAAGCCCTGGACAAGGGCTGCCCCCTTACGATGGGCGGCCCCCTGCCGCATGTCATCGCGGCCAAAGCCATCGCATTCAGGGAGGCGGGACAACCTGAGTTTCAGGACTATGCTCGGCGTATTGTGGAGAACTGTCAGGCTATGGCCGCTTCCTGCATGAATAACGGCCTTGAGGTGCTTACCGGCGGTACGGACAACCACCTGTTCCTGGTGAATGTACGCAATCTGGGGATCACGGGCAGGCAGGCGGAAAGCGCGCTGCTTGAATGTAACATCACCCTTAACCGGAACAGCCTGCCCCGCGATCCCAACGGCCCCTGGTATACTTCCGGCCTGCGCATAGGCAGCGCCGCGGTAACAACCCTGGGTATGGGTAAAGATGATGTCGCGGAAATTGGAAATATAATTTCCCTGGTACTCAGGCATACGGCCCCGGCATCCGATCCAAAGATCCCGTCCAGAAAGAGCAAAGCCCGGTATGTGATTGATCCGGCGGCAAAGGCCGAAGCTCTGGACCGGGTGGAGAAGCTCCTTTCACGGTATCCGGTATACCCTGAACTGGATTTGGCCCTGCTCAAAAAAGCCTTTGTACGGTAGGGAATATCAGCGTTGCCGGGACGAAGGTACACGCGAACGCGAGCAAGTACCGCGCGATGGGCTATAAGCGGGCGGTAGAGATGATAGAGGAAACGGAGAAGGAAGGAGTGGAACTGATAGCGAAGGTGGAGGAAGTGGACAGCCAGCCGTTGGAAGAGGGGCTGACGATACCGGAAGAGATAAAGAGGAGGAGGAAATTAATTTACCGTGAATGGTTACGGCGTACCGCCGCCCGTCCTTCTTTTTCCCCGTGCCGCTGCCAGGCCGTGTATCCGTTCCTTCCACTTCATCCGCCGCTGTGCGTTCCCGCGCGCGGTCTCCTCCCTTCGCTGTCGTTTGCAGTATGCGTTATATGCTTCGTACAGAGGCTTCAAAAACTGTATACGCTCGTGGACTACCGTAAATAAAAAATTATTCGTGTTGAGGGGTTTAATACCCAAGACCCCGCTCACCGGTTCGCGGGGGAGCTTCAGGGCGAATTTGTTGATTTCCCATTAACCCCTCTCCCTCAAACGAGTACCCCCCGCACTAGGCGGGCAAGCAGCTTCGCCATATCACTGATACCCATGTCCATACCGTTTTTGAGCCATTTCTGAATAATGGCGATACAACCGTCCCGCATAAAGGCGGAACAGTAATTCAGCGTCTGTTCATCCGGTAGCGTTTTAGACTGGCCGGTATTCCTGAACTGCCGTATTCGGTCGGTGAGAAATTTGGCAATTTTTCTTTGAAACCCGCTTTCGCCGTTTTCGCTCAGGAACACCTGAATTGAGTGGTAGTTCCCGGCAACATAGTGCAGAACATCCTCAAGCAGCGCGGTCAATTCCTTTGCCGTCGGCATTGCTCCCGATGGATTGTATTTTTTGATAACCTTGTCTAATTCAATAAACGTTTCTTCTTCCATCTGTTCCAGAAGTTCGTACTGGTCCTTGTAATACGTATAAAACGTCGAGCGGCTCACCCC